>DATFFO010000193.1:0-4773 GCA_035250025.1 Acidimicrobiia bacterium
ACCTTGGCGCCGGTGTCGTCGACGGCGCGGAACGTCTTGTCGACGAGGACGTCGACGATGGCCTCCTGCACGGCGGCGGCCACATCGGCCTGAGAGGGAAGATCGCCGCTCTTCTTCGCCTTGGCGAGGAATGTGACCACCGATGTCTTCAGCCCGGAGAACGAGAAGTCGTACGGGCGGTCGCTCAGGGCGCGGGGGAAGTCGACTGCGGCCGGGTCGCCCTCATCGGAGGCGGCGTCGATGGCCGGGCCTCCCGGGAAGCCGAGACCCATGACGCGGGCGAGTTTGTCGAAGGCCTCGCCGGCGGCGTCGTCGATGGTGGCACCGAGAGTCTCGTAGTCGCCCCATTCGGTCACGTGAACGATCTGGCTGTGACCCCCCGAGGCGAGCAGGCCCACCAGAGGGGGTTGGAACTCCTCGTACTGGAGGCGGGGAGCCATGAGGTGGCCCTCCATATGGTCGATGCCGACGAAAGGGAGCCGCCGCGCCCATGCGGTGGCTTTGGCAAAGGAGTGGCCCACCAGCAGGGCTCCCACCAGGCCGGGGCCGGCCGTCGCCGCCACGCCGTCGAGGTCGTCGGGATGAACTCCCGCCTTGCGCAGTGCCTCATGGGTCAGGGAGCGAATCGCCTCGATGTGGGCTCGGGCCGCCACTTCCGGGACGACACCGCCGAATCGGGCATGGAGGTCCACCTGGGACGAGAGGACATTGGAGAGGATCTCCGTGCCTCTGACCACGGCGACGGCCGTCTCGTCGCACGACGTCTCGAACGCCAGGATCGTGGGCTTCACGTCAGCTCCCCCCGGATCCCGGCCAGGCGCTCGCCGAACTCGGCGGTGGCGATGTCGTGGGCCCACATGATGACGGCGTCCTCGTCGACGTAGTACTTCTTGCGGACTCCGACCGGCGCCATCCCGAAACGACGGTAGAGGGCCTGGGCGGCGCGGTTGGAAATCCGAACCTCCAGCGTGAGGCTGGTCGCCCCGGCCGCCAGCGCCCGCTCCACCAGTTCCAACACGAGCCGGGTCCCGATGCCGGCTCCGCGATGGGCCGCATCGACCACCACCGTGGTGATGTGGGCCTCGTCGCCGACGACCATCAGGCCGGCGTAGCCGACCAGGTCGCGCCCCGCTATGGCCTTGATGTAGGTGCGCCCGGAAGCGGCCAGCTCATCCCGGAAGACCGCCTCCGACCACGGGGTGGCGTAGGTGCGCTGCTCGAGGGCCACGATGTCGGGGAGGTCGTCTGCCGTGAGCGGCGCCAGCTCGATGGTTGTCATCGGCTCACCCCCACGGCCCCGCCTGGTGAAGCTTCTCCCAGTTGATGGTCACGTCCGGTTCCCGGAGATACAGAGGTCGGATCTCGTCGGGATGGGGGATCTCATCACGCTCGAAGCGTCCGGCGCCGATCTCGGCGACCGCCCGGGCCGAGGGATAGCGCGGCCGTCCCGTCTTCACCCGGTGAAGCCCGCGGAGGGTGTCCTCGGGAAGCACCGGGAAGTCGCCGACGACGAGAGTGTCGCTGGGATTGGATTCCAGCCGCGCCCGGAGGCCGGCGAGATCGACCAGATCGGGGGCGCCGTCGCGCACGACACCGCCGGGCACAGGCCAATAGGTGGAAAACGCCACCTCTCCCCGGCGCACGTCGATGACCGCCCAGATGTGGCGGCGACCCGTGGCGGCGTCCAGGGCGAGGGCGTCGAGGCTGACGACAGGGATCACCGGGATGCCGAGGGTGGCCCCCAACCCCTGGGCCGTGGCCACGCCGACCCGAAGGCCTGTGTAAAGGCCGGGGCCCACGTCGACCACGATGCCGTCGAGGTCGGCAGGCGACCACCCGGCCTGGTCGAAGCAGAAGTCGATGGCCGGTACCAGGAACTCGGAGTGCCCGGTGCGGTCGACGCGGGCGGCGTAGGCCACGGCGTCACGACCCTCGGCGAGCGTGACCGACGAGCCGGGAGTCGCGGTTTCGATGGCGAGCAACCTCATGTCAGAAGCCGGCCGAGGTCGCGTTGACGCCAGTTGCCTGCAGGCTCGAAGGAGAGGCGGCGGACACCGTCCTCGTCCACCTCGAAGTTGACAGTGAGCCGGTCGGCGGGCAGAGCGGGGGCCACGGCATCTCCCCACTCGATCACGAGCACCCCATCGCCGGCCCGTTCGGCTACTTCGAGGTCGTCGAACTCGTTCAGGGAGCCCAGGCGATATACGTCGACGTGGATGAACGGTAGGAACCCGCTGTGGTACTCGCGCATGAGGACGAAGGTGGGGCTTACGACCTGCTCCTGGACACCCAGGCCGGCGGCCAGCCCTCCCGCGAAGCGGGTCTTGCCCGCCCCGAGGCCGCCAGCCAGCACGATCACGTCTCCCCGTCGCACCTCGGCGGCGAGTCGGCCCGCCACAGCCAGCGTGTCCGCTTCCTCCGGGCAGTCCACCGTCACGACCACAGCCGAGCCTGCTCGGGTTCGGGTGCCGTAGCTTCGGTCGGTGGTTCCACAGGGAGGGCCGGTTCGGGAGAGGCGGCTTCCGCGGCGCGGGCTTCGTCGAGGGTCTGGCGCATGAGGACGAAGTCCTGGCGCATCGAGTCGGTGACACGAGTCCCGTTGCGGAGGGCGAAAGCCGGGTGGAAGGTGGGGATGAGGGTGGCTCCCAACCACCAGGCGTACGCCTGCCCGCGCAAGCGGCTTATCCCGACCTCGGTGTTGAGCAGAAGCTTCGTGGCGAAGTTCCCCAGTGTCACCACCACCCGGGGGCGGATGAGTCGGATCTGCTGGCGGAGATAACCCTTGCACAGGTCGATCTCGTCGGGCTGGGGATTGCGATTGTTCGGAGGACGGCACTTGAGGACGTTGGCGATGTAGACGGTCTGACGGGGGATGCCCACGTCCTCGAGCAGTTGGTCGAGGAGTTGGCCCGCCCGACCCACGAATGGCTCCCCGCGCAGGTCCTCGTCGCGCCCGGGCGCCTCGCCCACGAACATCAGCTCAGAAGTGGACGAGCCGACCCCGAACACCACGTTGGTCCGGGTCTCGGCCAACCGGCACATCGTGCAACCCATGGCCTGGATCTTCAGTTCGTCTAGCTCGATCATCCCCATCCAGGCCGCATCGCCATCCCGGTCGGTGGCGCCATTATCCCATGGCCGCAGCCACCGCCGCTGCCACCGCCCGGCCCGTCGCCTCCCAGGCGGCCTCGGCGACCAGGTCGGCGTCTTCGACCACGTTCGGGCCGCAGGAGACTGCAAAAACGGCGTCCCCGTCATGGCTGGTGTGGGTGGGCCGGATGCACACCGACAGGGCGTCGTGGGCACGCACCGCCAGCCGGTGGAGACGAAGACGGTCGAGGCGCACGTCGGTGGCCACGACCACGAGTGTCGTCTGTTCCAGCGGCCGGGCAGGCCGCACCGGAGGCCCGGGGACCGGGTGTCCTCCGGTCAGCGGGGTGCCTTCCAAGGTGAAAACGTCGCCGATGGCGTTGACCACTGCCAGCGCAGCGACCCGATATTCCTCCCGCTCCACCAGTGCCGAACCCAACCCTCCTGGCCGCACCGCCTCGATGCCCCGCCATCCCGCGGCCATCGTCCCGGCTCCGGCCCCCACCCGCCCCTGCTCGACCGGCGCGTCCGAGCGGGCGTGGTATGCCGCCGCCCCCTCTTCCGGTCCAGGTCTGACTGTGGGATCGCCGGTGTGCAAGTCGTAGACGACGGCAGCCGGGACGATCGGGACCGGCCCCATCCAGGCGGGATGGCCACGCCCGTCGACCTCGAGGGCATCCATGACTCCGTCTGCCGAGGCCAGTCCGAAGGCCGAACCTCCGGTGAGGACGATCGCCTGGATCTGCTCCACGGACATCCCCGGCTGGAGGAGCGCCGCTTCCCGCGTACCGGGGGCGGCACCGCGGAACTCGGCGGTGACGAAGTTCGGCTCGGGAAGGACGACCACCGTGCAGCCGGTTTGAGCGACCGGGTCGGTCCAATGGCCCACCTCGATTCCGGGGATGGCGGTGAGGGTGGAGTTCAACCGACGTACTTCCGGGGGACGCGGGGCCCTATGTCGCAGACGATCTCGTAGGAGATCGTGTCGACCTTCTCGGCCCAGTCGTCCGCTCCGATTTCCTCCTCACCCTGGCGGCCAATGAGGACGACCTCGTCTCCGATCGATACCGGATGATCCCCGACGTCGACCATGATCTGATCCATCGTCACCGTGCCGGCGAGCGGGTGGCGCCGGCCGCCGATCAGCACCTCGCCCCCCTGGCCCGAGAGTCTGCGGGGCATGCCGTCGGCATAGCCGATCGGCACGGTGGCGACCGTCGCCTCCTCGGGCAGCGGGCGCCGCCGCCCGTACGAGGGCCGGGCCCCCTCGGGCAGGCGCTGGAGGTGGACAACCTTCGACACCACGCGCATGGCCGGACGTAGCTCGATCACCTGCCGGGTGTCGGGACAGGGGTGCAGCCCGTAGACTCCCAGCCCGACCCGGACGAGGTCGCCACGGGCTTCCGGATAGAGCACCGACCCGGCCGTGTTGGCGAGATGGAGCGGGACGGCGACGCCGTTGACCACCTCCCTGAATAGGGCGATCTGGTGATGCGTGAAGTCGGGGTCCTCGTCAGCGACGGCGAAGTGGGTCCACACCCCGCCGAGACGCAGAGGCGTGCCCGTTCCGATGGCCTCGACCAGCCCCCGCAGGGCCCCGGGAGCAGCTCCCACCCGATGCATCCCGGTATCGATCTTCACATGGACATCGATCGGATCCGTCGCCACAGATGCCAGGGCGCG
>DATFFO010000194.1:0-2291 GCA_035250025.1 Acidimicrobiia bacterium
GTCCTGGTCGGCCGACGGCAGCCGGCTGGCGGCCGTCCGCACCTACCGAGGGCGGTGCGATCTCGTGGTTATCGACGCCGAGAGTGGGAGCGTCGATCTCCTCGCCACCGGCGGCGTGTGGTCGGATCCTGCCTGGCTGGCCGATGGCACCCTGGCCGCCGTCTACGAGGACCATGCCACCCCCGCCCGCATCGAGGCGGTGGCCCTCGACGGCACCCGCCGCCCGCTGTTCGCACCTGCCCCGGCCGCCATCACCTCGGCCCCCCACGTCGCCCCTGTCGATGTCGTGTTCCATGGCCGCGACGGCCTCGAGATCCACGGCTTCCTCTTTCGGCCCGCCGCCGCCGACGAGGGGCCGGTGCCGACCGTCGTCTACCCCCACGGGGGCCCGACGTCTCTCTACGCCGACGAGTGGGATGGCTACGCCCAGTACTTCCTCGACAAGGGGTATGCCTGGTTCGCCATCAACTTCCGCGGCTCCACCTCCTACGGGCGCGACTTCGAGCGCGCCAACCACGGGACATGGGGAGTGGACGACACCCAGGACTGCCTGGCCGCCGCCGACTACCTGCGCACGCTCGACTGGGTCGACGGTGACCGCCTCGCCATCTTCGGCGCCTCCTACGGCAGCTACCTGGCTCTCGTCTCGCTCACCGACGACCCGTCACATCGCTTTGCCTGCGGCGTGGCCAAGTACGGCGACTGCGACATCCTCACGTCGTGGGCCCAGGGCGACCGTCCCGGGGTCGAGGACCTGGAAAGGATGATGGGCCACCCGTCCCGGAGCCGGGCCGCCTATCGGGCCGGCTCGCCCATCCACCGGCTGGACCAGATCGAGCGACCCCTGCTCGTGGCACACGGAGAGAATGACAAGCGGGTCGACCCCCGCCAGTCCGAGCAACTGGTCAAGGAGCTGGACCGGCTGGGAAAGACCTACGAGTACCTCACCTACCCGACCGAGGGCCACGGGCTGTTGCGTCGAGAACCGCAGCTTCACTTCTACCGGCGGCTGGAGAGGTTCCTCGACTGGTACCTGATGTGACCGCCGCTGGGCGACGCCTGTGACCCGGGTTTTCCCGACCTCCGTCCTTGTCAGCGAAGGGCTGCCGCCTCAACCCACCGCCCCTTCTTTAGACCATCACGAACGGGCGACAGCTTCTTACGACCGTGACGAACGAATACCGTACCCCACCGTCCAAAGAAGCCCCTGGGCGTTCCCCACTGTCCAAAGAAGCCCCTGGGCGTTCCCCACCGTCCAAAGAAGCCGGGCGGCGCCTGACTCAGCGCGCCGCCGCGGCGAGACGCTCGACCAGCTCGTCGATCTCGTCGTCGCTGATGACCAGCGGCGGTCCGAGGAGGATGGCGTCGGCCGTCGCCGGGTAGACGAGGAGCCCGTGATTCCGGCAGGCGGCGGTCACCGCTCCCGAGTCGCCGACCTCGACCCCGACCAGGAGGCCCCTGCCGCTCAGGCCGGTGAAGCCCGCTGCCATCAGACGCGCCCGGAGAAGCTGACCGGAATGGGCGGACCGCTCCACGAGGCCCTCCTTCTCTATCAGATCGAGGACAGCGGTGGCGACCGCCGCCCCGATCGGGTGATGCGAGAACGTGAAGCCGTGCACGAACCTGCCCTCGCCCACGGCGGCCGCCACCTCCCCCGAGGCCACGCACAGGCCCAGGGGCCAGTAGCCCGACGAGGCGCCCTTGCCTGCGGTGAGGATGTCGGGCTTCAGGGAGAAATGGTCGGCGGCGAACCACTCTCCGGTGCGCCCGAACCCGGTCATCACCTCGTCGGCAATTAGAAGGACACCGTGGCGAACGCACACTTCGGTGATCGCCTCCCAGTAGCCATCGGGCGGCACCGCCCCGGCGGAGGCGGCCCCGCCGATGGGCTCGGCTATGAAGGCGGCGACGCCTCCGGACTCGATCGCCGCCTCCAGGTGACGGGCGTGCCAGGTGGGATCGTCGGACTCTGCCAGGGCCGGCACGTGGATGAACCGGCCGAGCAATTCCTCATACGGGGCACGTAGCGAGGGGCGACCCGACAGGTCGAGCGCCCCCAGGGAGTTGCCGTGATAGGAGGCGTGGCGAGCGACGAGGCGGATCCGCTCCGGTTCTCCCCGGGCGGCCTGATAGGCCACGGCCAGCTTGATCGCCGTCTCCGTCGCCTCGGATCCCCCCGACACCGGGAACACCCTGGGATCACTGACCGGCAGGTGCGGCGCCAGACGCTCGGCGTAGGCCTCGAGGGCGGGGGTGGTGAAGGTGGCGGCGTGGACGTAGTCGAGGCGGGC
>DATFFO010000195.1:0-10066 GCA_035250025.1 Acidimicrobiia bacterium
GCGGGCTGCCTGGAGTGAGGGAATCTCGTCGGGTCGGTGGAACATGGGACGGTGGGCGTAGGAGCCGACCTCCATCGACCCCGCCGTCTGACGTTCGTACATGAAGGTGTCCATGTCGCGGACGATGGGGTAGCCGATCTCGTTGCCGGTGGCCCCCAGGATGTCGATCGGCCCCACGTCGATCATCTGGTGCACCGCCGGGGTCAGCGGGATCGTAGCCCCGGCCATCTCGGCGATGCGAGGAGACCAAACGCCGCAGGCGATAACCACATACTCGGCTTCGATGCGGCCTCGATCGGTCACGACCGCCTGGACTCTTGCGTCGTCCACCTCGATGTCGAGCACCTCGGTGTTCGGGAAGACGGCGAGGGCGCCGAGCGACTGGGCTCTCTCGCGGAATATCGTGCCGGCGCGGAGCGAGTCCACCACGGAAACCGACGGCGTGTAGAAGCCGCCCAGAATCACGGATTCGTCGATGAAGGGAACCTTCTCCTTGACCTCCGCCGGGGTCAGGAGCTCAGCCTCGATCCCCCACGCCGTGGCGGAGCTCATTCGCCTCCGCAGCTCCTCCAGGCGCTCGGGCGTGCGGGCCACCTCGATGCCCCCGCACGTGGTGTTGACCCCCATCTCCTCGTACTGGCGCTGGGAGTCGAGCGTCAACGCCGCCAGTTCCTTGCCGTGATCGACGGGAAAGATGAAGTTGGAGGCGTGCCCGGTGGAACCCCCGGGGTTGGGAAGCGGGCCCTTGTCGATCTGGACGATTTCCCGCCATCCCAGCTCGGCGAGATGCCCGACGATGGAATTGCCGACGATGCCGGCGCCGATGACGACGACCCGCGCCTGCGCTGGAAGATCACTCACTTTTCACCCTCCCAGGAGACGTGCCACGATACGGAACGATGCTGTAGAGCGGCACGGAGCCTACCTATGCCGACGGGGGCCTGTCTAACGTCTTTCTCGAGCCGTTTTCCTCGCTGGACTTGGCCGGTGGGAGGAGATAATGTTCCATCATCCGACATCGTTCCGTATCGTGGAACGAGGCTTGCTGGCCCTGGGTGTCGGGGAGAATCAGGAGGAAGCGGCATGAGCGAAGACGAACTCGACCTCTCCAGTCTCACCGATGAGGAACTGGTCGAGCAGATGCACGACGATCTCTACGACGGCCTGGCGGACGAGATCGTCGACGGCACCCAGATCCTGCTGGACCGGGGTTGGTCGGCGTCCCGGGTGCTCAACGATGCCCTCGTCGAGGGGATGCGCATCGTCGGCATCGACTTTCGCGATGGCATTCTCTTCGTTCCCGAGGTCCTCCTGGCCGCCAACGCCATGAAGGCAGGGATGGCCATCCTTCGACCGCTGCTCGCCGAGACCGGGGCAGAGACAGTCGGCAAGATCGTGATCGGTACCGTCAAAGGCGACATCCACGACATCGGTAAGAACCTCGTCGGCATGATGCTGGAGGGAGCCGGGTTCGAAGTCGTCGACCTCGGGATCAACACGGACGTCGAGGAATATCTCCAGGCGCTCGACGAGCACAAGCCCGACCTCCTCGGCATGTCGGCCCTCCTCACCACGACGATGCCATACATGAAAACGGTGATCGACACCATGGTCGAGAAGGGGATCCGCGACGACTACATCGTCCTCGTCGGAGGGGCGCCACTCAACGAGGAGTTCGGCATGTCGGTGGGGGCAGATGCGTACTGCCGGGACGCCGCCGTGGCGGCAGAAACCGCCAAGCAGCTCGTCGAGGCCCGACGCAGTGCCCGCTGACCCGCCCCGGGTTTTGGTGATCGGCTGCGGGGCCATGGCCCGCGAGCTGTTGGCGGTGGTCGCCCGCAACGGGCTGGAGAACATGGAAGTCCAGTGCCTCCCCGGCCGGTATCACAACACTCCCCAGCTCATCCCGGCCGCCGTCGAGGAGCGCATCATCGCCACCCGCGACGACTTCGAGCGGATCTTCGTGGCGTATGGCGACTGTGGCACGGGCGGCATGCTCGACAGGGTTCTCGAACGGCACTTCGTGGAGCGGCTCCCCGGGGCCCACTGCTACGAGTTCCTCAGCGAAGCCGGGCTCTTCGCGGCCCTGCATGAAGCCGAGCCGGCCACGTTCTATCTGACGGACTTCCTGGTGCGGAACTTCGACCTGCTCGTCTGGCGGGGGCTGGGGCTCGATCGCCATCCCCAACTGCTGTCCGACTACTTCGGGAACTACACACGGGTCATGCACCTGGCCCAGGTCGACGCCCCCGATCTCACCGAGAAAGCCCGCGAGGCCGCCTTCCGGCTCGGGCTCGCCTTCGAGCGCCGTTTCGTCGGATACGGAGACCTCGAACCCGCCCTCATCCAGGTGGCCGCCCATGGCTGACAAGGCGACCGTGATCTACTGGCGAGACATCCCCGCCCAGGTCGTCTCCGGTCAGGGACGCCGGGCCACGCGGGCGATGCTCTCCGACCGCTTCCAGGAGGCCATCGACCGTGCCGCCACCCGGGCCGGCCTCATCGGGTCTGACGAGTACATGGCCGAGTGGCGCAAAGTCGAGGTCGAAGGCGAGGTCGAGACGGTCGCCGCCGCGCTCGAGGATGAGCTTACCGACGGGGCACTGGACGCCTTGGTCCGCAACTACGGGGCGAGCTCGTGACTCCGCGGCCCTTTGTCCCCCACGAAGTGGGGGAAGGTTCCTGCCACCGGAGCAACGCGGAGGTGGGAGGTAGGGGGGAGCCGAACCCTTGGCAGAACTCTCCCTGTTGGGAACGACCCCCCTACCCCACCAGCTCCGCTGGCGGGGGCCCCTTCCCCCACTCGCTGCGCTCGTGGGGGACAAGTGACTGACACCGTTCTGGCTTCGGCCACTCGGGAGGTCGTGATCGGGTTCGAGCGGCCGTTTGTGGTGATCGGGGAGCGGATCAACCCCACCGGACGCAAGCTCCTCGCCGAGGAGATGAAGGCGGGGGACTTCTCGCGGGTCGAGGCCGACGCCCTCGCCCAGGTGGCGGCCGGGGCGCAAATGCTCGACGTCAACGCCGGAATCCCGCTGGCGGACGAGCCGGCGATCCTCGCTTCGACCATCAAGCTCGTGCAGTCGATCGTCGATGTTCCCCTCTCCATCGACTCGTCGATCGTCCCCGCCCTCGAGGCGGGACTCAGCGCCTACCAGGGCAAGGCTCTCGTCAATTCTGTGACCGGCGAGGCCGAATCGATGGACCGGGTGCTGCCGCTGGTCGCCCGCCACGGCGCCGCCATCGTGGCCATCACGAACGACGAGACGGGGATCTCCGAGGATCCGGACGTGCGGTTCGAGATCGCCCGCCGCATCGTCAACCGGGCATCGGACCATGGCATCCCCGCCAGGGACGTGGTGGTGGATCCCCTGGTCATGCCGATCGGCGCCATCCCCACGGCCGGTAGACAGGTCTTCCACCTGGTCCGGCGCCTGCGTGACGAGTTGGGTGTCAACACGACATGTGGGGCGTCGAATGTCAGCTTCGGCCTGCCGAACCGGGTGGGGATCAACGCCGCTTTCCTGGCGATGGCGATCGGGGCCGGGCTCACCTCGGCCATCACGAACCCGATGGAGCCCGAGATCATCCAGAGCGTGAGGGCGGCCGATGTCCTGACCGGACATGACCGGGACTGCGCCTCGTGGATCCGTCGCTTTCGCAGCCCGCAGGCCAACTCCGAGCCCGAAACGGGGCGGAAGGGTGGGCGCCGCCGGCGCGGTGCCGGATGAGCACCCATCGGGTCGTCTTCACCCCCTCGGGAAGGCGCGGGACGGTCGAAGGTGGCACCACCATCCTCGACGCCGCCCGCAGCCTCGGTGTCGACCTCGACTCTGTCTGTGGGGGAAGGGGGATCTGCGGCCGCTGCCAGGTCTCGCTGGGCTCCTCCCCCGCCATCCCCTCCGACCCGGATGCGTTCTCACCTCCGGGCCCGACCGAACTGAACTATCGGGGCCGCCGCCCCCTCACCGCCGATCGTCGCCTCGGCTGCGCCGTCACCATCCGGGGAGACGTCGTGGTCGATGTCCCCCCCGACAGCCACGTCCATCGCCAGGTCGTGCGCAAGCGCCCCGAGCTGGCCGACTACCCGATCGACCCGGTGATCCGCCTTCACTACGTGGAGACGCAGGCACCGACCCTGGCCGACGCCCGTTCCGACGTCGACCGCATTGCCGACGCCCTGCTCGAAGAGTGGGGCCTCGACGACCTCACCTTCGACCCCGAGGTCATATCGGGCGTCCATGCCGCCCTGGTGGCGGGCGCCTGGTCGGCCACGGTGGCGGTGCATGACCGCTCCAACGTGATCGCGGCGTGGCCGGGATTCCACGACCGTCTCTACGGAGTCGCCTTCGATGTCGGTTCTACGACCATCGCCGGGCACTTGCTCGATCTCACCACCGGCCAGGTGCTCGCCTCGACCGGGGCGATGAACCCTCAGATCCGCTACGGCGAGGACCTGATGAGCCGGGTGTCGCACGTCATGATGCACCCGGAAGGAGCGGCCGCCATGACCGTCGCCGTACGCGGGGCACTGGACCAGCTGGTGGAGGACCTGGCCGGCGAAGCCGGCGTCGCCCGCACCGAGATCCTCGACGTCGCCCTCGTGGGGAATCCGATCATGCATCACCTGGTGCTGGGCTACGACCCCACCCCTCTCGGGTCGGCTCCGTTCGCGCCCGTGGTCAGCGACGCCCTCGACCTCTCCGCCCGTCACATCGACCTCGCAATCAATCCCGGTGCCCGGCTCTTCGTCCTCCCCCTCGTGGCGGGCCACGTCGGGGCCGACACGATGGGGGCGGTGCTATCGGAGGGTCCGCACCGCCGCCACGCCCTCCAGCTGCTGGTGGATGTCGGGACAAACGCCGAGATCGTCCTCGGCAACGACTCCCGGCTGCTCGCCGCCTCCAGCCCGACCGGCCCCGCCTTCGAAGGTGCCCAGATCTCCGCCGGCCAGCGGGCGACGCCAGGAGCCATCGAGCGAGTCCGCATCGACGCTGCCACCGGCCAGCCCCGATTGCGGGTGATCGGATCGGACATCTGGTCTGACGAGCCGGGATTCGACGGGGCAGTCGAGGCGACAGGGGTGACGGGGATCTGTGGCTCGGGGATCATCGAGGCGGTCGCAGAGCTCTTCCTCGCCGGCATCGTCGCCTCGGACGGAACCATCCAACCCGGCCGGGAGCGGGTGGAAGCCGACGGACGAACCTTCGCCTACCGCCTGTGGGATGACCCTGTCATCCGGGTGACGCAGAACGACGTCCGGGCGATCCAGCTCGCCAAAGCCGCCCTCTATGCCGGGACGCGGCTCCTGATGGACCGGGCGGGGATCGAGGCGGTGGACGAGATCCGGCTGGCAGGCGCCTTCGGCAGCCACATCGATCCGAAGTACGCCATGGTCCTGGGCCTGATCCCAGACTGCGACCTCACCCGGGTTTCCGCCGCGGGCAACGCCGCCGGGAGTGGAGCGATCATGGCCTTGCTCTCAAAGTCGGCCCGGCTCGAGATCATCGACGTTGCCGACGGGGTGGAAAAGGTCGAAACCGCCGTGGAGCCCAGCTTCCAGGAGCATTTCGTGGCCGCCATGGGTCTGCCCCACACCAACCATCAGTTCCCCCACCTGGCAGCGGCAGTGCGTTTGCCCGAGCCCAAGCCGGGCGGGCGCCGCCATGACCGCCGAAGAGGGGGCCGACGAAGAGAGGAGAAGACGTGACCGACACCCCGCGGGGCCGCAGGTCGGGAGGCAGAGCGGCCCGTCAGGCAGCCCGCGCCGCCTCGTTCGCCGAGTCCCAGCCTTTCTTGACTCGCCGACTCGCCCCGTACGAGGTCCTGGACGAGGAGAGCCTCGCCACGATCGAGGAGCACGCCGACCGTCTCCTCGAGACGGTCGGCATCGAGATCGTCGACTACCCGGAGGCACTCGAGGTCTTCGCCGCCGGCGGGGCCGACGTCGACGGCACCCGGGTCCGGTTTCCGGCCGGGATGTGCCGCCGGGTCATCCAGGCTTCGGCGCCTGCGACGTACACCCAGCACGCCCGCAACCCGGCCCGAAGCGTCGTCGTGGGCGACCCCCACGTGGTGCTCGCCCCCGCCTACGGGTCGCCGTTCGTGCGCGACCTCGAGGGCGGCCGCCGCTACGCCACCATCGAGGACTTCCGCAATTTCGCCAAGCTGACCTACATGGCGGGTGGCCTCCACCACGCCGGAGGCACACTCTGTGAGCCCGTCGACCTTCCGGTGAACAAGCGGCATCTGGACATGATCCACGCTCACATCACCCTCAACGACAAGCCGTTCATGGGATCGGTGACGCAGCCCGAGAGAGCCCAGGACACGGTCGACATGGCCCGAATCGTCTTCGGGGCCGAGTTCATGGACCAGAACACCGTCATCACGTCCCTGTGCAACGCCAACTCGCCGCTGTCATGGGACCGGGCCATGCTCGGGTCGGCGAAGGTGTACGCCGAGAACAACCAGGCGTGCCTGATGACCCCGTTCATACTGGCCGGGGCGATGTCCCCGGCCACCGCCGCCGCCGTCGCCACTCAGACCTTGGCCGAGGCCATGGCCGGCATGGCCTTCACCCAGATGGTGCGCCCCGGCGCCCCCGTGATCTTCGGTTCGTTCGCCTCTTCGATGTCGATGCAGACCGGCGCCCCGACCTTCGGCACGCCCGAGCCCGCCCTCGTGCTCTTCGTGATGGCGGCGCTGGCTCGACGGCTGGGAGTTCCCTTCAGGTCGGGTGGAAACTTCACAGCGTCGAAGACACCCGACGCCCAGGCCGCCTACGAGAGCGCCGCCACCTTCATCCCCACGCTCCTCGCCGGGGTCAACTTCGTGTTGCACACGGCCGGATGGCTGGAAGGAGGGCTGACCATGGGCTACGAGAAGTTCGTCCTCGACGCCGATCAGGCATCGATGGCCGGAGCGCTGCTCTCAGGCGTCGACATGTCGGAGAACGGCCTCGCCACAGACACGCTGATGACCCACAGCCCCGGCGAGCACTTCCTTGGAACCGAGCACACCATGGCGAACTTCGAGAGCGCCTTCTGGGTCTCGAACCTGGCCGACAACTCGAGCTACGAGCAGTGGGAGGAAGGCGGCGCCCACGACTCGGTAACCCGGGCGGCGGCGGCGTGGAAGCGGATGCTGTCCGAATACGAGGCGCCGCCCCTCGATGATGCCGTCCGGGCCGAACTCGACGACTGGATCGCCCGGCGCAAGGCCGAGTTCCCGGACTCGAATGTGTGATGACAGACCTGGAGAAGCTGTCCGAACCAGCCAGCCACGCTTTGGCCGATCTCCTTGCCGATCCCATCTTCGAGGTGATTCCGCTGTCCAACGTCTCCGCTCAGGTCGGATTCCTTCCTCCCGGAGCCCGGGTCTCGGTCACGGCCTCGCCCAACAAGACTCTCGACGACAGCCTCGAACTCGCCGCCGATCTCTGCCAGCGGGGATTCAGAGTGACGCCGCATCTCTCGGCCCACATGACCCGCGACGAGGCCCATCTCGAGCACCTGCTCGCCCGGATCACCACGCTGAACCTCACCACGGCCTTCGTGGTGGGGGGCGATGCCGCCGACGCCAGCCAGTTCCACGACGGCCTCGCCCTGATCGAGGCGATGGATCGCATCGGCCACGACCTCGCCATAGGTGTGCCCGCCTACCCCGAAGGCCATCCCGACATCCCCGACGACAATCTGGCCGAGGCTCTGGCGGCCAAGCAACCCCATGCCCGCTGGATGACCAGCCAGATGTGCTTCGACGCCGGAGCGGTGACCCACTGGCTCGACGCCACCCGATCGTCGGGCATCAACCTGCCTCTCGTCCTCGGGCTTCCCGGCGTCGCGGACAGGCTCAAGCTGCTCCGCATCTCCGGGCGCATCGGCGTCGGCCGCTCCCTCTCCTTCCTTCGTAAGAACACCGGCCTGATGTCGGCTTTCGTCCGACCGGGCGGGTACGACCCCGCCGAGTTCCTCGTCGATCTCGGCGACACATTGGCCGACCCGGTGGCCGCCATCTCCGGCCTCCACATCTACACGTTCAACCAGTGCGACACCACCGAAGCCTGGCGCCAGCAAGTGCTGGAGGCACTGGCGGGCTGACCCGTCCCAATTGGCGTGCAACGCACTGCACTGGGTCCAGTGCGTTGCACTTTGGTCGGCGGCGGAGGCGGCGGACGTGGCACTATGAGCGTATGGCAGCCGTGAGCACCCACGTCCTCGACACCGTCAGCGGTATGCCTGCCTCCGACATGGCGGTGACGCTGGAGCGCCTGGAGGAGAACGGGCCCTCGACCATGGGCTCGGCGTCAACCGACGAGGGCGGGCGAGTGGCCGACCTGTTGGGCGGCAATCGCCTTCGCACCGGTGTCTACCGGCTGGTCTTCAATACCGCCGCCTATGGCAACAACTTCTACCCCGAGGTCGCCATCGTGTTCAGGGTCTCCGACCCCGACCAGAATCACCACATTCCGCTGTTGCTGAGCGCGTACGGCTATTCGACCTACCGCGGCAGCTGATCAGACCGGCTGTTTGACGTCGGGAACTCGGGGTACTCCATCCACGGGAGCAACCCAAGGAGTCCCAGAATGACCACCGCTCGTGAGATCATGACCGGATCCCCGGTGATCGTCGACATCAGTACCCCGATCCGTGACATCGCCCGCCAGTTGGCGGACAACGACATCGGATCGGTGATCGTGTGCAGCCCGGACCGCCAGTTGCAGGGCATGGTCACCGACCGTGACCTGGCCGTGGGCGTCCTCGCCGCCGGCCTCGATCCCGAGTCGACTACCGCGCAAGATCTCGTCTCCGGCCGGGAAGTCGTGACGATCGGCGCCGACGACTCGGTCGACGAAGCAATTCGCACCATGAAGGAGCACGCCGTCCGACGCCTACCGGTGATCGACGGCCAGCAGGTGATCGGAATGGTGAGCCAGGCGGACCTCGCCACTCACGGCGATGAGAAGCAGGTCGGCCGTCTCGTCGAGATGATCTCGGCGGCTCCCGACAACACCGGCCAGGGATGACCCGTTAAGCGGGACGTTGGAGGGTGGGCATCCCCGGCTGTTACCAGCTGACTCGGACGAGGACGGAATCAGTCATATGCCTCGGAGAATACCGAAGCGTTGCCAATCGAGTCGGTCGGGAGCGCGAAAAACAAATCGTCTTCGACAGTTGCGTGAATCCGGCCTATGGCGGTAAGTTGACGAAGTCGGCCCCGGACCCGGTCGACTCGCTGGCCCAGATCCTGCCAGCTGATGCACCCCTTCGCGCATCTACAACAGGCAGGAACTTGCTCACCCACCATCTACCACCGGCCACTCCGCTCCATCAAGTGATCGTCGTCGAATGATGGTCGCCGAGCGATTGACCCCGGACAGTGAGCAATCTCCCGAAGAAGCTCAGGTGGAGGCCCTCTTCCGCCGACTTCCCGACCCGTCGGCCCGGGCCGAACTGGTCGAGGCGTTCCGCCCACTCGCCCTGCACCTGGCCCGCCGCTACGTGCGGAGGGGCCAGGAGGCGGAGGACCTGACCCAGGTGGCGATGATGGGCCTTCTCAACGCCATCGACCGATTCGATCCCGATTTCGGCAGCAGGTTCGTCAGCTTCGCTGTGCCGACCATCACCGGAGAGATCAAGCGCTACTTCCGCGACTCAGGCTGGGGCACAGGTGTTCCCAGGCGATTGAAGGATGCCAGCGTCCTCTCCCGGCAGGCCAACGAAGAGCTGACCCAGAGCCTGGGACGGTCCCCGACCGTGGAGGAGATCGCCGTTCACACCGGGCTCTCTCCGGACGACGTGGCCGAAGCCGCCACCCTCGGCTCCGCCTACCGACCCGAGGCGCTCGACGCCACGGGCAACAACCACGAATCGGCCCGGATCGACCTCCTGGGGGAAGAGGACGAGCGCTTCGAGTTGCTGGCCGATCTCGATGCCCTCGAGGGGATCCTCGCCGGCAGGTCTGACCGGGACAAGCAGATCCTCCACATGCGCTTCTACCAGGAACTCACCCAGCGTCAGATCGCCGAACGCATGGGCATCTCCCAGATGCACGTCTCCCGTCT
>DATFFO010000196.1:0-3368 GCA_035250025.1 Acidimicrobiia bacterium
CTCGCCGAGGGTGAGGGCATGGTGGCGGTTCAGGTGTCCCACGAGGACCACGCCGTCATCGAGACCGCCACCGGCATCCTCCAGGAGCACCCCGCCGCTCGCGTCACGCGATTCTGAAGCTGAGCAGTTACGCGTTTCGACCGATTCTTGACGGGTATGGACGAACGTCCCGACGAAAGGTGGAGCGATGGATTCGGCCCAGCTCAACGAGCTTCTCTTCCAGGCGATGGAAACCGAGCTAGGCGGTGAGCAGATATACGTCGCCGCGGTGGAGGCCGCGGCCAACGACGAGGTTCGAGAGGAATGGGAGAAGTATCTGGAGGAGACCCGGAACCACCAAACCGTGCTCCAGGGCGTCTTCGAGGTAGCCGGACTGGACGTCGAGGCCGAATCGCCGGGACGCGCCATCCTGCGAGAGAAGGCAGCAACCCTCGTGAAGGCCATCAAGACCGCCCAGCAGACCATGCCGGATACCGGCGCCCAATTGGTGGCAGCCGAGTGCATCGTCGAGGCGGAAAGCAAGGACCATCAGAACTGGGTGCTGATCGGCGAAATCGCCAAACACGCCACCGGTGACCTCAAGGGCGCCCTTCAGGACGCATACGACGAGGTCTACGAGCAGGAAGGCGAACACCTCTTCCATACGATGGGCTGGGCGAGAGAACTATGGTTGGAATCCCTGGGCCTGCCGGCGGCCATACCGCCGCCCGAGGAAGAGCAGCACACCAAGACCCAGGTGGGCGCGGGGCGGGCCGCCAAGGCACGCGACGACTACGCCAGCTGACCACCGCGATCACGACCGTCTTCCCCCGGGACGCGGTGGCTCGGGCTTCGTTGCCTCGACCGGGGTTGGGGAGAGATGGGACGCCCGGCTCACGGACTTGTTCGGCGGCGGCCGATATCGTCCGGCGACGGACATGACCACTGCCGAGCCGGGACCCCGGCACCTCTCCGCCCCTCTCGAACCGATCGAGAACCTCTCTGTCGAGCTGCGCGTTCCGGGATCGGTCCACTACCTGCAGACCATCCGGACGGTGGTCGGCCGCGCCGGCCACCTACTTGGCTTCTCGTTCGACGGCATCGAGGATCTGGCCCTGGCGGTCGACGAGGCTGCGGTGATGCTCCTGGCACTGGCGCCGAAGGCCCTGCTGCTCAACCTGGAGGGCATGGACTCGGGCGGTCTGGAGATCAGGCTGGTAACCGCCGAACCGTCACCGGAATGGCCCCCGGCTGACTTGGAATCGGATACTCGCTGGCAAATCGTCGAGGCGCTATCCGACCGGGCCTGGACGATCGCCGGCACCGCCACCGGGCTGCAAATGACCCGGGCTCCTCACTGATCAAGATCCTCTGGCTCGGGTACGAAATCGGCCATGACCTCGAGGGGTTTGGTAGCCGGAGCGGTCAGCACCGAACCGTCGACATCGAAGCGGGAGCCGTGACATGGGCAGTCCCAACTGGTCTCCGCTTCGTTCCACTTGACGGTACAGCCGAGATGGGTGCACGTGGCCGACACAACGTGCAAGGACCCGTCTGAAGACCGATAGGCGGCGACGGTCTGGCCGTCGGCCTCGACTATCCGTCCCTCACCGGGGACCAGTTCCGAGATGGAAGGGGCGAGAAGACGTCTCAGGCGATCGCCGACCATGTGGCCGGCAACGTGCAAGTTGTCCTTGACGGCTTTGCCCACCGCCGCGGCGTCGCCTATGCGCCCGGCGTCGAATACCCGAGCGTGAGGGTGGTCTTCTCCTCCGATGAGGTTCGCCAGGATGTCGGCTGCGACAGTGGCGTTGGTCAGGCCCCATTTGCGGAAGCCGGTCGCCACGTACACGTTCTGGGTACGCGGTGACCGACCCACGTAGGGCACCGAATCGGCCGTGGCGTAGTCCTGTGCCGACCACCGAAACTCGAACGACTCGACGTCGAAGTGGTCGTTCGCCCACCGCTCCAGAGCGCCCCACCGCCCAGGTGTCGCCTCGGGGTCACCGGGTTCGTGACTCTCACCGACGATGACAAACCCGGTGTCACCTCCCCCGGGCCACGGCCGCAAGGACCGGGTCGGCGAGCCGGCGCTGATGTACATCCCCGGAGGGGCCGGCGCCGACATCCGCCCGGCTATTCCATAAGAGCGTGATGGCCGGGTCCTGGCGAAGAACCCACCCCGGTCGGCGATAGGCAGGAGGGTGGCGATGACCGCCGCCCCGGCCTTCACCGAACCACCTCCCCCGTGCACCTCGACTACCCCGCCGTCCTCTTCGACGTCCGTGATTCGGCTGTTCTCGAAGATCGCCCCTCCCGCGGCGGCGACGGCGGCGGCCAACGCACGGCAATAGCGACCGGCGTCGACAAACGCCTGGTCGTCGAAGACGAGAGCTACTTCCACGGGAAAGGGCAGGCCGGTCTGGTCGGTGATCCTGGCCGGCAAGCCCAGGGATGCGGCTGCCGCCTGCTCCTCCTCCAATTCCTGAGCTTCCTCGGCCGTGAGGGCGTAGATGTAAGCCGGAGCCCGTACGAAACCGCTCTCATTGCCAGGCTGGGTGGCGAAATGTGCCACCTTCTCGATCGCCTGCTGGTTGGCCTGGGCGTAACTGCGGGCGGAGTCTTCGCCGTGATGTCGAATCAGATAGCGGTAGATGGCACCGTGTTGGGAGGTGACTTTGCCAGTGGTGTGGCCAGTCGTCCCGGCGGCGACCTTCCCTGCCTCGACGACGGCCACCCGGGCGCCACCCTCCGCCAGCCGGAGGGCAGTCGTGAGACCGGTGATTCCGGCCCCGACGACAACCACGTCGGCGGCCTCCTCGGCGACCAGGACGGGGTAGTCGGGGCTGTCTCCCACTAGCCACGGCGAGCCATGCTCAGACACCGGTCGTGGACTCCATCGTCGGGGGCTACCCCGGCATGGACAGCTCAAACAGGCGTTTTGCCGGGGGCCTGGCGGGTATCTCCAAATCGTGACGCCGACGAAAGGAACGTCATGGACCAGCCGAGTGAGACAAAGTGGGAAGGTCGTTGGGACCAGCTCAAGGGCCGGGCCCGTCAGATGTGGGGCGACCTCACCGACGATGATCTCGACGTTGCCGAAGGCAACTACGAGGAGTTCGTCGGGCGCATCAAGGAGCGCACTGGCGAGAGCGCCGAAGAGGTGAAGGCTCGCCTGGAAGAGGACACCGACAACTACTGATGGTCCGGCCGGCTGAGGCCGCCGCCTCCAGGCGGCGGCCTCGTCGCGTCAGCGTCGCGTCAGCGTCCCGCCCACGACGGAGGGTCCGAGGCGGGGAACGACTCATCGATGGCTTCGTCGACCGGGTCGGGATGCGCGGCGGGCCGCGGCAATGCCTTGACCCCCTGGTCTCCAGGGCGCTGGGACA
>DATFFO010000197.1:0-10823 GCA_035250025.1 Acidimicrobiia bacterium
TGACACCATCATCGAACTGGATCAGGTGGACAAGTACTTCGGCGACTTCCAGGCGCTGAGCGACATCAACATGCGCGTCGGACGCCAGGAGGTCGTTGTGGTGATCGGGCCCTCGGGGTCGGGCAAGTCGACGTTGATCCGATGCATCAACCGGTTGGAGAAGCACGACCGGGGGAGGATCGTTGTCGGCGAGGTCGAACTCTCGGAGGACGTGCGCAATATCCAGGAGATCCGTCGAGAGACTGGGATGGTCTTCCAGCAATTCAACCTCTTCCCCCACCTCACCGTCCTCGAGAACGTCACGCTGGCGCCGCGCGAAGTCCGTCATCTCCCCAAGGCTGAGGCGGAGGAGCTGGCCCTGCAGATGCTGACCAGGGTGAAGATCCCCGAGCAGGCCCGCAAGTATCCCGGCCAGCTCTCCGGTGGCCAGCAACAGCGGGTGGCTATCGCTCGCGCCCTGGCCATGCAGCCCAAGGTGATGCTGTTCGACGAACCCACGTCGGCCCTCGATCCCGAGATGATCAAGGAGGTGCTGGACGTTATGGTCGAGCTGGCAGAGGGTGGCATGACGATGATCGTGGTTACCCACGAGATGGGCTTCGCCCGCGCCGTGGCGGACCGGGTGGTGTTCATGGCCGGCGGCGAGATCGTCGAGGTCGGGACCCCCCAGCACTTCTTCACCGAACCCCGAGAAGACCGCACCAAACTCTTCCTGAGCCAGATCCTGTAGTCGGAAGTCGGAAGTCTGAAGGTTTGTCCCCCACGAGCGAAGCGAGAGGGGGAAGGGGCCCCGCCACCGTAGGTGGTGGGGTAGGGGGCGATGGTTCCCCCAACGCCGGCGCACTACCGGGCAACCCTCGACCGGCGAACCACAATGACTGCCAATGCGTTTGTCATCCGTGTCCCGGGTTCTCATTGTCCTGATCTGCGGTTTCCTCCTGGGCGCCGCCGCCTTCGCGGTGGCGTTCGAGCCGCAGGCGGCCGTGGTGGCCGGCGAGACCACTCGCCCCACCGCGGCGATGACCGTCCCATCGACTACTTCGACCGTCCCCTCGACCACCACGCGGCCACCCTCGACGACCACCACTGATCCGCCCCGGGGGAGGCTGGTGATCCACGGAGTCGGCGACGTCAACACCGACGTTTCCTACATCCCCGCCCTGGCGGAGAACGGCCACGCCTACGCCTGGGAGGGCCTCGACGGCCTGTTCCTGGAGGACGACCTCACGGTGATCAACCTCGAGTGCGCCCCCTCCGACCTGGGGGTGGCGCTCGACAAGACCTTCATCTTCAGATGCGACCTCGACTCGCTGCCGGTGATGGCCGCCGCCGGGATCGAGGTTGCCAACCTGGGGAACAACCACAGCGGGGACTATGGAAAGGAGGCCCTGGTCGACGGTCGGGCCCAGGTCGGGGCGGCCGGAATCCAACCGGTCGGCGCCGGCAAGGACGCAGCCGAGGCGTCGAAGCCGGCTGTAGTAGAGGTGAACGGCTGGAAGGTGGCGGTGGTGGGCTTCGGCGGGGTCTACCCGAGCCTGGACTGGTTCGCCACAGATGACCGGCCGGGAATGGCGGACGGCGACACCGTCGAGACCATGGTCGCCGCGGTCAGAGCGGCAGACGAGGTCGCCGATCTGGTCGTAGTCACCATCCACTGGGGCGTGGAACTGGAGATGGAGCCGACCGACGCCGACCGGCGGGCGGCCGAGGCCATGATCCAGGCGGGCGCCGACGTGATCTTTGGCCACCACGCCCATCGACTGCAACGGCTGGAGGTCGTCGATGGCGCGCCGGTCGCCTGGAACCTGGGCAACTTCGTGTGGCCCAACTTCTCGGTGCCGGGATCCACCACTGCCGTCGCCCGGGTGGAAGTGGCGCCTGACGGTGAGATGACGGCGTGCCTCCTGCCCGCCTTCATCTCCGCCCCGGGGAGGCCGGAGCTCACCGGAGATGACGAGTGTTGAGCCTGGCTGGCACCATCATGACGGTGTGACCCACCGCCCTTCTGCCTCACCCCCCGCCGATCGAGCGGCGCGCTTCCGACTGGTGGTGCTGGTTCTGGTGCTCGGCATCGCCCTGGTCGGGGCGGCCCGCTTCCTCACCGACTCCCCTACGGCCCCCGCCTCGGCGGTCGTCACGACCACCAGCCAGGCTTCGTCCACCTCACCATCGGTGGTCCCGAGCGCGACCGCTCCCTCGACGAGCGTCGCCATCGAGACGACCGTCACCACCGGCCCGCCGCCAACGACCCTCCCGGACCGGGAGTCAAACGTCGTCCCCGACTGGACCGTGGGTCGGCCCTGGGGCGAGGTCACCGGCCTGACGATGTTCCGGGGCAACCCGACCCGCAGCTGGTATGGCACTGGTCCCGCCCCCACCAGCCCCAGCACTCTGTGGAGCTACCCCGATTCCGGCGGGCTGTGCGGCAGCTCCAGTGTGGGAGGGGAGACGACCACCTGGTGCGGTTCCGGCTGGACCGGCCAGCCGGTCGTCTGGGAACGCCCCGACGACATCACCGAGGTGATATTCGGCGCCTACGACAAGTCGGTCCATTTCCTCGACGCCGACACAGGCGAGCCCACCCGTCCCTCGTTCCCCACCGGCGACATCATCAAGGGCTCCGTGAGCCTCGATCCGGATGGCTTTCCGCTCCTCTACACCGGCTCGCGGGACAACAAGCTGCGCGCCATCGCCCTGGACCGCGAGCGGCCGACCGAGCTGTGGTCGCTGGACGCCAATGTCGTCAACGGGATATGGAACGACGACTGGGACGGGAATCCTGTCATCGTCGACGACATCCTCTACGAAGGCGGGGAGAACTCCTGGTTTTTCGCCGTCGCCCTAAACCGGGGCTACGACGCCGACGGGCTGGTGACCATCGCCCCCGAACTCCTGGTGGCGGTCCCCGGCTACACCGACGAGCTCGTTGGTCAGGTGGGGCGCAACGTGTCGATCGAGAGCTCGGTGGCGGTCTACGAGCAGCGGGCGTACTTCGTCAACTCGGGCGGCCGGGTCGTCGGGCTCGACGTATCCAACGTTCGCTCCGGGGAGGCACCGGTGGTCTTCGACTATTGGGTCGGCGACGATGCCGACGCCACGATCGTCATCGACGTCGAGGGCATGCTCTATGTCTCTGTCGAGGACGAGCGCAAGAACTCCCGCTCCGCCGAGGTGGGCCAGCTCGTCAAGCTCGACCCCTACACCGACGGTGACGCGCGCCTGTGGGGCGTTCCGATGTCGGGCGGAGAAGGCGACGGCGGCTTCTGGGCCACCCCCGCCCTCGGCGACGGCGTCATCTACAACACCAGCCACATAGGACGTCTGATCGCCGTCGATACCGAGTCGGGTGACGTGGTGTGGGAGGACCGTGATATAGCCGCCCACTCGTGGTCGTCGCCGGCGATCGTCGACGGCACCCTCATCGCCGCGACCTGCGGCGGCGAGATCCGGGGATATTCGCTGGCCGACCCGCGGGCGCCGGCGCTGGAGTGGACCCACCAGCTCTCGGAGTCGTGCATCGAGTCGACCCCGGCGGTCTGGAACGGACGCCTCTACGTGGGCTCCCGCGACGGCAAGTTCTACGCCGTGGGAGACGGTTGATCCGACGTCTCGCGACTGCCGTCCTGCGCGGCGTTCTTTGGAGCGTGGGTGACGGCGTCCACGACTTTTGGACGGTGGGTATCGCCCAGCGACACGTACGGTCGAAAGAACGCTCGGGCCGTCACGCACCGTCCAAAGAACCGCGGGCGCCGGCGAGGAGCTAGCTCCGGTTCAGGCGAGGGCGGATCATTCGCCGCCACACGAACCACGCCATGGCGACGGCGATGAGGACGAGGACAGCGTTCTGAGCCGCCTCCAGCGGACTTTCCAGCTGCTCCCAGCGGTCGCCGAGCGTGTAGCCGGCGGCGATGAGGGCGATGTTCCACACCAGGCTGCCGATCAGGGTGTAGAGACTGAAGCGACCGAGGGGCATGCGCCGGAAGCCGGCGGGGATCGAGACCAGCGATCGCATCAGCGGCACGCACCGGCACAGCAGCACGGCCATCGTGGCCCGACGGTCGAACCACTCCTCAGTCTTGTCGAGATCAGCTTCATCGAGTCCGAACCATCCACCGAAGCGGACCACGAATCGGCGGAGCCGGGCCGGGCCCACGCCGGCGGCGATGCCGTAGAGGACGATGGCACCGATCATCGAGCCGATCGTGGCGGCTATCACCATCCCGATGACCGAGGCGTCCCCCCGGCCGGCGACGAAGCCGGACAGGGGGAGGATCACCTCGGATGGAATAGGCGGGAACAGGTTCTCGAGCGCCACCAGACCGGCGACGCCGCCGTATCCGACGGTCTCGACGATGCGTGTGACCCAATCGGCGAGACCGTCGAACATCAGGCTCCCGTCGAGGCCTCGGCTGCTTCGGTGCTTCCGAAGGTCACATCACCCGAGCCACGCTTGGACCAGGTGATGGCGGCGATCAGGATCACCAGAGCCGCCCCCGCGATCACGTAGCGGGCCGAGGAATCGCGCAGGCCGATGACGGCCGGCAGGATCAGCAGCGAGATCAGGTTCATCACCTTGATGAGCGGGTTGAGAGCCGGCCCGGCGGTGTCCTTGAATGGATCGCCCACCGTGTCGCCGATGACGGCGGCCTTGTGGGCTTCCGATCCCTTGCCGCCGTGGTGGCCCTCCTCGATGTACTTCTTGGCATTGTCCCATGCCCCGCCCGAGTTGGACAGGAAGTTGGCCATCAGCTGGCCCGTCAGGATGCATGCCGCCAGGAAGGCGCCCAGGGCGAAGTAGTTGATCCCGAACCCGACGATCACCGGGGTGAGGACGGCCAGCAGCGCCGGGGTGGTCAGCTCCCGCAGGGAGGCCGCCGTGCAGATGTCGATGACCGGCCCGTAGTCGGGGCGTCGCTCGCCGCGCATGATGGCGCCGTCGGCGAACTGGCGCCGCACCTCTTGCACCACCACAGCCGCCGTCCTCCCCACCGCCCGGATGGCGAGGGCCGAGAACATGAAGGCGACGGAACCTCCGATGAGGAGGCCGATGAACGTCGCCGGGTCGGCCACGTTGATCGAGGTCTCAGGGAGGGCGAACAGGTCGCTGCCGCTGGCCTCGATGCCCAACTCGCCGGCGATCGTCTCGATGAACGAGGCGAAGAGGGCGACGGCGGCGATGACCGCCGAGCCGATGGCGAAGCCCTTCGTGACGGCCTTGGTCGTGTTACCCACGGCGTCGAGGCTGACCATGATCCGCTCCGGCTCGCCGTGGAACTCGCCGGACATCTCGGCGATGCCGGCGGCGTTGTCGGCCACCGGACCGAACGTGTCCTCGGACACCACGACCCCCGTGGTCGCGAGCATGCCCATGCCGGTGAGGGCGACGAGGTAGAGCGAGAACTGGATGTTGCCGCCGCCGAGCATGATCGCCACGGCGATGGCGCCGACGATGGCGACGATGGCCCACACCGACGACTCCAACCCGCTCGCGATCCCCGAGAGGACGGTCGTGGCCGGGCCGGTCTCGGTCGCCTGGGCGATCTCCTGGACCGGAGCCTCCTCGGTCGACGTGAAGTACTCCGTGAGCCTGCTCGTCACCTGCGCCAGGACCAGGCCGGCGACGACCGCTCCGAAGACCTTCCAGCCCTCGTTGGCGTTGGCGTTGCCGACGTAGACCAGCGCCACGACCAGCGTCCCCGCCACGGTGAGAAGGCCGGCGGTGAGGAAGCCGCGGTTGATGGGAGCGAGTGCGGTCTTGTCGTTCGGCGTGGCCCTGACCCGGAACACGCCGATGATCGAGGCGACCACGCCGATGGCCCGCACCACAACCGGGAAGACGAGGCCCAAAGCCGGATTGGCGCCGATCGAGTCGAAGGCGGCCACGCCGAGGATGATCGAGGCGACCAGGGTCACCTCATAGGACTCGAACAGGTCCGAGGCCATGCCGGCGCAGTCGCCGACGTTGTCGCCGACGTTGTCGGCGATGGTGGCGGGGTTGCGGGCGTCGTCCTCGGGGATGCCCTGTTCGACCTTGCCGACCAGGTCGGCGCCGACGTCGGCGGCCTTGGTGAAGATCCCTCCGCCGACGCGCAGGAAGAGAGCCAGCAGGGAGCCCCCGAAGCCGAAGCCGACGAGGATCGCCGAGGAGGTGTTCTGGAACATCATGATGATGGCGGTGGCACCGAGGAGGCCGAGGCCCACTGTGAACATGCCGGCCACTCCGCCGGTGCGGAACGCCACCTCCAACGCCGCCGGCAGCGAGCCGGAGCGGGCGGCGGCGGCGGTGCGCACGTTGCCGCGGACGGCCAGGCTCATCCCGATGAACCCGGTGAGCCCCGAGAGGACACATCCCGCCACGAAGGCGAGCGTCCGGGCGAGACCCGACTCGAGGAAGCTGAGCGCTTCGGTGCCCTCGGGAGTGAGCACCGACGTCGAGGTCACGAAGACCAGCACCGTCAGGGGCACCAGGATGACGGCGATGGTCCGGAACTGGCGGCGGAGGTAGGCCATGGCCCCCTCCTGGATGGCTCCGGCGATCTCCTTCATCTTCTCGGTGCCCTGGTCGGCGGCGATCACGCTTCGGGCCAGGACGAAGCCCACCCCGATCGCCACCAGCGCCGTGACGGCGGCGGCGATCAGCCACAGCCATTCGGCGGTGCCGAGCGTGAACTCCTGGTAACCGCCTTCGGCGGCCAGGATCACTTGGTTCATCTCACATTGCCTTTCTGGTCACGGCCGAGACGTAGATCTCTCGAGCCAGGGTGTTGCCGATGAGGCGTTCGTGGCCGTCGACATCGACGACCACCGGCCCCTCGAAGGGCTGTCGCTCCCGGACCGTCACCCGGGCTCCGGGTCGGATCCCGAGGGTGTCGAGGAAGGCGACGACATCGGAATGGGTGGTGCCGGGCAGGGCGACCTCCACCTCCCGGCCGAGGTCGATGTCGGCCAGGGTCGGCAGCTGGTCGACCTCCTCGGCCTCGTCCTCGGGGATGGGGAAACCGTGGGGACAGGTGGTGGGGCGGCGGAGGGCGGCGAACAGCCGGCCCACGACCTCATCGGGAAGGGCGTGTTCGAATGTCACCGCCAGGCGGTCGGCGCCGTCCCACGGGTAACCGAGCATGTCCGAGAGGAAGCGTTCGACGATCCGGTGCCGGCGGATGGCCGACACGGCCAGCCGCCGTCCACTCGAGGTGAGCCGGACCCCCTGGTACGGGGTGTGCTCGGCGAGGCCCTGGCCGTTGAAGCGCTTGAGACGGGAGGTGACGGTGGCTGGCGACACCCCGAGCGCCTCTGCCAGGTCCCCGGTGCGCACGGCATCACCGCCGGGAGAGAGGCGGTACATGGCCTTGAGGGTCTCGCGCTCGGTGCCGGCAAGTTCCACGGCCGGGCACGGTAACCGATTTTCACGCGCTCGAAAAGTCGCGCACCACCGGGCTGAAACCGATCTTCAATCGAGCAGCAAACCGCTACAACCTCGCCCAATGGTCGCCCTCGGCCAGGTCTATCACTGTCCAGGCCATCCCCAAGGCCCCATCGGAGATGGCCCGGTCACCGTCGGGGGTGATGGTGTGAGCCGCGAACTCCTTCTGGTGGTTCACCGCCGGGCGGGAGCTGATGCCCAGCATGGGGTGAATGGTGGGGACCAGTTTCGAGACGTTGCCCATGTCGGTGGAACCGGTTTGCGAAGGGGGCAGGTCGGCACCCCTCAGCATGGAACGGCCCAGCTCGGAGGCATTGGCGAGGAACAGGTCGACCATCACCGGGTTGGAGACCATCTCGTCGTAGATGTGGCCCACGTATTCGACCTCGACCGTGCACCCCGTAGCAGTGGCGGCGGCCTCGAAGCAGGCGGTCACCTTCGGTATCAGCTCCTCGAGCCGGGGACGGTGCTCGGCGCGGATGTACCACGAAGAACGGGTGTAGTCGGGGATGACGTTCGGCGCCTCGCCCCCTTCCACGATCACGCCGTGGAGCTTGTCCGTCGGGTAGATGTGCTGGCGAAGGGTGGAAATGTTCACGTACGCCTGGACGGCGGCGTCGAGGGCATTCAAGCCCTGCTGGGGGTAGGCCGAGGCATGGGCCGCCTTGCCGTGATAGTGGACGTCGACGTGCGCAACGGCGATCACCTTGGAGTCCACGACATCGGTGGGGGAGGGGTGAATCATCATGGCGGCCGCCACGTCTTCGAAGGCGCCGGCGTCTATCAGGTCGACCTTGCCGCCGTAGTGCTCCTCGGCGGGGGTGCCGAGGACGGTGAGGCGGATGCCGAGCTCGTCGACCAGGGGGAGCAGGGCGTGCCCGGCACCGAGGGCTGCCGTGGCGATGATGTTGTGGCCGCAGGCGTGGCCGACACCCGGAAGGGCGTCGTACTCGGCGCAAATGATCACGTGCGGTCCGTCCGTGCCCGCCCGGGCGGCGAAGGCTGTCTCCATGCCGTAGGCCGGGTACTCGACCTCGAAGCCCGACGAGCCGAGAAACTCGACGAGGCGGGCCGAGGACTTGTGCTCCTCGTAGGCCAGCTCGGGATTCTCGTACATCCAGCGGCTGATCCCCCGCAGGCTGTCGAGCACGTCATCGAGGGCCCGGCGGGCCTGCTCTTTCCGGTCCGACACTGGTGTTCTCCAATTTGGTGGTGACGCCCACGCTACCCGCGCCGGCCAGGTTGGGGCCCTGCGGCCAGGCAGCCTTTTCGCGCCTCCTCGGTACCATCATCGCCCGTGCGAGGTCTCATTCTCCTGCTGGCCATCCTGGCATGTGCCGCGTGTGCCGGACCGGCGGCAGAACCCTCGACGACCACCGGGGCCGGCGCCAGCACTACCGCAAATTCTGCCACCACCCTCGCCCCGACGACCGTGACGACGGCGCCGCCTCCGCCCTGCCCGTCGGCACCCTACGACGTCGAGGTGCTGCCTCCGACCGTGGTACCGGCCGGGGAAGACACCGCTGCTCCCCCCGACGAGTTCACGTCCATCGGAGGCACCCATACCCGTCTGTGGGTGGACGGAGACGACGAAGTCGCCATCGCCCTCATTCGCGGGAGCCTGCCCCCCAACCAGTTCCCCGCCGAGCGGGGGGAGGTCGAGGTAGCGGGATCGCGGGCAGTGGCCGGCCCCTACCCGGACGGGCGCTGGGTCGTGGCCTGGTTCAACGAACCAGGCGACCGCTGCGACGAGTACACCATGGTCTTTTACCCGCCGGTCTCCCCCGAAGAGGTGGAGGCCACCCTCGCGTCCATGCAGCGCACGCCCGGCTAGGCGGTGTTGGCGAACCCAGGGTTCGCCAACACGGTTTCCGCAGTGGCTGGCCCACGGAACGGCCGCGACAGGCGTGGCCCCCGAACCCTGGGTTCGCCAACACGGTTTCCGCAGTCGCTGGCCAATTGTTCGCTGGGAACCTTCCGCCGGCCTGTTCTGCTGATGGGAGACTCCTACGGCCGCGGCGGTGCCGGGTTGGGGTTGGCGGGTCCGGCGCTATCTCGGAACATCTCACCGATGGCACCCACGCTTCCCAGCACGCCCGAGGTATCGAGGGGCAGGAAGATCTTCGTGGCCTGGCCATTGGCCACTCCCTGCAGGGCCTCCAGGTAACGGATGGCGATCAGGTCGGGGGTGGGGTCGCCCTGGTGGATGGCGGCGAAGACCCGCTCGATGGCCTGCGCCTCACCCTCGGCAACGGTCAGCTTCTGGAACCGCTCGGCCTCCGCGACCAGCTTGATGGCGTCGGCCTGACCGGTGGCCTCCAGGACCTGGGACTCCTTGACCCCCTCCGCCCGGAGGATGGCCGCCCGCTTGGCGCCCTCAGCCTCGGTGACCTGGGCCCGCCGGTCGCGCTCGGCCTTCATCTGGCGGTGCATGGCGTCGGTGACGTCGGCGGGCGGTTCGATGCGCTGGATCTCGACGCGGACCACGCGCACACCCCACTTGTCGGTGGCATCATCGAGGATCTGGCGCAACTTGGCGTTGATGACCTCACGCGAGGTCAGTGCCGAGTCGAGGTCCAGGTCGCCGACGACGTTACGCAGGTTGGTCTGCGCCAACTTGGTGACCGCCAGGATGAACTGACCGACGTTGTACTTCAGCTTCACCGGGTCGGTGGCCTCGTAGTAGATGACAGCGTCGACCGTGACGACGACGTTGTCCTTGGTGATCACTTCCTGGGGTGGGACGTCGACGACCTGCTCGCGCATGTCGACCTTGGTGATCCGCTTGATGAACGGCATCACCCAGCGCAGGCCCGAGTCGACGGTCTTCTCATATCGGCCCAGGAACTCGATGAGACCCTTCTCGTACGGGCGTACCACCCTGAACCCGGCCGCCGCGATCAGGATGACCACCGCCGCCAGGACGACAAAGAGGACGATCAATGGCGTCATGGTGTTTTCCTTTCTCTCTTATTCGACTTCTTCGACAACGAGTCGCGCTCCACTGACGTCGCGCACGACGATGCGGGCGCCGGCAAGGATGGTGCCACCGTGGCGGGAGGTGGCCCGCCACTCTTCGCTCGCCACGCGGACCATGCCCGAGGCGGTGTCGGGATCGATCTCCTCGAGGACAACGCCCTCCGCCCCCACCCAGCGATTGGCCCCCACCCGGGGCTGTTCGCCCTCGTCCTGTCGGTCGATGTATCGACGCAGGTAGGCGAGTGCCACGGCCGACACCCCGAAGAAGACGAGCCACTGGGCGAGCGAGCCCACCCCGAGCCAGGCAAGCACGGCAGCGCAGCCGGCGCCGACGGCGAAGGGCAGCAGGAAGAAGCCGGCCGTGAAGATCTCACCGATCCCCATCACCACGGCCAGGCCGGTCCACAGCCACCGCCAAACCTCT
>DATFFO010000198.1:0-5859 GCA_035250025.1 Acidimicrobiia bacterium
TCGGTGTTCATCGATCTGGATGCGGCAGGGGATGGATCGGCGGTGACGACGCCGGGGCTGTTCAGGCCCGCCAAGCCCACCATCTTCTCGGTCCTCCGCCAGGAGCGTGGGCAGGAGGACACGGTCGATCTGACCGAGAGCATCCGTCCCCGCCGCGCCCGCCACTCCTTCGGAGGAGCCTTCCGGATCTAGCTGACGGAAGGCGGAGGTCGGACGCCTTCACCCGTCTTTCTCTGAAGTCGCGCTGCGGTACCGTTCTCCATGTGCGCATCGGTTATCAGGGCGAGGCCCTGTCCTATTCGGACGGAGCGGTAGAGGACCTGTTCCCGGATGAGCCCCGGGTTGGCTATCCCAGCTTCGTCGCTGCCTTCGAGGCCCTGGCCGACGCCGAGGTGGATCGACTGGTCGTGCCGATCGAGAACTCGACGACGGGCAGCGTCTTGCCGGTGCTCGACCGCCTGCTCCCGGGCAACACCTGGATCGTGGCCGAGCATCGCATCGAGGTGCGCCATGCCCTGTTGGGCCTGCCGGGCACCGCTGTGGATCAGGTGAAACGGGTCCTCTCCCATCCCGAAGCGCTGAGCCAGTCGGAGGCCGTCCTCACCCACTGGGGCTGGGAACCGGTGCCCGTCCATGACACCGCCGGCGCCGTGCGACGGGTCGCAGAGGCACAGCAGCCGACCGATGCCGCCCTGGCGCCGGCGCGGGCAGCCGACGGCCACGGACTGACCGTGCTGATGAAAGACGTCGTCGACCGGGACCACAACACCACCCGGTTCGTCGTTCTGACGACAGGAGACCAGCCGGTCCCCGATGACGCCGACAAGACCACCGTGGTCTTCACCACCGGCCACACGCCGGGGGCTCTTGCCCTCGCCCTCACCGAGCTCGGCCTGCGAGGCGCCAACCTGACTCGAATCGAATCGCGTCCCTCGGACCAGGCTTGGATCTACCGGTTCTTCGTCGATCTGAGCCATCCTCCTGGACAGGCGGGGCGGGACTCGGTGTTCGATCCCCGGCCGGCGACACTTTCCGACCTCGTCTTCCTCGGCACCTATCGCTCGACCTGATGACGACCGCAACACCCCTTCGCGATCCCGACATCCATTCGGACACGGATGACGACTCGGGTCTCGATGAGACCTGGAAGGTGGTGGTGTGGGACGACCCCGTCAACACGATGGACTTCGTCGTGTACGTGTTCCGGTCGCTGTTCGGGTACGACAAGGCCAAGGCGACCCGCCTCATGCTGGAAGTCCACAACGAAGGGCGATCGGTAGTCACCGATGGGCCGCGGGAGAAGGCCGAGCACGACTGCTACCGGCTTCATCATCACGGTCTCTGGGCCACGATCGAGAAGTGACGGTGCGCGACTTCCTGTTTCGGCTCGATCAGGGGAGCGTCGTGGCCCGGCTCACCGGAGTGGAGGCGAGCTTTCTCAGGGACGCGGTGGAGATCCTGGAGGGATTGGGCACACCTGAGGAGGACCCGGGCGCGGCCCGGCTGCACCCGCCCGTGTACCTGGGCGACCCGGAGGCCGACACCGAGTGGAGGAGGCTGGCCGGCGGAGAGTTGCGCACGTCGCGCCGGGCCGACCGCTCGTCATTCCAGCTCGTTCTCGACGCCGTCGAGGAGGGGGGTGCCTCCGGCTCCGACACCGGCGAGACGACCATCAGCCTGCTCGAGGCCGCCGCCTTTCTCCGGGTGGTCAACGAGGTGCGGCTGGTGCTGGCGGCACGGTGGGGCATCGACACGGCCGAGGACTTCGAGGACCTGCGTCCGGAGGCCGACGACGTCCTCACCTTCCTCGGATGGATCGTCACCGAGCTCGCCGAAGTCCTCGGCGACGCCCTGGACTCCGATTGAGGGCCCGCGTCACCGCGTCCTGGTCGTTGGTTGCCCGTGGTTACCGTCCAGGACGAAGAAACCCACAGGCGCTGACGACGTACAACGCCGCCGCCTGATAGCTTCCAAACTGGTAATAACCCAAGGAGGTCCTTTTGCAGGTCTCGATGACGATCAACGGGCAGGCGGTGGCGGCCGACGTCGAGCCCAGGACACTCCTCGTCCACTTCATACGCGAGAACCAGAGGCTCACCGGCACCCACATCGGCTGTGAGACCAGCTACTGCGGAGCCTGCACGGTGCTGGTCGATGGTCGGACGACCAAGTCCTGCACGATGTTCGCCGCCCAGGCCGAAGGCACCTCGATCATGACCATCGAGGGATTGGCCGACGGCGACACCCTCCATCCTGTTCAGGAGGGCTTCTGGGAGCGCCACGGCCTCCAGTGCGGGTTCTGCACGCCCGGCATGATCCTCTCGGCCGTGGGCCTGCTGGAGAGCAACCCGTCGCCCTCCGAAGACGAGATCCGCCACGGCATCGAGGGCAACCTCTGCCGCTGCACCGGCTACCACAACATCGTCCGGGCCATCGAGTACGCCGCCGCCAAGATGCGCGGCGAGGAACCTGCTCCGCCCGATTGGGAGCGAGAGGGGGTCACGGCATGAGCGCCACGACCAGCGTCCTCGGCGGAGCCGTGCACCGGCGGGAGGATCCCGCCCTCGTCCGGGGGAAGGGCCGGTACACCGACGACATCTCGCTGAACGGAATGCTCCATGTGGCCTTCGTTCGCAGCCCCTACGCCCATGCCCGCATCACCTCGATCGACACCTCCCAGGCCATGACGATGGAGGGCGTCCATGCCGTATACACCGCCGACGACGTCCGCGGTCTCGGTCCCTTGCTCGCCCAGGTTCCGGTCGGAAAGCTCCGCCCGCTTCTGGCCGACGGGACCGTCAACCACGCCGGCGAGGCGGTGGCCATGGTCGTGGCCGAGACCAGGTATCTCGCCCAGGACGCCGCCGACGCCGTGTTCGTGGACTACGACCCACTGCCGGCCATCATCGACCTCAAGGAGGCGTTGACAGACAGTGCCATGGTCCATGCCGACCTCGACTCCAACCTCCTCATCACGTGGGAAGGGGGGCCCTGGGGCAACGAGGAGGGGATAACAGCCACCAAGCAGGCCATCGCCGACGCCAAGCAGCGCGACGATGTCGTCGTCGTGACCCAGGAGATGGTCAACCAGCGTCTCATCCCCACCGCCATCGAGCCTCGGTCCGTGATCGCCGACTGGAACGGAGGCTACGAGCGGTTCGAGGTCTGGTCGTCGACCCAGGTGCCTCACGCCCTCGCCGGTGCCATCGCCAAGATGTTCGGGGTCGCCTCCAACGCCGTCCACCTCGTCGCCCCCGAAGTCGGTGGTGGATTCGGAGCCAAACTCAACGTCTACAACGACGAGGTGCTGGCCTGCTTCGCCTCGAGGGAGCTGGGCCGACCGGTCAAGTTCACCGAGACCAGGCGGGAGTCGCCTTACAGCACCATCCAGGGCCGGGGTTGGGTGGCGACCGCCTCCATCACCGGCACCAGGGATGGCGAGGTCCTCGGGTACGAGCTGCACGGCATCTGTGACATGGGCGCCTACACCCAGAACTTCACCGTAGCCATCCCGTTCCTGGGCGTGTTCGTGGGTTCGGGCCAGTACAAGTTCCCGACCCACATGAAGCTCGACTGCGTCACCACCCACACCATGACGACCGATGCCTACCGGGGAGCGGGACGGCCCGAGGCGATTTACTACCTCGAGCGGATCCTCGACGAGTACGCCGCTGCCATCGGCAAGGACCCGGCGGACGTGCACAGGATGAACTACATCCCGACCGCGGACTTCCCCGCCGCGGTGGCGCCAATCGGATTCACCATCGATACCGGCGACTACGGCATGAACCTCGACGCCGCCCTCAGCCACTTCGGATGGTCTGATCTGAGGGCCGAGTGCGATGCCGCCCGCCAGGCTGGGCGCACCGTGGGGGTCGGCCTCAGCTCCTACGTCGAGGTGTGCGGCTTCGGCCCGTCGGGCCTCGTCGACCTCGGGTTCTCATGGAGCGAATACGGCCTGCCCTCGGCCTTCAACGGTTCCGGCCTCGTCCGCGTCAACCCCGACGCCTCGGTGACCGTGGTCATCGGCACCGGCCCCAGCGGCCAGGGCCATGAGACCACCTGGGCGCAGCTGGTATCGCGCCAGCTGGGCATACCGGTAGAGCGCATCCGCGTCGCTCACGGCGACACGGCCGAGTCCCCCATGGGGATCGGCACGTTCGGGTCACGTTCCGCGGCCGTGGATGGCGCCGCCGCCCACGAGGCGGCGGTGGCGGTCCGCCAGAAGGCCGCCAGGATCGCCGCCCACCTGCTCGAGGCGTCCGCCGAGGACATCGTCTTCACGGAGGACGGGGCCCATGTGGCCGGCTCGCCCCACAAGGAGGTGGCCTGGTCCGAGCTCACCAAAGTCGCGTACCAGCCGCATCTCCTCCCCGACGACATCAGCGGAGGGTTGGAGGCGCACGCCGTCTTCAGCCCGGCCAACGCCACCTGGCCGTTCGGGACCCATCTCTGCATGGTCGAGGTCGATCCGGAGACCGGCGAGGTCCAGATCATGAAGTACCTCGCCATGGACGACTGTGGCAACGTCATCAACCCGATGATCGTGAACGGCCAGATCCATGGCGGGATCGCCCAGGGAGTCGGCCAGGCGATGTTCGAAGACGCCGTCTACGACGCCGACGGGAACCTGCTCACGGGGTCGCTGGTCGACTATCCCCTGCCCACGGCCAGCGACCTGCCCAACTTCGAGCTGGCGCGGACTGTCACGCCGACCGACATCAACCCCTTGGGAGTCAAGGGGATCGGCGAGGCGGGGACGATCGCCTCGGCGCAGACGGTTGTGAACGCCGTGGTCGACGCCCTCCGGCCCATGGGAGTCACCCATATCGACATGCCTCTCCGACCGAGACGGGTCTGGAAGGCGATCCAGGACGCCAAGAGCGGGAGCAAGGGCTGATGTATCCGAGAAAGTTCGACTACGTGGCGGCAACGACCATCGATGAGGCCGTGTCCGCCCTGGCCGGGGCCGAGTTCGCCAAGGTGATGGCGGGCGGGATGAGCCTCATCCCCATGATGAAGCTCCGGCTGCTCTCGCCCGAGCTGGTGGTGGACATCGGCCGGTTGCCGGGGCTCGATCAGATCAGCGACGCCGGTGAGTACATCTCCCTGGGGGCGCTGGTGCGTCATTCGGACACGGCGGCGTCCTCGACCGTGCCCAAGGCCCTGGCAGACGCCGCCTCCTGGACGGGCGACCCGCAGGTACGCAACCGGGGCACCACATGTGGCGCCGTGGCCCACTGTGACATCGCCGCCGACCAGACCGCCCCCGTCCTGGCATTGGGTGCCACGATGGTGGTTCAAGGTCCCTCCGGGACCCGCCAGATCCCCGCCTCCGAGTTCTACGTCGACACCCTGACGTCGGCGCTGGAACCCGACGAGGTCCTGGTCGAGATCCGGATCCCGAAGACGGGCGGCAAGTCGGCCTACGACAAGCTGGGACGGCGCGGCGGCCACACCGACTACGCCGTGGCCGGCGCGGCCGCCTGGGTCGAGAAGTCCAACGGCTCGGTGACGGCCTGTCGGGTGGCGCTGACGGGGGTCGGCACCAAGGCCACCCTGGCCCCGGGTGTGGCGGAGGCCCTGATCGGGAGCGACGGTTCCGAGCAGGCGGTGAAGGAGGCGGCCGAACGCGCCGTCGAAGGCGTCACCGTCCTCGAGGACCTGTACGGCTCCGAGGAATACAAGACGCACCTGGCCAAGGTGTACACCCGCCGCGCCCTCACCCAGGCCCTCGCCTAGGCGCGCCGTTCTTTGGACGAGGGCGCACGTCCCGACCGTTCTTTCGACGGTGGGTGTCGCTAGGCGATGCGTACGGTCCAAAGGTCGCTGGGGCCGTCACCCACGCTCCAAAGAACG
>DATFFO010000199.1:0-2193 GCA_035250025.1 Acidimicrobiia bacterium
TGGATTTACTCGCTCGCCGTAGTTGGTGCGGAAGTCCCAATCGACCCCCAGGGCCAGGACGAGGTCGGCAGTAGCCAGAGCCTGACTGCGGGCATGGTTGCCAAGCAACCGATGGCCGTGGGGCAAGGACCCCCGCGCCCGACCGTTGACGAAGGTGGGCGCACCCATCGCCTCGGCTAATTGCTGCAGGGACGCGCCTCCCGCCCCGGCGAAGATCACCGGACGGCTCGATTGGGCCAGCGCCGTCGCGATGGCGGAGAGGGTTTCGGCGTCGGTCCCGGTCTGGCGGATGGGCCGATAGCCGCGGGGCCAGACGACGGACTCTTCGTCGACGACGTCAAATTGAACGTCCATCGGAATATTCAAAAAAACCGGCGCTCCCCGCCTGCCGAATGCATAACGACTCGCCGTCGCCACGTAGTCGGGCAGGCGTTCCGTTTGCCAGGCGGTGGCGGCCCAGGCGGTGATCCCGGCGAACAGCTGGGGATGATTCATCTCCTGGAGCCCGCCCTTCAACTCCTGGCGGAGGAGATGGCGACCGCCGATGACGAGCATCGGCGTCGAGGCGAACCAGGCGTTGGCCACGGCGGTGATGGTGTCGGTCACTCCCGGGCCGGCGGTGACCACCGCCACCCCCAACCGCCCAGTCAGTCGGCTGTAAGCCTCGGCGGCGTGCGCCGCAGCTTGTTCGTGACGGACATCGACGATGCGGATGCCCTCCTGGACACACCCGTCGAGGATGGCGACGATGTGCCCGCCCGAGAGGGTGAAAATCGTGTCGACCCCTTCGGCCTTGAGGGCCCGGGCGACGAGCTGTCCGCCGTGAATCTTTCCCACTTATCCATTCTGGCGTAAATCCGGCACGGTTTACCGTGCTGGATTTACGCCAGAATGACCACGGTTTCGCGCGTGGCCATCGCCTCCGGGAGCTCCATTCTTAAAGGCGATCGTTGCGGATCAAGTCCTCGAAGGACTCCCTCTCTACAACCAGCCGGGCCTTTCCGTCCGAGACGAAGACCACCGCCGGTCGAGGGACTTTGTTGTAATTGGAACCCATCGAGTGCCCATAAGCACCCGTGACCGGCATCGCCAGGTAGTCCCCCACCGAAAGATCCTCCGGGACCAAAGCGTCCCTCACTAGCACGTCCCCGCTCTCGCAATGCTTGCCGACCACCCTCACCCTGCGGGTTCGATCGGCGTTGACCGCCCGTGGGAGGAACGCTTCATACCCGGAGCCATAGAGAACCGGTCGCGGGTTATCGCTCATGCCTCCGTCGACGGAGACGTAGGTGCGAATCCCCGGTATCTCCTTGACCGTTCCCACCGTGTAGACGGTTACCGCCGCGGCCGCGGCTATCGCCCGGCCGGGTTCGGCGGAGAGGACCACATCAAGTCCGGCGCCCTCCGCCGACGCCTTCAAGATCCCGGCGTATTCGGTGATCGAAGGAGCCGATTCCCCGGCCACGTATGCGACTCCCAAGCCACCTCCCATCGACAACTCCTCTAGGCGATGGGAGCGGACGAAGTCAGCCATCGCCTCCAGCGCCGAGGAAAACGAACTGACCCGGAACACCTGCGAGCCAATATGGAGATGGCATCCGCGCAGCCTGATGCCGGGGTTGGAACGAGCGGCGTTGACGGCAGCGCTCGCCACTCCGGTCGAGAGGGTGAACCCGAACTTGGAATCATCCTGCCCGGTGGCGACGTAGTGATGGGTGTGGGCTTCGATGCCGGGGGTGACTCTGATCAGTGCGTCGAAAACGTGACCGGTGCGATCGTGGAGCTCAACGATGCGGTCGAGTTCGTCGAAGCTGTCGACGACGAGCCTTCCCACTCCGGCCTTGGCTGCCTCCTCGAGCTCGTCCATGGATTTGTTGTTGCCGTGCATCACGAGGCGTTCCCCGGGAACTCCCGCGGCCAGAGCCACGAAGAGCTCGCCCCCGCTGGCGACGTCGATCCGAAGGCCCTCCTCGTGAGCCAACTTGGCCATCGCTAGGCACAGAAATGCCTTGCCGGCATAGACGGCCTGATCGCCAAACGCAGCTACGGCTTCCCGGCATCTGGCGCGCAAATGTGCCTCGTCGTAAATGAAAAGCGGCGTCCCAAAGGCTCTGGCCAGTTCGAGTACCGAGCAACCCCCGATCGACAACGAACCGTCCTCGCCAGCTGTCGAGCTGTCGGGAAGAAGCGAGA
>DATFFO010000200.1:0-21394 GCA_035250025.1 Acidimicrobiia bacterium
GATCTGGGTCAGCTACTGGAACACCGGCCATCTCGCCCGATACGACCCGGAAGCGGAGAGCTGGACAGAGTGGAAGCTGCCAGGCGACGCTCCCCAGGCGTACGCCGTGTACGTCGACGAGACCGACCATCCCTGGGTGAGCGACTTCGGTGGTGATCACGCCCTCCTCAGGTTCGACCCGGCCTCAGAGACCTTCGAGTCGTTCCCCTTGCCTACACCCGGCGGTGAGGTCCGACAGATCCTGGGGCGTCCGGGCGAGATCTGGGGCGCGGAGTCGGCCAGCGACGCTCTCGTCGTAGTGAGATACGAAGCCGGGTCCTAGGTCGGGCTGCCCGAACCCTGGATTCGCGACCGCCGTTCACGCCGTCTGGGGCTCAATCTTCGGCTGGGCGGGCGGCGTTCGCCAACGGCTACTCGGGCGTCAGGGCCTCGAGGCAGGCCGCCACCCATTCCAGGTTGTGGGGATCGGCCCGGTCGACATAAAGCTGCTCGAGGTTGAGGAGCATGCGCCTGACGATGGTCATCGAGCCCACCGGTTGGAACCAGGTGCGGTCGGCACGAGGCTGGCCACCGAGGGCGGCGGCAACCAGGGAAGCGGCCTCGTCGAACCCGATCGCCTCGCCATAGTGGAACGGGTCCACCAGCTGACCGCCGGCATAGACCAGGAAGTGGCCCGGCATCCCGACCCCCTCCATCTCGATGCCCGCCCGGCGGCCCACTTCGATCCACAGGATCGACAGCGTGATCGGAATCCCCCGGCGGGTGGCGAGGACGGTGTCGAGGAAGTGATTGTCGGGATTGTGGTAGTCGTCGACGTTTCCACCGATGCCCTCGGCGATGGAGATGACGCGGCGCAGCGCCAGGTGATTGTTTCCCTCGACCCGCGAAGCCAGGTCCTCGATCCGCGCCAGGGTCGGATGCGGGTCGAGTTCGGGCCGCACGAAAGAGGCGAGGAGAAGATTGGCCTCCCCGAGGCGATCAGTGCGGGCCAACTCGGCCAGTTGGGTGGGAGCCGAGACCGTGTCAGCCATCACCGGTCAGCCTACTTCGGGGAAGTAGTCACGCCTCCTGGAATCCCAGACGGTCGAGCAGCGCCGGACGCCGCTGCCAGTCCTTCTCGACCGACACCTGGAGCTGGAGGTTGACCTTCGTGCCGAGCAGCGATTCCAGTTCCAGGCGAGCCTCGGTGCCGGCCAGCTGCAGGAGCGAGCCGCCCTTGCCGATCACGATCCCGCGCTGGCTCTGCCTCTCGACGATGACGTCAGCCGTGATCGTCACCAGACCGTTGGCGCCCTCCTCTAGGTCCTCGACCCGAACGACGAGTGAGTGGGGCAGCTCATCACGCAGCCTTTCGAGGAACTTTTCGCGGATGATTTCGGAGATCACCTGGCCTTCGGGCTGGTCGCTCCACTGATCGGCGGGGAAGTAGAGAGGCCCGTCAGGCAACAGCGGCTCGAGCTCGGCCACCAGGGCGTCGAGTCCGTCGCCCTCCCGGGCCGATACCGGCACATAGGCGGCAAAGTCCCAGGGCGCCGCCTCCGTGAGCTGGGCCATCACTTCGCCCTTGCCGGCGGCGTCGATCTTGTTCACTGCCACGACCACCGGCGACGACACCTGGGCGACCCGCTCGGCGGTGAGACGGTCGCCAGGACCGATTGGGGCGGTGGCGTCGATGACGAAGAGGATGGCATCCGCCTCGGTCAGCGAGCCATGGACAAGGCCGTTGAGACGGTTGCCGAGCTCCGTGCGCGGCCGGTGCAGCCCCGGCGTATCGACCAGGACCATCTGCCAGTCGGGCTCCCCACCGGGGTCGCGGTGGGTGAGGACGCCACGAATCGTGGTCCGCGTGGTCTGGGGACGGGACGACGTGATCGAGACCTTGTGGCCGACCATTCGATTGACGAGCGTCGACTTGCCGACATTGGGGCGGCCGACGACGGTCACGAAACCCGACCTCACCGAACCTCACCTTCGACCGCATGCCGCCGGTCGGTGACGATCACCTCGGCGACGCGGCGGCCCTGCATCCGGGCGACGGTGAGCGAGGCGGTTTCGAGGGCGAATTCCTCGTTCTCCTCGGGAACCCGCTCCGCCAGCCCCAGGATCAGCCCGGCGACGGTGTCCCAGTCCCCGTCCGGCAACTCCAGGTCGAGGAGGTCTCCAAGCGACTCGACGGCGAGCCGGGCGTCGACCTTCCAGGCCCCCTCGCCGATGGGCTCCACCCAGATCTCGTCATCGTCGGTCTCGTCCGCGATCTCACCCACCAGCTCCTCCAGGAGGTCCTCGATGGTGACGAGACCGGCTATCTCGCCGAACTCGTCGATGACGATGGCCATGTGGGTCTTGGAGGCACGCATCTCCGCCAGGAGGTCGGCGATCTGCTTGACCTCAGGCACGAACACCGGCGAGCGCATCAGGCTGCGCACAGACCGACCGTTTTCGCCCCGGCTCAACCCCGGCAGCATGTCCTTGACGAGGAGAACGCCCACGATGTCCTCACCCTCGCTGACGGGGAACCGGGAGAAGCCATGCTCGATCGCCGCCGCCGCCAGCTCGTCGGCGCTCACCGAGGCGTCGACCGTCACCATGTCGAGACGAGGGACCATGACCTCGCGGACGATCGTCTCGGAGAAGCGGAGCACCGACGAGATAAGGGCGATCTCATCCTCGTCGTCCTCCTGGCTCTCGTCGTCGGCCCCGTCGCCGTTTTCGTCCACGACCCGCTCAGCGGCCCAACCGCCCAGCCGAACGGCTACCGCCACCAGCGGGGCGGAACGATAGGCCACGACCCGCGACCGGCTACGTCCGATGAGCCGCGGGACCACGTCGCCGATGGCGATAACCACGATCGTCGCAGCCAGGGCGGCCAGGGCGAAAGCGCTGCCTTCCCAGACCCGCTCCACCGTTACAACGGCGAGAACCGCCGCCCCCACCAGCAAGGTGCTTCCGACGATACCCACCGCCGGGGCGACCCTCGTGCGATCGTCGAGGAGGCCGGCTACCAGACGCGCCCCCCGCATCCCCTCGGCGGCGTCGTGGTGGGCGTCGGCCCGAGGGATCTGGGAAACGGCCGAGCCTGCGGCCCGGAGCCATCCACATACCAACAACAGGACGATGGCGCCTACGAGGGGAAGGGTCATCGCCGATTCCTTCCCGCCGCCGCCAGCAGCTCCCGCTCGCGCGCTTCCATCCTGTCGGCGTCTGCTCCGTTCTCGTGTTCGTAGCCGAGCAGGTGCAGAAGGCCATGGACGATCATCAGGGCCACTTCGTCCTCGAACCCGACGTCGAGCTCGATCGCCTGATGTTTGATGTAGGTCGGGGCGATGATGACGTCGCCCAGCATCGGAGGGGGGCCTTGCGGGGCGGATGCCGGTGGTCGCCCAGGGCTGAGGTCCTCGATCGGCAGCGAGATGACGTCGGTCGGGCCGGAAGCCTCCATGAACTTGCGGTTGTATCCGGCCATCTCCTCGTCGCCGACGAGCAGCAATGACACTTCGCAGTCGGCCGGGCACGACTCGGCCTCGAGCACGGAGCGGGCCAGCTCTCGTAGGGCGGCCACGTCGACGGGCTCGGACTGTTCGTCCGCCACGAAGACGTTCACTGGACGGCTTCCTCCCGAGGGCGACGTTGGTCACCTCTCGGGGGCTGGGGTCTTCGACTAGAGGGGTCGTCCATCTTGAGAGTTGTCAGCTACCTGGGAAGTTCGGATAGGCGATGCGCTGATGGTAGTGGCCGACCAGGGATCCAAGGAAGGCCTTTCGCATGAGGGTGAGTTGGGCCAGGGTGAGGGGCGACTCGGAGAGCTGGCCGTCGTTGACCTTCTCGTCGATGACCCGGTTCACCACCTTCTCGATGGCCTCCGGCGTCGGTTCCTCCTGCTGGAACACGGCCCGGCAGGAAGCTTCGAGGGAGTCGGCCAGCATCACGATTGCCGTCTCGGCGGTGCGCGGCTTGTGCCCCACATGCCGGAACCGGCCGGGGTCGACTTCGGGGCTTCCCTGCCGAGCCTTCTCGTAGAAGAAACGCATGATGGCGTCGCCGTGATGGCTGACGATCGCCTCCGCCACCTCGGAGGGAATGTCGTAGTGCTTGGCCAGCGTGATGCCGTCGGTGACGTGGCGGCGGATCACTTCGGCACTCTCTTCGGGCGTCAGCTGGTCATGAGGGTTGGCGATCCCAAACTGGTTCTCGATGAACATGGTCGGGTTCTCCGTCTTGCCGATGTCGTGGTAGTAGGCCGAGGCGCGGGCCAGCAACGGATCGGCCCCGATGGCACGAGCGGCGGCGTCGGAAAGAGTGCCCACCATGAGCGAATGGTTGAACGTCCCGAACGCCTTCTCCTGGAGCAACTGGAGAGCGGCGTGGTTGCGGTCTGTGAGGTCGAGCAATGCCAGGGTGGTCGTGATGTCGAAGGCCGACTCAAAGAACTGGAGTGCGGCCAAACCCACCAGGGCAGCAACCGAGGAGACGCCGACGGCCCACAGCACCGCCGTTCCGATCACCATCTGCGCCTCGTCCTGGGGCCCGACATGGAAGAACCAGGAGGTGGCGGCGGCAATGACCCCTGCCGAGAGCCCGGCGAACACCGAGGCATTGCGAAAGGCCCGGCGGCTGGAGACAGCCGAGACGAAGCCGATCGGGGCCATGGTTGCCAGGAGGGCATAAACGGTGATGCCCGGATCCCGGGTTCCCACGGCCGTGAGAATGGCCATCGACAGAGACATGAGCACGCCGATGCGGGAGTCGAAGAGGACTGTCGCCATGAGCCCGAAGGCCACGGCGGGCAGCACGTACCAGCTGTAGTCCTGGAAGACAACGGTCAGCCGCACGGCGAGGGCGGCGAGGACGATGAGGATGCCGAGCAGGGCAACCATGCGGGGCTTGGCCCAGAACTCGGGGCGGAATCGATTGAGATACAGGGCGAGGACGGCCGACAGCACTGCCAGCACTGCGAGGAGACCACCAGTGCGCTGGACCCTGTCCAGCACGCCGCTGGTCTGGCGAATGGCGTCGACCTGCAGTTGGCTGAGGCCCTCGCCCTGGCTGGCGATCAACTGGGGAGGGGTGTTGGTGTACGACACCAGAAAGTCCTCCGGCACGATTTCGGCGGCCGCCTCTTCCGCCGCCGCCTGGGTGGCGGCGTCGTCGTAGGCCCAGTTGGCCAGGAGGAAATTGGCTACCACATCCCCGGCCGCCTGACCGGCGCCGCCGTCTCGCTCGCCGGTGTCGGAGTAGATGATGAGGGGAGGCTGGCTGGTGGCGCTGATGCGCGCTTCCTCCAGCGACATCCCTTCGGTCGATTCGGTCTCGAAGATCCCGACGTCGAAAGACTGCTGGGCGAGAGCGATCGCCGCCCGCTGCACCTCGGTCATGTGCGAAGGACCGCCGGCGGCGGTGCGGACGACGTCCTCGCGGGCGATGGCGGCGAGCGTGGCGATGGAGTCGTCGGGGATCGGAGTCGAGATGGATGACACGATTTCGTCGACTGCGAGCAGATCAGGGGCGAATCCGACCGCCCCGGCTTCGCACAAGGCCCCCGCGAAGCACTCGAGGGTCTGGTTCACCTCGCCCACCGACGCTGCGAACTCCGGAAACTCCGGGTCGGTGAGGTCGACCCGTACCTCGACCTCGCCCTCCGTGACGGTCGTCGTGAAACTCCCGTCGGACTGGGACTCCACCCGCACGGCTCGCCCCGGCGATTGGACGTCGACCGCGACCATCGGCAGCGGCACGTCGGCCATGTCGCCGGATTGGGCGTCCTCGGCCAGCTCGGGATCGAACTCGCCATCCCCGTTCGCATCGATGAACAGGAAGCCCTGCACCTGCACTTCCTCGGGGGGGATGGTCGTCGCCGTGGTGGTGGTCGTGTCACCCTCCTCCCCGTCGGTCGGGGCTGCCGTCGTCGTGGTCTCCACGGTCGAGGTCGTTGTGTCCTCCCCTTCCGTGGTCGTGGTCGAAGGGGGAGGACGCACCGCCACGGTCGAGACCATGCCGAAGAACTCCTCGATGTTGTCGAGCACCCTTTCCTCGATTCCGGTCCGCTGCTCGGTGGCCGGGGCGACGCTGTTGCGAGCGACGTCCTGGGCCCGGGTCCACGCCTCGACGTCGACGACCTCCGCAGAGTTCTCGGCGAAATAGTCCCGCCGGGCGATCTGGCCGGCCTGGAGCGTCTGCACGTCGTCCTCCGGCTCGGTCCCGTAGGCGAGGATCGCCCACGACGCCAGCGTGGTGGCCACGAACACCGCCAACCGGACGAGGGTGGCTCGTCTCATCGGGCGGGCCGGGGACTGCTCTCGAAACGCTGGTAGGCCTCGACGATGGAGGCAACGATGCGATGGCGGACAACATCGCGGCTGGTCAACTCGATAAAGGCCACGCCGTCGATGCCGGACAGGATCTCGCGCACGACCTTGAGACCGGATCGCTGCTGGGAAGGAAGATCGGTCTGGGTGGCGTCGCCGGTCACGACCATCTTCGAGTTGAAGCCCAGACGCGTCAGGAACATCTTCATCTGCTCGGGCGTGGTGTTCTGGGCTTCGTCGAGGATCACGAACGCATCGTTGAGTGTCCGACCACGCATATAAGCGAGCGGGGCTATCTCGATAGTTCCCCGCTCGGTGAGCCGGGCGGTCTCGTCGGGGCCCAACATGTCCCACAGAGCGTCGTAGAGCGGACGGAGATAGGGGTCGACCTTGGCCGCCAGGTCCCCGGGTAGGAATCCGAGACGCTCGCCGGCCTCGACCGCCGGACGGGTGAGAACGATGCGACGGACGGAGCCGGAGATCAGGCTCTCAACGGCGGCGGCCATCGCCAGATAGGTCTTGCCCGTTCCCGCCGGGCCGATGCCGAAAGCGACGGTGCTGTCCCGGATGGCGGCGATGTAAGCCTGTTGGCCCTGTGTCTTCGGTCGGACCATCTTGCCGCGGCCGACGGCGAGGCCGTCGGTGAGCACGCCCGAGGGGCTGGGGACCTGGTCCCGCACCATCCGCACCACGCGGGAGACCCGATCGGAGTCGAGGCCGGTGCCGTCCTGGACGAGGATGAGAAGCTCACTGAGAACGGTGGTGGCGTCGGCCACGGCCTTGTCATCGCCGCTTAGAGCGACTTCGTTACCGCGCGCCACGAAGCGCACCTCGGGAAACGTCGTCTCGAGCTGGCGCAGATGAGCGTCGCCGTCGCCCAGGAGGTCCAACATCAGATGGTTGCTGGGGACGCGAACACGCGATTCGGTGATCTCGGAGGTCACAGGAGCCAATCGGCAGGGGGAGAAAGAAATTCTAGCGGTGCGTCGCTCAATCAGGGAGCGCCGTCGTCATTTGGGCGACGCACCATTAGGACATCGCGCCGCCAAGGGCGACCGCTGGCGGCCGTCAGGAGGCCGGATTCGGCTCCTCGACGTCCACGGCCTCCACCATCGAGTTGAGGATGGCCAGATCGGATCGGCGCACTGCCAGACCCGCCGGGTGCGGCTGGCGCATCATCTGGATGGCGGCGAGGAAGCGGTCGACGAGCGCCGCCTCCCCCTCCTGGGCGACGCGCTCGAGGTCGATTGTGCTGGCGGGTTGCGATTCGTCGCCGACCGGCTCGCCGATCGATGGAATGAGTTGTTGGACGGGCAGGTCGTACAGCCGGGCGAGCCGCGCCAGGCGATGGACTGAGAGCGACCGCTCACCGCGTTCGTATGCTCCGAGGACCGAGGCCTTGAACTCCTGACGGCTGATCGCCTCGACTTCGGTCAGAGACAGGCCTCGTCGACGCCGCGCCGCCCGCAACCGACCGCCCAATGCGGCGTTGAACCCTTCTTCCACGACCTATCCAGCCTCCCTCGGAGCGCAAAGCTTAGTGGTGAGGGCCGGCACCCGGCCTCCTTATCAGAGCATGCGACCCGACGAGCGCCGCCGTCTCGACCCGGAGGATCGTGGTGCCGAGAGAGAACGTGGCGGCTCCGGGCGGGATCTCGTCCGGATCCAGTCCGCCCTCCGGGCCCACGAGAAGCGTCTGACGATGGGCAGGGGGCGAATCTGAGCCTGTGAGGTCGGCAACGACGAGGTCGTGGGGGTCGAGGTCGTCCAGGGTGGTGGTGCCCAACTCCAGCAGCCATGCCCCCCGGCTCTGCTCGAGGGCGCCCGCCGCCCAGGCCACCGCCTTTTCGGGCGGGGGCGGGCGGCCGTCAGTGCGGCGGGTCCGACACCAGAGCAGGCGCGCCACGCCGAGTTCGGCCGCCTTCTCTACGAGGAAGCGGAGTCGGTCGCGAGAGCTCGGTGGCGCCACCACCAGATTCAGATTGCCGGGACGAGCGACCGGAGCCTCCTCGCCCCTCTCGATCTCGCCCGCCACGAGCCTCCCGGAACCGACGATGCCGGCGCCGTCCGTGTACGACACATCCTCGCCTTCGACCAGCCGCAGCACACGCCGCAAATGGTGGCCCTGCTCGTCGGCGAGCGGAATGGCGGGGCCGTGCCAGGGAGCCGGGAGATGGAGGTGGGGGACGTGCCCCATCAGGCCGTCGGGCCGCGGTCTGCATCGGGACCGGCGGGCGTTATCTGCGTGCCTTCTTGCGCCATCGGCTCGGCTCGGTGGGCTGCTCTTTGCGCAATTCGGCGTAGCGCCGAAGGAGGTCCTCCTCCTCCGGGCCCAACTCGACCGGGACCACCACGTCGGCTACCACGATCATGTCGCCGCGCCCCCGTCGGCCCAGCCGGCCCATCCCTTCGCCGCGCACTCTCGTGACCCAGCCCGGCTGCGTGCCCCGGGGGACCTCGACGGTGTCGGTGCCGCCGTCGAGCAGCGGGATCTCCACCGTGGTGCCCAGGGCCGCCTCGGAGAGCCCAATCGTGGCGTGGTAGACGACATCGTCTCCCTCCCGGCGGAAGCGCTCGTCGGAGGCGACCACGATCTCGACGAAGAGGTCGCCGGGCGCGACGCCGAAGCCTGCCGCCTCGCCGCGGCCGGTGATGCGGAGGCGGGTGCCAGTGCTGACCCCCGGGGGAATCTCGACTTTCACCGTCTGCTCGGCCGACTCGACGCCCCGGCCGGCACAGGCGTCACATGCCTCGTCGACGAGGGTGCCGACCCCACCACAGTCCGGACAGGTGGAGACGGTCATCATCGTTCCGAGGAAGGACCGGCGAGCAACCCTCACCTGCCCCGCGCCACCGCAGGTACTGCACGTGATGCGGCTGGTACCTGGGGCGGTGCCGTCCCCTCCGCACGTGGAGCAGGCCCGGTCGGCGTGGTACGACACCTCGGTGTTGACGCCGAAGGCGGCTTCGGCCAGCGTCACCTGGGTCTGCACGAGGATGTCGCGACCCCGTGCCCGGCCTCGTGCGCCATCGCTTGCGAACGGACCGGCGTCACCGAAGACCGACCGCAAGAGGTCGTCGAGCCCTCCAAACCCACCGCCGAAGAGATCCCCAATGTCGATGGTGTCGCCCCGGTCGTAGCGGGCGCGTCGCTCCGGTTGGCGCAGCACCTCGTACGCCTCGGCCGCCTGGCGAAAGCGCTCGGCGGCGGCAGGGTCGTCGGGATTGGCGTCGGGATGGGAGTCGCGGGCGATTATGCGGAAGGCCCGCTTGATCTCCTCGGTCGAGGCGTCGCGCTCGACGCCGAGGACGGCGTAGTAGTCGATTGCCACGGCAGAGAGATTACGGGACGATCGGAATCGTGGGGAACCGGGCGGCGGTGGTCACGACTGGATTCGATCCTCGAGCTCGCGCGAGACCTGCTCGACGACGGAGATGGCGCGGCGGTAATTCATCCGCATCGGCCCGATGACACCCACGGTTCCCGAGGCCGATCCCGATTCGTAGGTCGTCGACACAACGGCCATGTCGACGTCGGCGACGGGGAGCTCGGATCCGATCTGGATCGATGTCCCCGGCGTGCGAGCCAGGATGTTGAGCATGATTGCCTCGCGCTCGACAACCTCGAGCACCCGCTGGACCTCGGACAGGTCTTCCCACACGGTGGCCATCTGCCGGGTTCCGTCGACGAACACGTCGGAGCCCGCCCCGGCGGCGCGCTCGACCATGGCGAGGACGGCATCCGCCGCCGACGCCGCCTCCTGACCGAGGGCGCCGAGGTCCTCGAAGCGGACCGACACCTTGGCGCCCACCCCTGAGCCGACCGCCGTGCGGCTGATGAGATTCTCGACATCGGCGAGCTCACCGGCATCTATCGGGCGTTCGAGCCGCACCCGCTCCTGGAGGATCCGGCCACCCTCGGTGACGATCATCGAAAGCAAGACGTCGGGTGTGAGCTGGACGAGGTGGATGTCACGGATCTTCTCGCCCAGGACACCGGGAGCGACGACAACGGCTGGGAGCTGGGTCACGTCGGCCAGGAGGCGCGAGGTTGCCTTCAGGAGCTTGCTCAGCTCGAGATGGACCGAATCGAAGAACACGGCGAACTTGGCCTGAGAGACCGAACGAAGGCGGTTGGGGCCGAGGTGGTCGACGTAGTAGCGGTAGGCGGTGGCGGTGGGGATGCGGCCCGCCGACGTGTGAGGCTGGGCGACGAAGCCGTCGCGCTCGAGGGCGGCCAGTTCCGACCGCACCGTGGCGGTGGACACGCCGAGATCGGTCAGCTCGCAGATCGTGCGTGAGCTGACCGGCTCACCCGAACGGATGTACTCCTCCACGAGCGTGCGGAGGATCTCCTTACGCCGGTCCTCCAACATGATCGGTAGGTTACCCGCACCCAGCCTTTGTCCCCCCACTCCGTGGGGGGAAGGTCTGCCGTCTCCGTCTTATGGGGAGCGGAGGCCGAGGACCGCCCGCTCGACCTCATCAGTGAGCAGTGGCCTTGTCACCCGTAAGCGTTCCCCGTCGTGGCTGATGACGTCGGCGTCGAGGAGCCGGGCACCGTCGGGGCTGGCCAGGAGCGCCTCCACGCCGGGGCCGTGGGCCACGCCGGCCACCCGGCGCAGACCGACAAAGAGGCGGTCTGTCTCCGCGTCCCAGCCGGCGAGGCGCTCGGAGCTTGCTCGCGGACTGGCTCCGGCCTCTACCCGGTCGAGATAGGCGTCCAGACGGCGGATGTTGGCGAAGCGTTCGCCGTTCAGGAAGCCGTGGGCGCCATTGCCGAAGGCGGCGTATTCTCCTTGCGCCCAGACCGCCAGGTTGTAGCGGCACTCGTGGCCGGGACGGGCCCAGTTGGACACCTCGTAGCGAACGAAGCCGGCCGCAGTGAGAACCCGGTCGGCCGCCTCCCACTCGTCGGCCTGCAGGTCCGGGTCCGGGGCCGGGGCCCCACCTGCCACCGCCCGGCCCAGGGGCGTGCCCCGCTCGACGGTGAGGGCGTAGCACGACACGTGGTCGGTGCCGAGAGCGACTGCCTGCTCGAGGGTCAACTCCCACGTTTGCAGCGCTTCGCCCGGAGTCCCGAAGATCAGGTCGATGCTGACCGAACCGAAGCCGGCCGCCCGCGCCACCGTCACGGCGCTGCCGATGGCCTCAGGTTGGTGGCGCCGACCCAGGGACACCAGGACCCGGTCGTCGAAAGACTGGGCACCGAATGAGACCCTGGTGTAGCCCGCCGCAACCAGCTCGCCGGCGAGTCGCGGCGTCCAATCCTCGGGGTTTGCCTCCAACGTCACCTCGGCGTCAGGGGCCAGCCCGAAGCGTTCCCGCAGGGCGGCGACAATCAGGGCGAGGCGAACCGCCCCGAACCGGCTCGGTGTCCCTCCGCCCACGAACACTGCGTCGAGCGGGCGCCACGGCGGCGCAGAGGCGATCTCTCGCTCGAGGGCAGAGAGATAACGGTCGGCGAGGTCGTCGCGGCCTGCCACGACCGCAAAGTCGCAGTAGGGGCAGACCCGGGCGCAGAACGGCACGTGCACGTAGGCCGAGGCGAAGTCGTGGGCGGCATCGGCCCGACCCACCGAGTCAGGCGCCTCAGTCTTCAACACGGAGAGCCTCCACGAAGGCCTCCTGGGGAACCTCGACCGAACCCACCATCTTCATCCGCTTCTTGCCCTCCTTCTGGCGCGAGAGCAGCTTCTTCTTGCGGGTGATGTCCCCGCCGTAGCATTTGGCGAGCACGTCCTTGCGTTTGGCCTTCACCGTCTCCCGGGAGATGATCCTCCCGCCCACGGCGGCCTGAATCGGCACGTCGAAGAGCTGGCGAGGGATCAGTTCCTTGAGCCGCTCCACCATCTTCTTGCCGTACTCGGACGACTTGTCGCGGTGGATGATCGACGAGAAGGCATCGACCGGGGCGCCGTTCAGCAGGATGTCGACTTTGACCAGGTCGGCGGGCCGGTAATCGGAAGGTTCGTAGTCGAGCGAGGCGTAGCCCTTGGTGCGCGACTTCAGCTGGTCGAAGAAGTCGAAGACCACCTCGGCGAGCGGGACCTGGTAGTCGAGCTCCACTCTCTCCGTGCCGACGTAGCTCATCGTGGCCATCTCGCCCCTGCGGCCCTGAAGAAGATCCATCACCGTCCCGACATAGTCGGCGGGGGTCAGGATCATGGTTCGCACATAGGGCTCGGAGATCTCGGCGATCAGGGCGGGATCGGGCAGATCTTGCGGGGAGCGAACCTCGACCTCGCGCTCGTCGGTGGTCGTCACCCGGTAGGCGACGGAGGGAGCGGTGGCGACCAGGTCGAGGTCGTACTCCCTCTCCAGGCGCTCACGGACGATCTCCATGTGCAGCAGACCCAGGAAGCCGCAGCGGAAGCCGAACCCGAGCGCCTTCGAGGTCTCCGGTTCCCACACCAGCGAGGCGTCGTTGAGCGAGAGCTTGTCCAGCGCCTCGCGCAAGTCCTCGAAGTCGTCACCGTCGGTCGGGAAGATCCCCGAGTACACCATCGGTTTCGGCTCGGCGTATCCGGGAAGGGCCGTCGTCGCCCCGGCCCGGGAGCCGGTGACCGTGTCGCCGACCTTGATGCGGTCGATCTCCTTCTCGCCGGTGATGAGATATCCGACCTCACCGGGCCCGAGCTCGGCGGCCGGGACCACCTTGGGGGTCAGATATCCGATCTCGGTGGCACCGTGGACGTCGCCGGTGGCCATGAAGCGCACGGACTCACCGCTCCCGAGCCGCCCGTCCACGACGCGCACGTAGCAGACGACCCCGCGGTAGGCGTCGTAGTAGGAGTCGAAAACGAGCGCACGCAGGGGGGCATCGGGATCACCGGCGGGGGCCGGCACCTCGGCCACCAGGCGCTCGAGCAACTCGTCGATGCCGGCGCCGGTCTTGGCAGAGACGAGGACGACCGATTCGGGCTCGACGCCGAGCACCCCGGCCACCTCGTCGGCCACCCGATCCGGGTCGGCGGCGGGGAGGTCGATCTTGTTTAGGGCGGGGATGATCTCCAGTCCGCCATCGACGGCGAGGTAGGCGTTGGCCAGGGTCTGGGCCTGCACGCCCTGGGCGGCGTCCACGAGGAGGAGGGCACCTTCGCAGGCAGCCAGGGAACGAGATACCTCATAGGAGAAGTCGACGTGGCCCGGCGTGTCGATCAGGTTGAGCACGTAGCTGGCGCCATCCCGGGCGGTGTAGGAAAGCCGGACCGTCTGGGCCTTGATCGTGATCCCCCGCTCCCGCTCCAGGTCCATCGAATCGAGTATCTGCTCGCGCATCTCCCGCGCCGTGACCGCCCCTGTCCGTTCCAGGAGGCGGTCGGCGAGGGTCGACTTGCCATGGTCGATGTGGGCGATGATGGAGAAGTTGCGGATGCGCGCTTGCGGTGTCACGAGGTCGCCGGGGTGGGGGGCGGCATTGTACCGGGCGAGGGGGCGCTGCTATCTTGGGGTCTCCCGCCGGACGCCGATGTCGTCGTCCTCGGCCCTTTTCCACCACCTCGAGGATTCACCATGGCCAACATCAAGTCCCAGATCAAACGGAATCGCCAGAACGACGTGCGCCGCCTGCGCAACAAGTCGGTCATGAGCGACATGAAGACCGCCATCAAGAAGGTCACGACCGCCGCCGAAGCCGGCGAGCCCACCGACGAGCTCTACCGCTCCGCCCAGAAGAAGATCGACAAGGCCGTCTCGAAGGGCGTCATCAAGGCCCAGACCGGCGCCCGTCGCAAGGCGCGCCTCGCCGCACGAGCCCGCTGACTGAGCGGAAGTACGGTTCTCCCCGCCAGCACCGTCCCTATCCGCTCACGCCCTTAGCGGCCGTACCAGCGGCACAGCGCCACGGTCAGGCGTTCCATCGTCACCCGATGTGATTCCTCCGGCTGGCTCTTCAACACCCGGTCGGCCCTGAGCACGGCACTCTGCGCCAGGCGCAGCGACGAATCCGGCACCCGACCCCGCATCCGCCACAAGCGGTCGGCCCTGCGGTCGGAGGACTTGGCCCCCAGCCACTCGAACAGAGACTCCCGGTCAGGCGCCGCCGCCGCCAGCGCCTTCCGCCGCAGGTCACCGTCCATGGCACCGATCACCTGCAGGGGGTGCCCGTGCGTGAGGAAGTCCGCCAACCGCCGCAGAGCCTCGCCGGCATTGCCCTTCTCCACCGCGTCGAGATACAGATAGAGCGGCTCGTCGGGCCGGTTCCGGAAACGGGTCAGGATCAGGTCGGCGGTGATCTTGCCGCGGTGCTCTCTCAGTTGGTCGAGCGCCCGACCCATCGCCGCAGTGTCGGTGCCGAAGCGCTGGACGAGGGCGTCGGCGGCGCCCTTTTCGAACACCAGGTCCCGGGACCGGATCTCTTTGTCGAGCCACTGGCCGGCCTGCCGCTCCCACATCTTGGCGATCGAGATCGTCTCGCCGGATTCCTTGACCACGTCCGCCAGGGCCTTGAGGAGGCGTCCCCCGGCCACCAGCACAACCGTGACCGCGTCCGGATCCCGCCGGCGGATCAAGTCGGCGACGATGGCAGCCTCCCCGGTCTGCATGAGGTGGGCGTCGACAACCAGAAGACCTTGGGCCTCGCCGAAGAGAGAGCCGGACTGGAGGACGGGCACCGCCGGCTCCAACTCGGCGCGCAAAGAGCCCTCGCCGTCCTCTCCCGCTCCCCGTCCCGGCACGTCGATGCGGACGATGCCGTCGCGGGCCACGCCTGCCCGCTCGAACACCGATCGAGCTGCCGCGAGCATCTCTTCTCGCTCGCCGAGACCCGCATTGGCAGGGCCGGAGATGACGACGAATGACATCACCGTCAACCTAGCGGTGTGACCGCCCCCCCGTTTTCGCGCATCGATCCCGTCAAATACGACGCGTTTGATGCGCGAGAACGGGGAGGGGGTCAGACCCCGTCGGGGAGGGAGACTCGGGCGGCGGCCGCCACCAGGCGGTCGGCCAGGCCGCGGGCGTCCTCCCGGGTCAGGTCCACCGCCCTGATCCCGGCGGCGAGGGAGGAACCGGGGATCGCGACACCGGCCGTGTCGACCTCCACCGTGGCGATTCCCAGCCAGCGCTGGAAGAACGTCTCCGTGAGCGACACGTCCTGAACCTTGTGGATCGGCACGACCGCCAGCCGCCGATTGAGGACACCGCCCCGGACGAGCAGGTGGCGGGAGTCGATAGCCCAACCCAGCGCCCGATAGCGCGCCCGGGCGTAGAGCACGGAGGCGACGATGCCGATGAGGGCGACGACGCCCGGGAGCCACCAGTTTGTCTCCAACCAGATGCCGGGGACGACGGCAAGTCCAGTCACCACAACCGTTCCCATGATCCCCCTCACCGCAGTCCGCCGCAGCGTATGGGGCGATGAGGGCCGCAAATCGGTCTCGCCCAGGTCGACACTTCCGATCACCTGTTCGGCTAGGCGCCGCCATGTCCCGATCTCGACCAGAGGGGCCAGGATTCCTTTGGTTATCGCCAGGGAATCCGATCCCAGAGACAACTCACCGGTCGCCATTTCAACGCTCTCCTGGCCTACCAGGCGTCTTATCAGGGGCCGACTGACTCCGATCGCCTGGATCCGGGCCAGGGGGGCTTCCGTCTCGCGTCGGCTGAGCAGGCCCGCCTCGACCTGGATTCGGTCCGCTTGGAGCCACGACCGAAATTCGACGAGACCGAGGGCTTTGGCCCCCGACCATCCCCCCAGGGCCACGGCCACGGCGAAAGGCGCCAGTACGAACCCGAAGACGAGGGCGAGGACGCCGCCCACGATCAAGGTCCCGACGCCCAGGAGCAGCCAACCGTTGGTGACGGTGTAGAGGAAGAGGCGATGGAAAGGGAGATCGGCGAGCGGGACGCGAGCGGCCTCGGGCTCCGCTTCCGACTCGCCTTCGTCGGCGGGATGCCGTCGCGCCTCCAGAATCCGGCGGAGACGCTCGGCGTGAGCCGAGGAGACATAAGCCAGGGTGATGTCCTCGGTGTCTGCAGCCGAGATCTCGACCGTCGACACGCCCGCCAGTCTCCCTATCAGAGGCGTGGTGACGGCGACGGTCTGCACCCGGTCGCGGGGCATGGACTGGCTCGATTTGAAAAGGACACCCCGGCGAAGGTCGAGCGTCTGGTCTGTGAGGCGATAGGCGGTGGAGAGATAACGGATGATGGCGTAACCGAACACGACGATCGCGATCAGCGAGTCGGCATCGAACCCGTCCGGCAGCGCTGGGCTCTGGAAGTCCCAGTCGAAGTCGAAGACCAGGGCGGCGACGATGGCCCAGGCCAGTGCCCCGATCTCCTTCAGGATCGTGAGCGGGTGGAGGCGGCGCCACTCCTCGACAGGCGGAGTCGTCATCACACGAGACCCAACTGGCGCCGGATTCTTTCGGCGTGGCCCGCATCGAGATCCTCGATGGCGACGTTGGGAGTGCGGGTGCCGGCCGTGTGCACGGTGACGGTGACGACTCCGAAGCGCCTCTGGAGCGGCCCGACGGTTGTGGTCACATTCTGGATGCGATTTCGGGGCACGAGCGAAGTCCGGCGAACGACGACGCCGCGCCGCACCTCGAGGAGCTCGTCGTCGAGGCGCCAGCGCCACCGCTCGAACTCGACCGAGGCCCACCACAAGCTGACCACGCCGTTGGCCGCCACCAGCGCCACGACCACCCACCATGGCACCGACCAGTCGGTGAATCGAGGCAGCAGGACGACCACGGCGGCTCCGATGACGGCGATCACGGCCGACTCGATCCCGACCCGGGCGCGGCGTATGGCGAGGGCGTCGGCCCCCAATCCGGCGAGTTCAGCCATCGGCTACCCGGCGACCCCACAAACGCGTCAACTCGACGGCGATGGGGACGTCATGGACTCGAATCATGTCGGCACCGTATTCGAGTGCCAGCGTGATGTAGGCCGTGACCCAGTGGATGTCGCGCTTGCGCGGGATCGGCACGAGGAGGGGACGGCCGAGTCCGGCGAGATCAGGAGTGCGGCGAATCACGTCGAGTTGGAGGCGGGTGTAGGCGGCGTAGTCGCCCCGGTAGTTGATGGCGACACCGGGGTCGAGGATGAGACGCTCGACGATGTCCGGCTCGAGTTCCCTCATGAGGCGAGCGAAGCCGTCGGCGATCATCCCGGCCTTGTCATCGTCGAGGACGACCTCGTCGACGTCGTGGGGATGAGCGCCGTCGACATGAACGGCGACGGCCGCCACCCCGGAGCTCCCGACCACTCGCTGCATCTCGGGAGACCTGAGACCCCCGGTGTCGTTGACGATGGCGGCGCCCTTTTCCACGGTGGCCTCCGCAACTTCGGGTTTCCATGTATCCACTGACACGATGAAGCCGTCGGCCACCAGCGCCTCGACGACGGGTTGCAACCGGGCGATCTCCTCCTCGGCGGCGATGGTCGGGTTGTCGATGTGTGAGGACTGGCCGCCGACATCGATGACATCCGCGCCCCACTCTCGGTACCGGCGAGCGAGGCTCAGCGCCTCGTCGGCGGTGGCCGCCACCGTGTGCGGGTTCTTCGATTCGGGAGAGACGTTGATCACGCCCATGACATGCGTCACCCCTCCGAACCGGAGAGTGTGATTGCCGGCGGGAAGGGAACCTCTGAACATGGGCCCCGAGTTTTCTCGGGGCCTCGGCCCAAGTCAACGCCGGGTTCAGCCCAATGGCACCACCACGTCACCGTCCATGTCGGTTCGAACCACCCGCGCACCGGATTTCTCGAGGGCGGCGATGACATCGTCGGAAGGGTGGCCGAAGTCGTTTGGTCCCACCGACACGATGGCCAGGTCGGCGCCGACCGCCTGCAGCCAGTCGAGGTCCGAGGTGGCCCCGCCCTGATGGGGAACCTTCAGGACGTCGGCCGTCACGCCCTCCAGGTCGGCCTGGGCGAACGTCTCGATGTCGCCAGTGAGGAGAAGGGTGCGGCCGCCTGGCCCCGTGACCAGGAGGACGACCGATTGATCGTTGGGCGCGGCGTACCTGCGGACGGGAGCGAGCACATCGACGGCCAGCTCGTCCAGGTAGAAGGTCTCACCCACCGGCGCCACCCGGGTGGGGACACCGGCCGCCCCGGCCAGCGCGGCCACCCTGCGCGAGGCCGGCGTTTCGTGCGGCGGGCCGGGAAGCCACATCTCGCCGATCGCTCGCCGCCCCACGACGGCTTCAAGCCCCATGGCGTGGTCGGCGTGGACGTGAGTGAGCACGACCAGGTCGAAGCTTGTCGCGCCGTACTCCCCCAGTCTTGCCTCCAGCACCGCCGGATCGGGACCGCCGTCCACCAGCATGGACGACCCGTCGCCGCCCACGACGAGGATGCTGTCGCCCTGGCCCACGTCGAGGACGACGGCTCCGGGCGAGGGGATGCTGCTTGTCAGACCGAGAAGCGCCGCCGCCGCCAGCGCCGATGCCAGGGCCGCGGCGAGTGGCCGCAGGCGTGGGATCGCAGCGATGCCGATGACGGCCACCGCCACCGCCGTCCCCCCGGGCCCCAGTTGCGGCCACCCGGCTCCGAGCCGCGCCAGGGCGAGGACAAAGGCCGATCCCCACGAGGCAACCGAGATGACAACATCGGATGCCAGGCCCACCCCCAACGTGGCGATCACAGTCGAGGCGGCAACAACCGGGGCCGCGAGCAGGTTCGTGAGCGGCGCCATCAGCGGAATCGACCCGAAGTTGACGAGGAGGACCGGCGCCACGGCTACCTGGGCACCCATCGTGGCACCGAGGACGGTGCCGAAGCTGCGGGGCAGGGTCACGATCCGGAAACGCCCGCCGACGAGGACACCGAGGGTCGCTAGGACCGAGAGTGTGAACCCGACGTCGGTCGCCATCTCACTCCAGACGACGACTACTCCGACAACCGTGACCGCCAGGGCCGTGGCGCCGTCCAGCGCCCATCCCCCGATTCGCCCCACCAGGACGAGCGATGCCATGAACGAGGCCCGCACCACCGACGGTTCCCAGCGGGTGGCAACCAGGAACACGGCGATGGCCCCCAGACCTACGACGGCCCGGCGGCGGGGCCCAGCCGCCAGCGGCCCGGCGGCGACCAAAGCGAGCATGAGGAAGAGGGCGACGTTGCTGCCCGAGACCGCCACCAGGTGACTCAGTCCCGATCGACGCATCGCCTCGAGGTCGGCGGCGGGCACAGCGGCGGTCTCGCCCACCAGGAAGCCGGCCAGAAGGGACCGGCTGGGGCCGCCGCCGGCGAGGCTCTCCAACGCCCGCCGTCGAACCGCATTCCCCGCCCACCACCAGGGTGCCTGGCGATGCGTCCACGGTTCGAACGTGTCGACCTTCACGACCCCGGAATAGGGATCACCCCGGGCCGTACCCGAACGCGACGTCCGCTTGCCGTGTACTTGGAGGACCTCGCCGGCGGCGGCGTGAGGAGCGGCGTCGAACGAGAGCAACATCGGGATGGCTGATGGGCGACCCGGTTCGGGAGGATCGGCCAGTGCCAGAGCCCACCAGCCATGATCTTCGGCCCGCGGGTCGGTGGTGAGGCGTACGGTCTGAGCGATCTCCCCGGCCGGCGTCTCGAACGCGATGACCGCCCGGTCACGTGAGGAGGACAGCGCCCCGGCGACGGTGGCGAGGACCACGAGGACCGCCACCAGGATCGATGTCCTCCGGCTGCCGACACCGACCCCAGCCGCGATGAGACACCCAACGCCGACCAGCGCCGGCCACCCCCACCACCGCCCGGTGGCGGCACCACCCCAAACGGCAGCGGCGACGCCCACGGCCATGACAGACCGCCGGTCAAGGGAGAATGCCTCCATCACGGGACGGCGACATGGTCTCGAAGCGAGGCAAGTTTGGCTTCGCCGATCCCCGACACCTCGAGGAGGTCCTCGACTGTCTCGAAACCCCCGGCATCTTCGCGGTGGGCGACTATCCGTTCGGCGAGTACAGGGCCGACTCCCGGGAGCCGCTCCAACTCCTCGACGGTTGCCGTGTTGAGATGGACGAGCCCGTCGTCCATCGGCGTCTCCGCACCCGTGGCGCCAGTGGGCTCCTCGGAATCCGGCCCGGGCACCACGACCTGCTGACCATCGCTGAGAGGTTGGGCGAGGTTCACCCCGGCCAGGGCGGCGCCGGGACGGGCGCCTCCGGCGGCGGCGACGGCGTCGCCCACCCGAGCTCGGGCATCGAGCCGGACCATGCCCGGAACCTCTACCCAGCCGGCCACGTGGACGGTGATCTCGTCGGCGACACCGACCGCGGTCGTCGAAGGGGCCTGTGCCGACCTCAAGGGCGTGGGGGGCGCCGTCACTCCCCGTCCGAACCAGACTCCGGCACCGATGCCGGCCACGACGACCATCATGACCACCAACCATCTCCGGTCGCCTCGCAACGGAACTCCCACGGCCCGTCCCCGCCGTCACGCCCCTCGAGTTCTACCGCCAAATCCCGACCGGTTCCACCCCCTCCAACTGCCAGGAGATGGGGCCGGGTCGTAGGGTGTCGGCATGATCCACGACTTACTCCGCGTCAATCCAGGGTCGGGCGTAGATCTGACCTCCTTCCCCACCAGGTCCGAGGACGCCTGGAGCGGCGACAAGGCAGGAGGCAAGAAGCACGTCAAGGACCTCGCCAAGCGCCTGGGCGAGCTTCAGCAGGTCTTCTACGCCGACGGAACCCAGCGCCTCCTCGTCGTTCTCCAGGCGATGGACACGGGCGGGAAGGACTCGACCATCCGGGACGTCTTCGGGCGCATGAACCCCCAGGGGGTCAGGGTGGCGTCGTTCAAGCAGCCGACGGCGGCCGAATTGGCCCACGACTTCCTGTGGCGGGTCCACCCCCAGGTCCCGGGCGACGGCCAGATCACGATCTTCAACCGCAGCCACTACGAAGATGTGCTGGTGGTGCGTGTGGACCAATTGGTGCCAGAGGAGCGCTGGCGGCGCCGCTACGACCAGATCGTCGAGTTCGAGGAGCTACTGGCCGAGGAAGGCACCCAGATCGTCAAGTTCTTCATCCACATCTCGAAAGAGGAGCAGAGGGAGCGCCTCCAGGCTCGTCTCGCCGAACCCGACAAGCACTGGAAGTTCCACAGCAGCGACCTCGCCACCCGGAAGAAGTGGGACG
>DATFFO010000201.1:0-4249 GCA_035250025.1 Acidimicrobiia bacterium
CGTGCGCAGGGTGGGGCGACGCCATAGCCCCCCCGCCCCAATGGTCGAGGACCAAGGCCCCGTCGTCACCTTCGCGCCGCCTACTGAGATCGGTGAAGGACCGCAGAAGTAGGGCTAGAGCGGCGATGGACGGTAAAGGCGGGGAATGTCGCCCGAGGACAGTGATTGCCCGCCGAGCCGGCAAATGTTTCGTGCTCCCGCCCTCGGGTAGCGTCCGTGGCGAGCTAGCCACGAGAGGCGAGAACTATGTTGGCGCAAATAGAAGTGGGCGACTCTTTGGACAGGGCATGGGATTCGGTCGTGGAGATCGTTCCGAAGATTGTGCTGTTCCTCATCATCCTCCTGGTGGGGTTCCTGGTTGCCAAAGCGCTGTCGAACCTGGTGAACCGCGTGCTGGAGAAAATCGGTTTCGACCGGTGGGTCGAACGAGGCGGTGTCAAGCGAGCACTGGCCAATACCCCCTGGGACGCCTCAGACCTGCTCTCGAAGCTGGTCTACTACGCCCTGGTGCTGTTGACGCTTCAGTTGGCGTTCGGTGTCTTCGGGGACAACCCGATCAGCGACCTGATCGAAGGCATAGTCGCCTATCTGCCGAACATCTTCGTGGCGATACTCATCATCGTGATTGCTTCCTACTTGGCCACGGCGGCTCGTGATGTCGCACGGTCGGCTCTGTCTTCCACGCAATATGGGTCCGCTCTTGCCACCGGCGCCTATGTCGCCGTGCTGTTGATCGGAGTATTCGCGGCACTCGACCAGCTGGAAATCGCGCCGAATATCGTCAATGGGATCTTCTACGCCCTCCTGGCGATCGTCGCCGGTTCGCTCATCATCGCCATCGGCGGAGGTGGGATCGCTCCGATGCGCCAACGATGGGAGACCTGGCTCCACAAGTTCCAGGCCGAGACCGCCCGGGTCGACACCGGTACCGCCCGGGGGACGACCCCTCCGGCGGCCCCATCTGAGGCCGGGAACGGAGAACTCGGGGAAGCCTGACTGAACCAGGTGTGTTTACCGGTCCTCGTGGCGGGTAGGTCCTTGCCCTGTCGGGCGTCCGACCTGGAGACATAACAAGCAGTTTCCCTGTTTACCCAAAGGGGTCTGGACGCACTTTGAGGGGCGTCGCCGGTTAACGGCGGCGCCCTTCGCTTCTCATACCGCTCTGTGAGCGTCGAGAAGGGCAGCCACCGTCGCCTCGACGTCCTCACGGTCGGTCAACCAGTGCGACACCGAAATCCTGATGGCCGGCTCGCCCTCCCATTGCGTGGCGGTCGGGTAGGCCACTCCCCCATCCTGGACGGCGGCGAGCACTGCCGGAGTGTGCTCGGCGGCGTCACCGGCTTCGTCGCGGAATCGAACCAGGACCTGGTTGAGCTCCACCTCGTTCAGGACCTCGACGCCAGGCGCGGCTCCGAGGAGATCGGCAAATAGCTGTGCCATGTCGCAGGTTCGTTCGACGACATCGCCGATCCCCGACCGACCGAGGGCGCGCATCGTGGCATACACGGCCGTCGCCCGCGCCCTCCGACTCATCTCGGGGTTCCAGTCGATCGGGTTGCGCAGCTCACCGCCCTCGGGCAGGTAATCGGCGCGCAACGTGAGTGCCCGAAGGTGGGCCTGCGGATGAGCGGTGATGGCGATGCCGCAGTCGTACGGCGTGTTCAACCATTTGTGCGCGTCCGTCGACCACGAATCAGCCCGCTCGATCCCGGCGAACTTCGGGCGGAGTCGTGAGGACGCCAGCCCCCACAGACCGATCGCCCCGTCCACGTGCAGCCAGGCTCCGCCGTCAGGTCGGGCCTGGCGAGCCTCATCGACGGCAGCAGTTATATCCTCGAAGCAGTCGATGCCTCCGGTGTTCACCTCGCCGGCCTGCGAGCAGACGATGACGGGTCCCTCGATGCCGTTGAGCGTTTCCGCCAGGACCTCCGGCACCAGGCGGGCGTTGGCGTCGGTCTTCACCCGCACGGCATTGGAGTCGCCGAAACCGAGGATACGCAGCGCCTTGGTGACCGTGTGGTGCACCGCATCGGGAATGACCACCGTGATCGGCGGCCCTCCGACCATCCCGGCGGCGTCGACGTCCCACCCATAGGCATTGGCCACCTGGCTCCGGGCCGCCGCCAGGCACACCAGGTTTGCTACCTGCCCGCCGGTCACGAATCCGACTCCCGCCGAGCCGGGCAGCCCGAGAAGGTCGAGTATCCATGCCGCCGTCACACTCTCGATGGCACCGGTGGCCGGGGTGGGATCGATCATGGCATTGTTCTGGTCCCAGGCGGCGACCAGCCAGTCGGCGGCCACTCCGGCTGGTGTGGCGCCCCCGATTACCCACCCGTGGAACCGGGGTGAGTTCATCGCCATCAAGCCCGGCTCAGCCCGGGAGGCCATCTCCTCGATCACGACCGCCGGATCCAGCGGCTCGTCCTGGAGGCGGGTCCCGAACACCTCGAGCATGTCTGCGGCCTCCGCCTGGGGACGGATGGGACGGTCAGCGACGGACTCCAGCCAACTCAGGGCGGCATCATGGGCGGCTTGCAGGGCAGGGCGCCAATCGGGCCGATTCATACCCGTCAGAATATCGCTCCGCTACGACACCACGAAGAGAGCCCCCGGGGCAACCGGAGGCTCTCAGGTTCGACGAGGCGAAGGCTCAGCCGCCCTCGCCGCCTTCCACGTCAACGGTTACGTTGACGTCATCGGGAACCACATCGGCGCTCTCGCCGTCGCCGTCCATTCCGAATAGCAGCCACAGCACGAGGGCCACGGCCAGGATGGCGAGCACGATGCCGATGATCATGCCGGAGCCGCTGCCGCCGCCATTGGTCACGATCACTTCACGGTCAGTCTCATGCATGTCACGATGGGTCATAGATACCTCCAATCATCGAGACCCACCTGGGATACCCGAAGCGGCTTGGAACCAAACCGTCCGGCCCCCATATGCTGCGCCGGATGTCACTACTGAAGGCTCGCCTGCTCGTATTTTTCACAGCGGCCGCCGTCCTGGTCCTCGAGATCCTGGCCCAGCGCCTCCTGGCCCCGTATCTCGGTGTGAGTCTCGAGGTGTTCACAGGCGTCATAGGGGTGATCCTGGCGGGGATTTCGGTGGGAGCGTGGGCAGGAGGGCGCGCCGCCGACCGGACCGAACCCGGGCGGCTGATCGGGCCACTTCTGGTTGGCGGGGGCGTCACTGCCCTGGCTTCGCCCCTGATCATCGACCTCATCGGTCCCGCCGCCACCGGGACTGGCCCCGTATCGATCGTGGTGATCACGACCCTGGGATTCTTCGCCCCGGCAGCCATCCTCTCGGCGGTGGCGCCCGTCGTCGTGAAGATGCGCCTCGCCAGCCTTGACGACACCGGATCTGTGGTCGGGTCCTACTCGGCCGTGGGGACCGCCGGGGCGATCTTCGGCACGTTCGTCACGGGCTTCGTGCTCATCGCCGCCTTCCCCACCCGCCCGATCGTCGCCGTCGTGGGAGCGGCCCTGGTCGCGGCCGGGGCGGCATTGTGGCGTGGAGGTGTAGAGACGATGAACGCCGCCGCGGTGGCGATCCTTTTCGTCGTCGGCCTGTTCGTGTTCCGGGGACCGTGCCAGTACGAGACGACATATCACTGCGCCCAGATCGTCGTGGACCCGGTTCGGGCGTCGGGTCGAACACTCCTGCTCGACGGTGTCTCGAACAGCTACGTCGACCTGGCCGACCCCACGCACCTCGAGTTTCGCTACGCCAAGGTCATGGGCGACGTCATCGCCCACACGATGCCGGAAGGTGCGTTGGAGGTCATCTCGATCGGTGGCGGAGGCTTCACCTTCAACGCCTACCTAGCGGCGACCCGACCCGGAACGGACCACGTCACCCTCGAGATCGACCGCCTGCTCGTCGACATCGGCCGACATCACCTGGGGCTGGATCCGGGTGCCACCGTGGTGATCGACGACGCCCGGCGCTCGCTGGAAGACCTGCCGGACGATTGGGCCGACCTCGTGATCGGCGACGCCTTCTCAGGTCTCTCGGTGCCCTGGCACCTCACCACGGTCGAGTTTTTGGAGAGAGTCGCGGCGAAGCTGGCGCCGGAAGGCGTCTACACCCTCAACGTGATCGACTACGGCGACCTCGACTTCGTGCGCTCCGAGACGGCCACGCTGGAACACGTATTCTCCCACGTCGCCGTGCTCGCCCCGCCCCACTATCTGGCAGGCCGGGCTGGCGGCAACTTCGTGCTGGTGGCATCCGACACACCGT
>DATFFO010000202.1:0-2892 GCA_035250025.1 Acidimicrobiia bacterium
TGAGATGGAGACGAAGTCGAATCCATGTTCCTCGGCATTCGCCGCCAGATCGATGAGACGCGAGGGCGGATGCTCCTCGCTCGACAGGGTCAGTCCGTATTTGGTAGCCATCTCGCTCCGATACCCATGCCGCTTCCCCCGAAACCGGCCGGGGAAGCTTCTAGGCGGAGTCATCGGGTTGTGAGTGAGCGCTCACTCAGTTAACCTGTCGGCGTGACCAGTCGCCACCGCGCCGAGCCGCTACCTCCCGAACAGCGTCGCCTGGTGATCGTGCGCGCCGTGACACCGCTGCTGGTCGATCAGGGAGCGAACGTCACGACCCGGCAGTTGGCCGAGGCGGCCGGAGTGGCCGAGGGCACTCTCTTCGGCGTTTTCGCCGACAAGCGCGAGCTCATCCATCACGCCATCGAGAAGGCCATGGACCCCGAGCCCGTGTACCGCGGCTTCTCGGAGATCCATCGGGGCGCACCCCTCGAGACTCAGATGGCCGAGGCGGCCCGCATCCTGCTCGAGCGCTTCGACGAGGTGATCTCCCTTCTCGGCGTGCTTCATACCCTTCCCGCCACTGAGCTCCACCACCGCCATGATCCCCCGCCCTTCGTGGCCGAGTTCAACTCCGCGGTGATGGAGGTCCTCACCGACCTGTTCGGGCGCAACCGTGACCGGCTCAGGATGGAACCTGCCCGGGCTGCCACCGCTTTCAAGGCTCTGCTCTTCGCCCGCGCCCATCCGTCGATGGCGCTCGACGAAAAACTCAGTGTCGACGAAATCGTCCAGGTCCTGATCTCCGGGATCTCCCGTCCGGTCGGAACCTCAGACCTACCCCATCCCGTCGGGGCCTCCTGATGCTCATTCGCCTGCTCAAGGACTTCTTGCGTCCATATAAGAAGGACATGGCCATCGTGGTCGTGCTCCAACTCGTCGGCACCATCGCCTCCCTGTACCTGCCGAGCCTAAACGCCGACATCATCGACAACGGCGTGGTGCGGGGCGACACCGACTACATCATCCGCCTCGGTGTCGTGATGCTGGCAGTCTCCCTGGTCCAGGTAGGGGCGACGATCACCGCGGTCTACTTCGGGGCCCGCACCGCAATGGCCTTCGGCCGCGACCTGAGATCGGCGATCTTCCACCAGGTCGGATCCTTCTCCGGTCAGGAGGTGTCACAGTTCGGGCCGGCGTCACTCATTACCCGCAACACCAACGACGTCCAGCAGGTGCAGATGCTGGTGCTGATGATGTTCACGATGCTCGTCTCTGCCCCCATCATGATGGTGGGCGGCGTGATAATGGCCTTGAGGGAGGACGTGGGGCTGTCCTGGCTGGTCGCGGTCGCCGTTCCCGTATTGGCCGGGTCGATCGGTTTCATCGTCTCCCGCATGCTCCCCGGGTTCAGGATCATGCAGGGCCGGATCGACCAGGTGAACAAGGTGATGCGCGAGCAGATCACGGGCATCCGGGTCATCCGGGCCTTCGTGCGGGAGGGCTTCGAGGCGGAACGGTTCGGCCGCGCCAACACAGAACTGACCGACGTGGCCATCACGGTGGGACGCTGGATGGCAGCCATCTTCCCGACGGTCATCCTCGTACTCAACCTGTCGAGCGTCGCGGTCCTCTGGTTCGGAGGCCTTCGCGTTGACGCCGGTGCCATGCAGGTCGGCTCGCTCACGGCCTATCTCTCTTACCTCATCCAGATCCTGATGGCGGTGATGATGTCGACCTTCATGTTGGTGATGGTCCCCCGCGCTTCCGTGTGCGCCGACCGTATCGGAGAGGTGCTGGACACCGACTCCTCGGTGGTCCCCCCTGCCGAGGGTGTGACCGAGGTGCCGAGAGCAGGTCACCTCGACCTGGCCGGGGCCGGGTTCACCTATCCCGGCGCCAGCCATCCCGTCCTCACGGACATCACGCTCGCCGCCCGTCCCGGCCAGACCACCGCCATCATCGGCTCGACAGGGGCCGGCAAGAGCACCCTCCTCAACCTGATACCGCGCCTCTACGACGCCACCGAGGGGACCATATCGGTGAGCGGCGTCGACGTCCGCGAGCTGGATCCCGACACCCTGTGGGCATCCATCGGGCTGGTGCCTCAGAAGGCTTACCTGTTCTCGGGAACGGTGGCTTCCAATCTCCGCTACGGGAAGCCCGACGCCACCGAAGAGGAGATGTGGCAGGCTCTCGAGGTCGCCCAGGCCAGGGACTTCGTCGCCGCCATGCCGGAGGGACTGGAGGCGCCGATCGCCCAGGGCGGCACCAATGTCTCGGGCGGCCAGCGGCAGCGGCTGGCCATTGCGCGAGCCGTCATTCGGCGGCCGGCGATCTACCTCTTCGACGACTCCTTCTCCGCACTCGACGTCGCCACCGACGCCCGTTTGCGCCGGGCGCTCAAGCCGGTCACGGCCCGGTCCACCGTCGTGATCGTCGCCCAGAGGGTGTTCACCATCATGGATGCCGACCAGATCGTGGTTCTCGAAGATGGGGCGGTAGTTGGAGTCGGGACCCACGACGAGCTTCTCCGGACCTCATCCACCTACGCCGAGATCGTCGAGTCCCAGCTGAAAGCAGAGGCGTCGTGAGCGCCCGCGGCAAGATGAAGGAGACCGAGAGGATCCGAAGCGAGGGCCCGGGCGGCTTCCACGGCGCCATGGTGGCGCAGAAGTCGCTCGACTTCGGCCCGTCGGCCAAACGACTCATCGGGCGTCTCCGTCCCCAGGTGGGCAAAGTCATCGCCCTCCTCGTGGCTGGGGTGGCCAGCGTTGCCCTCTCGTCGGTCGGCCCGAAAGTGCTGGGGCGCGCCACCGACCTCATCTTCGCCGGGGTCATCGGCCGCCAACTCCCCGCCGGCATGACGAAGGCGGAAGCGGTGGCGGCGGCGCGGGCATCGGGACAGGG
>DATFFO010000203.1:0-14035 GCA_035250025.1 Acidimicrobiia bacterium
GCGGTATCACGTCGAGGACCAGCTCCGCAAGGCGCTCGACCGTCGAGTCTTCCTGCCTTCGGGGGGACACCTCGTGCTCGACCGCACCGAGGCCCTCACCGTCATCGACGTCAACACGGGGAAGTTCGTCGGCACGTCGAGTCTCGAGGAAACCGTCCTCCAGAACAATCTCGAGGCGGCCGAGGAGATCGGACGTCAGCTCCGCCTCCGCGACATCGGCGGCATCATCGTGATCGACTTCATCGACATGGAGAAGGAGAAGAACCAGCAGATGGTTCTCCGCCGGCTGCGCGAGACCCTGGCCCGGGACAAGACACGAACCCAGGTGTTCGATGTATCCCATCTGGGGTTGGTCGAGATGACCCGCAAGAACGTCTCGGCGGGTCTGCTCGAGCACTTCTCGGAGCCGTGCCCGCACTGTGAGGGGCGGGGCGTGCTCATCCACGAGGACGCCGTCAGGCACGGTCTCCCGGTGGTCTCGGCCCTAGAAGCCGAGTGAATCTGTCCGCTTCATTCGTCCCCCTGGAGCGAAGCGACAGGGGGAAGGGGCCCCCACGAAGTGGGGTAGGGGGCGATCGCTCCCAACACGAAGGCGCCTAGGAGAGGTCCGCCACGGGTCCGCCCTGCCCTTCGGGCATCCCCCTACCTCCCACCTCCGCTTCGCTCCGGTGGCAGGGACCTTCCCCCACTGCGTGGGGGACAAAGGGTCCGCCCTGCCCTTCGGGCATCCCCCTACCTCCCACCTCCGCTTCGCTCCGGTGGCAGGGACCTTCCCCCACTGCGTGGGGGACAAAGCTTCGCTTCCGTCTTATAACCCGGACCGGCCCTGATTACTGACCACCTGCCGGCGCCTGCTATCCTCAGGCTCGAAACCCCTTCCACGAGGTCCTTTAGCCATGTACGCCATCATTCGCGCTGGCGGCAAGCAGGCCAAGGTGCGTTCCGGTGACGTCATCGAGGTCGAGCGCGTCAAGAACGCCGGCGACACAGTCGAATTCCAACCCATCCTCGTCGTCGACGACGAAGGTGCCACCCACTCCGACAGCGGCGACCTGGCCAACGCCGTCGTCACCGCCAAGGTGCTGGGCGAGGTCAAGGGCGACAAGGTCGACATCTTCAAGTACAAGAACAAGACCGGCTATCGCCGCCACATGGGACATCGTCAGACATTCACCCAACTCGAGATCACCGGCATCGAGATGAAGACCGCCAAGAAGGCGGCTGCCAAGAAGACCACAAAATCCAAGACCGAGACGGCCGCCCCCGCCGAGGGCGCCGCCTCCGAGGAGGAGTGACCCCATGTCCAAGACCAAAGCAGGCGGATCCAGCAAGAACGGTCGCGACTCGGCTGCCAAGCGCCTCGGCCCCAAGGTGTTCGACGGCCAGTTCGTGGACGCCGGCGCCATCATCGTGCGCCAGCGCGGCACCCGCATTCATCCCGGCGACAACGTCGGGCGGGGCCGTGATGACACGCTGTTCGCTCTCACGGCGGGCACCGTCAGCTACGGCACGCGTAACCAGCGCCGCCTGGTCAACGTCAACCCCGACTGATCGTCGGCACATCGTCGGCGCCCTGCGCCCAGCCGGACCCAACGTGACGGGCCGATGGTGTTCGTAGACAGAGTCGTCGTCCATCTGCGCGCCGGCAACGGCGGGGCCGGGGTGGCCGCATTCGTGCGCCGCCGGGGTCTCCCCAAGGGCAAACCCAACGGCGGCAGCGGCGGTCCCGGCGGCTCCGTCTTACTACAGGTCGACGAGGGCATGAGCACCCTCCTCACCTACCAGAGGAACCCCCATCATCGGGCGGGTGACGGAAGTCACGGTCGTGGCGACCTCCAGCACGGCAAGCGAGGAACCGATCGCGTCCTTGGTGTGCCACCAGGCACCAGCGTCTACGACGAGAGCGGTGTGCTCATCGCAGACCTGGCCCTTCCCGAACAATCCGTCGTGGCTGTCGAGGGGGGCCGCGGTGGTCGGGGCAACGCCGCCTTCGTCTCTCCCACCAACCGTGCTCCCTCGGTGGCCGAGCAAGGCGAATACGGTCGCGAGGCCTCGTTCGTCCTCGAGTTGCGACTCCTGGCCGACGCCGCCCTGATCGGATTCCCCAACGCCGGGAAGTCCACCCTGATTTCGGTGGTATCCGCCGCCAAGCCCAAGGTCGCTGACTACCCATTCACCACCCTGGAGCCGAACCTGGGTGTTGTCGACGCCGGTGGTCGCGAGTTTGTCCTGGCCGACATCCCCGGCCTCATCGAGGGTGCCGCCGAGGGCAAGGGCCTCGGGCACGAGTTCCTGCGTCACGTAGAACGCTCCCGTGCCCTGGTGGTCCTTCTAGACCCTTCCGAGACGCAGCCGGTGCCGGTGGAACGACAGCACGAGATCCTCATCGGGGAGCTGGGGCGTTACTCCCCGGACCTCGCCACCCGTCCCCGGATCGTCGTGATCGGGAAGGGTGACCTTCCCCAGGCGGAAGTCGCCGCCGGGGTCCTGCCAGACGCGCTCGTGATCTCATCGGTCACCCGGGCGGGCATCCCCACTTTCCTCCACCGGGTGGCCGATCTCGTCGAGACCGCAAAGAGAGAGATGCCCGACCGGCCGGGCTACGTGCTCCATCGGCCTGTCGAAACACCGTTCAGCATTCGCCGTGAGGGCCAGGCGTGGCGGCTCGACGGGATCGAAGCGATGCGGGCGGTGGCCTTCGCGGACCTGACCAACCCGGAGGCGGCGGACCTGGCCGCGGCCCGCCTGGCCCGGCTGGGCGTGGACGAGGCACTGGCCGAGGCCGGCGCCCATGAAGGCGACGAGGTCCGCATCGGACAGCTCAGCTTCGAGTATTCGGCACCGGAGGCGGGGGAGGAGGAATGAGGGGTCCCCTGACCGCTGGTTCGAGGGTCGTGGTCAAGGTGGGGTCGTCCAGCCTGGTCACGCCCCGCGGCGAGCTCGACGAGGAGGCGGTGACCCGGATTGCCTCCGAAGTGGCAACGGCATGGGGCGCCGGTCACCCCACGGTTCTGGTGACTTCCGGCGCCGTGGCCGCTGGCCTGGCCGCGGCCGGCCTCACCAGACGGCCCACCGACGTTCCGGATTTCCAGGTAGCGGCGGCGGTCGGCCAGGTGCGGCTCATGCACCGCTACGCCGAGGCGTTCACGGCCCGGGACATGGTGGCCGGCCAGGTGTTGCTCACCCGCGACGTCCTCGCCCATCGCGACCAGTATCTCCATGCTCGCCAGGCTCTCGAGCGCATGATCGCCAAGCGAATCGTGCCAGTCGTCAACGAGAACGACACGGTGGGGATCGATGAGCTGCGGCTCGGCGACAACGACCGGCTCGCCGCCATCGTGTCCCACCTGATAGGAGCTTCGTTGCTGGTCATCCTCACCGACACGCAGGGTCTGTTCTCGACGGACCCGAGTCGCGAGGAGGCCGAGTTCCTCGCCGCCGTCGATCACGCCGACCAGCGCTTGAACTCCCTCTCCGGGGGTGGGCCATTCGGGTCGGGAGGAGTAGCCTCCAAGGTCACGGCGGCCCGCATCGCCGCCTGGTCGCAGATCCCGACGGTGATTGCCCAGGCGGGGTCATCCCTGGCGGAGATCCTCGAAGGAAGGGACGTGGGTACCTGGGTGCGGCCGCGCCCCTACCCGCTTCCCGCCCGGAAGCTGTGGATCGCCTTCTGTCAGAACGTGGCGGGAACTGTACGGGTCGACGCCGGGGCTGCCGACGCTCTCGTGCGCGGCGGAAGGTCACTCCTCCCGGTGGGTGTGACGGAGGTCATCGGTTCGTTCGGCCCCGGCAGTGCCGTGGATGTCGTCACTCCCGACGCTCGGACTGTCGCTCGGGGCCTGTCCCGCATGGGCAGCGCCGAGCTCATGAGACTTCTCGGTCGGCAAGGCGGACCAGAAGCGATCCATCGTGATGACCTGGTGGTCCTGGTCGGGGATGGCACCTCACCGACGCCACAGGTCGCGGGTGAATAGCAGCAAGACGGGAAAGATCTCGAGCCGGCCGATGATCATCAGCGACGACAGGAGCCACTTCCCGAGGATGGTGAGATCGGCGAAGTTGCCCATCGGGCCCACCAGTCCGAGTCCGGGTCCGACGTTCCCGAGGGTGGTGGCCACCGCTGACGCCGCCGTAACCAGATCCAGCCGTTCGGAAATGTTGGCATCGATGAACATCAGCAGGAATGTCCCGGTCATGAACAGGAACATGTAGAACAAGAAAAACGACTGGATCGCCTCGACCACCGGTTCCCCAACCCGTGCCGATCCGAATCGGACCGTGAAGATGCCCCGGGGATGGACGAGGCGGCGTAGGTCTGCGAACGCCGCCTTAGACAGAACGCCGACGCGAAATGTCTTCACCGCCCCGGCCGTCGAACCCGCCATACCGCCGGGGAACATGAGACCGACGATCAGGATTTGGAGCGCCGGACGCCACAGCCCGAAGTCGTCGGTGGCGAAGCCGGTCGTCGTGATGATCGAGACCACCGTGAACGTGGCGTGGCGTATGGCGTCGGTGAGGGGGGTGTCGGCCAACAGGCCGCCGGCGACCACGATCACCGCTCCGGCGACGATGGCGGCGAACAGCCGGAACTCGGCGTTCCGGGCATAGGCCAAGGGCTGGCGGAAGGCGCGGTAGTGGAGGCTGAAGCTGACGCCGCCGATGAACATGAAGAGTGTGATGATCCATTGCGAGTACGGCGAGTACCCGGCGATCGAGTCCGGCTTGGCGCCGAAGCCACCGGTGGACAACGTAGAGAACGAGTGGCTGACAGCTTCGTACACGTCCATCTCGGCGACGGTCAGGAGAACGATCTGAGCCACCGTGAAGCCGACGTACACCAGCCATAGGCGTTTGGCGGTGTCCTGGAACCGAGGCGTCAGCCGGTCGGGCGTGTGACCAGGGGACTCGGCCCGCGCCAGTTGCATCCCACCTGTGCCGAGGAGCGGGAGGATGGCGACCGAGAGGACGATCACGCCCATGCCCCCGATCCATTGCGTCGACGCTCTCCATATGCCTATGCCCCGCGGGAGAGTCGACGGGTCGGGGATGACGCTCGAGCCTGTCGTCGTGAAGCCAGACGCCGTCTCGAAAAAGGCGTCGGTGAAGGTTGTGAGGGTCTCGGTGAAGAGATATGGGAGAGCCCCGAAGGCCGAGATCACGAACCAGGCCAGTCCGACCGTGGCGAAGCCCTCCTTGACCCCGATCGGCGCCGGGCGGCCGAAGCCGCGCCATAGGATCAATCCCGCTGCCATGGTGAGGACGCAGGCGATGAGTATCCCGCGGGCAGCGTGCCATTCGCCGTGTGCGACCGACACGGCCGCTGCGGCCAACATCGAAGCCCCGACAGCCGACACGGCGGAACCGATGACGAAGGCGAGGGTGCGAGGAAGCGACCTTGTCGACCGGAGATTCCGGGTGGGCATCAGGGGGCGAACAACTCGGATGCGTCTTCGACGCGGTCAGCGATGGCGAAGACGATGATCCGATCGCCCTCGCGGATGCGTGTCGAGCCGTCCGGGACGAAGGTGGTGTCGACCCGTGAGATCCCTCCCACCACCACCCCGTGAGGAATCCGCAGTTCAGCCAACGATTTGTCGATGGCCGGTGCGCCTTCTGCCACCTCGAGCTCCAATGCCTCGGCGTCCGTGTCGGAGAATGTCACCACCTGCTGGATGCGGCCATGGCGTATGAAGCGCAGGATCGCCGACGCAGCCAGGAGCCGGCTGGACACGGCAGCGTCGATTCCGACTCCGGAGAGGAGGGACACGAAGTCGATGCGATTGAACCGGGCGATGGTCGAGGCTGCTCCGAGGGCCTTGGCCACGAGACATGCGGTGATGTTCATCTCGTCCCACCCCGTGAGGGCAAGCACGGCGTCGGTGCCGCCAAGCTCGAGGTCGGAGAGGACGTCGGGATCGATCGGGTCCCCGAAGATGACGACGGCCTTGGGATGGCGCGCCGAGATCTTGGCGCATCGCTCCCGGTTTGAGTCGACCACGATCACCGAGAAGCCGGCGGCGAGCATGACGTCGCAGGTGAGCTCGGACAGGCGGGTGCCGCCCATGATCACGACGCGGCGGATGCGCCGCTTCCGCAGTCCCATCAGGGCCGTGGCCTTGGCGAGATGCTCCTTTGTCGTCATCAACAGCACATGGTCTCCGGCGCGGATGTTGGATGAGCTCAGACCGACCAGGGTGTGGCCGTGCCGCACCGTGGCGGCCACGACCCAACCCCACTCTGCGTTGCGCAGCTGGACCTCAGGTAGGGAACCGCGCGCCAGCGGTGCCCCCGGGGCGACCGTTCCACCCACCAGCACCAAAGCTCCGTTGGCGAAGTGGACGATCTCGGAGACGCCTGTCTGACGTACCAGAGCGACCAGTTCGCTCGCCGCCGTCGCTCCGGGGTCGATGACGACGTCCACCCCGAGGCGGTCGACCCCCTCGCGCAGGTCGGGATCCTCAATCCTCGCCACCGTGCGTGCCACGCCGAGCTGGTGGGCGGCGCTGCAAGCCAGGACATTGGCGCCGTCGGAGTTCGAAACGGCGACCAGCAGATCGGCGTCGGCAGCGCCGATGGATTCCAGGGTGGCGACAGAGGCTCCGTTGCCGGTGACGACCAGGGCGTCGATGCGCTCCTGGAGGTCGGCCGCCTTCTGCTCGTCGGCCTCGATGACCACGACGTCGAGGCCCTCGCCAGCGAGCCGCTCGGCCAGATATGACCCGACGGCCCCCGCTCCGACAATGACGATCTTCATGGCGGAGGGCAGGTTACCCACGCTTGCTGCCGCTAATAGGACCCTCCGTGGCCGCTCCTACACTGGCCTGCCCGTTCCGAAGGGCCGTTTTGACCACCACGAGCACCCAGTCGCCCGCCGAGCTGATGGACGCCCTGCGCCGGGTCGACTACCTGGCGGATCCCAGGATCGCCCAGGTGGCGTTCCTGGCCGATCGCCTCGGCAAGCCCATCCTCGTCGAAGGTCCGGCCGGGGTCGGAAAGACCGAATTGGCCAAAGCCCTCGCCAAGCTGTGGGATCGCCGCCTCATCCGGCTCCAGTGCTACGAGGGGCTGGACGAATCGAAGGCGCTCTACGAATGGAACTACAAGAAGCAGCTTCTCCGCATCCAGGCCGACCGTGAGCATGAGTGGGACGACCTCGAAGCGGACATTTTCTCCGACGAGTTCCTCCTGACACGGCCCTTGCTGGAGGCGATCAGGTCGCCCGAGCCGGTGGTGCTGCTGGTCGACGAGATCGACCGGGTGGAGATCGAGACCGAGGCCCTGCTCCTCGAGGTCCTGTCCGACTTTCAGGTCTCGATTCCTGAGCTGGGGACGATCACGGCCACGTCCCAGCCGTTTGTCATCCTCACCTCCAACAACACTCGGGAGCTGTCCGAAGCACTCAAGCGCCGCTGCCTATTCCTCTACATCGGATATCCCGATGCCGCCCGCGAGCAGGAGATTCTCCTCGCCCGCGTACCTGAGCTACCCGAGCGGCTGGCCTCCCAGATCGCCGGCATCGTGCGGTCGATCCGCCAGATGGACCTGAAGAAGGCGCCCTCGGTGTCCGAGTCGATCGACTGGGCGCGGACGTTGCTCGCCCTGGCCATCGACCACTTGGACACGAGCGCTGTCACGGGCACGCTCCATGTGCTCCTCAAGTACCAGAGCGACATCGACAAGGCGACCGCCGAGCTGGCCAGACATTGACGACCCAGGCATCGCCGATCACGTCGCTCGTGACGGCGTTCGTGGGAGAGCTACGAGCAGCGGGGGTGCCGGTTTCCATGGTCGAGACGATCGACGCCATGCGCGCCCTCGAGGTCGCCGACATCGGTGACCGCGAGGCTCTGCGGGCGACGCTGGCCGCGACATTGGTCAAGGCGGAACGGCACCTGGAAGCCTTCGACACCGCCTTCGATGTCTTCTTCGCCCTGGCACCCAGTGGCTCGGTCGAGGCGGCGTCGAGGCAAGGCGTGGGTCCCGGCGCCACCGGTGATGGGGGGGCGGGAGGCGAATCGGACGAATTGCGCGATGCCCTGCTGCAGGCGCTGATGGACCTCGACATGGCCGCTCTGTCGGCAGCCGTCGGCTCTGCGGTCGACCGGCTATCCGGATTCGAGAAGGGCCGTCCCGTGGGCGGCACCTACTACCTGTACCGGACGCTACGCCGCCTGGACATCGACCAACTTGAGGAGATGCTCGCCCACGCCATGTCCTCGGAGGCGGGCGACCTCGGCGATCTGGAGCGCCGCCTTCTCGCCGAGGAGGTAGAGGCGCGCCTCGAACAGTTGAGGGAGGCGGTGAGAGATGAGATCCGTCGCCGGCTCGTGGAGGACCGCGGGAGGGAGGCGGTCGCTCGCACCCTGCGCAAGCCGCTCACCGAGGACGTCGATCTCATGCATGCCACCCGCCACGATCTCGAGGCGATCGAAGAGGCCATCGTCCCCCTCACCCGCAAGCTCGCCGCCCGTCTCGCCCGCCGCCGCCGAATGTTGAGAAGGGGCCGTCTGGACTTTCGCCGCACGGTCAGGCGATCTCTGGCGACGGGGGGCGTGCCCATGGATCCGCAATTCCGCTCTCCCCGTCCCCACCGGCCCGAGGTGTTCCTCCTGTGTGACATCTCCGGCTCAATGGCGACGTTCGCCCGCTTCACCCTCCAGTTCACGTATGCGATGTCGACCCAGTTCTCGAAGCTGCGATCGTTCGCTTTCATCGACACTGTCGACGAGGTCACCGACTTCTTCGGTCCGGGAACCGACTTCCCCAGTGCCCTGGCTCGAATCGCCACCGAGGCCGAAGTAGTTCTCCACGACGGGCACTCCGATTACGGGACCGCTTTTGCCGGTTTTGTGGAGCGGTTCGGCAGAGAGGTCACACCGCGCTCAACCGTGATCATCACCGGCGATGCCCGCAACAACTATCGCCAGCCCCAAGACGACATGCTGGGCGAGATCTCTCGGAAGGCTCGGTCGGTCTATTGGCTCAATCCCGAGCCGAAGAGCTACTGGGACACGGGCGACTCGGTGATGGGCCGATACGCCCCTTGGTGCCAGGGGGTCTACGAGGTGCGCACACTGCGACAGTTGGAGGCGTTCGTGGAGGAACTCAGCCTTCCCACCGCGGCGGGCCGGATGTGAGAAGAACTCAACTCCGAGCCGCGGGCGTCCGATACTCTGGCGAGTGGCGACCTGCCCCATTCTTTTAACGACGAGCAGCGAGGTGTGGCTTGGGTCAGCGAATTCTGGTGATCGAAGACTCGGCGGTGATTCGCCGGCTGATCGAGGTGTGCCTGCGGGCGGCCGATCTCGAGATCATCACCCGAGAAGACGGACCGACCGGCCTCGAAGCCGTCACCTCCGAGTCGCCTGACCTGGTCGTGCTCGATATCGGCCTGCCCCGCATGGACGGCTGGGAGGTCCTGGCCAAGGTCCGGGCCGACGAGACAGTCCGGTCGACGCCTGTCGTGGTCCTGACCGCTCATGCCGAGGAGGAATCCCGGCGCCGGGCCGACGAGGGAGGGGCCGACGCTTTCGTCACCAAGCCCTTCCAGCCCAACGAATTCCGCAAGACAGTCCTCGACCTCCTCGAGTAGTCGGAGCCGGTGGGTAGGGGGGCATCGCACCCACCACCGCGAACTGTCGGCCCAGGCGTCAGTGAGCCGATCTACCCAGCCGCGGCCGGTTCCATGACCTCCGCCAGGCGCTCGACGAGGTCGACCACGCGATTGGAGTAGCCCCACTCGTTGTCGTACCAGGCCAAGACCTTGACCAGATGTCCATCGAGAACCTGGGTGCCGGCGGCGTCGAAGATCGACGAGTGGGGGTTGCCGATGATGTCGGTCGACACGATCGGGTCGTCGCTGTACTCGAGGATGTCCTTCAACGGCCCGTCGGCCGCCTCCTTGATGGCGGCGTTGACCTCGTCGACCGTCACCTCTTGCTCGAGTTCGACGACGAGGTCCACGGTCGAGCCGTCTGGCACCGGGACCCGCATTGCCATCCCGTCGAGCTTGCCCTTGAGCTGAGGAAGGACCTCGCCTACCGCCTTGGCGGCACCGGTTGTGGTGGGGATGATGTTCTCTGTCGCCGCCCGGCTGCGGCGCAGGTCCTTATGGGGGACGTCGGCCAGGCGCTGGTCGTTGGTGTAGGCGTGAACCGTTGTCATCAGCCCGCGCTTTATCCCGAAGGCGTCGTCGAGGACCTTGGCAACCGGAGCCAGGCAGTTGGTGGTGCACGAGGCGTTGGACACGATCAAGTCGTCGGCGTCGAGCTGGTCGTCGTTGACCCCGAGGACCACCGTTTCGTCGATGGCGTCTTTGGAGGGCACCGTGAGGACGACCTTCTTGGCTCCAGCTTCCAGGTGCTTCTCGAGAGAGGCCCTATCGCGGAAGACACCGGTCGACTCGACGACGACATCGACACCTAGCTCGGCCCACGGCAACTTGGCCGGATCGGTCTCCCGCAGCATGGCAATGCGATGGTTCCCCACCTTCATCACCTCGTCGGCCACCGTGACCTCCTGCTCGAATGGGCCCATCACCGAGTCGTACTCGAGCAGGTAGGCGAGGATATCGTCATCGGCCAGGTCGTTGATGGCGACCACGTTGATCCCTGTCAAGGGCCGGGTGGCGATGATGCGGAACACCGCCCGACCGATCCGGCCGAAGCCGTTGATGGCTACGTTCAATGTCATCAGGAGTCCTTTCGAAGCTGGGCACCCAGGCGTTCCAGCACCTCGACGACGCGGGCGGAATACCCCCAGCCGTTGTTGAACCAGGTGATGGTCTTGACCATGGTGTCGGCCATGACCATCGTCGACAGCGAGTCGAAGACGCCGGAGTAGGTCGCCGACTTCACGTCGGACGAGACGATGGGATCGGTCACGTATTCGAGGATCCCGCCATACTGCTCGGAGGCGGCGGTGGCGATCGCCTCGTTGACGGCGTCTTTGCTCGTTGGCTGGCTCGTAATGGTGACGAGATCCACGGTCGAGCCGTCGGGCACAGGAACATTCAAGGCAACGGCCGACAGCTTGCCGGCCAGTTCAGGCATCACCTGCGTGACGATGTCGGGAGAATTGGTCTGCTCGGGGATGATGTTTTCCCCCGCAGCGCGGCTCGTGCGGAAGCCCTCGCTGGGAACGTCGGCCAGCCTTCCCGAATTGGACATGGCGTGGACCGTCGTCCAGAAGGCCCGCTCGATGCCGAAGCGCTCGTTGATGGTGCGTAGGACCGGGGCGATGGCGTTGGACGTGTTCGAACCCAGAGCCACGATCCTGGGAGCGTCGTCGAGTACGTGGTCGTTGATGCCGACCAGCACCATCGGCAGGTCGCCGGCCTCTTCGGGGCTCGACGTCACCACCACGGCCTGGGCACCGTTGTCGAGATGGCCCTGGTTGACAGCAGCGCTGCGGTATCGGGTGGTCGCCTCGACGACCAGGTCGACTCCGTGGTCGCCCCAGGGAGCGTCCCCGGGCTCCTTGGCATTCAGGAAGGCGACCTTGCGCCCGTCTGCAGTCAACACGTCGTCGGCGTAGGAGACCTCTCCGGGGTAGCGGCCGTAGATCGAGTCGTACTTGAGGAGGTAGGCGAGGCCGGAGGGGTCGTCGACATCGGAGATGGCGCCAACCTCCAGGTCGGGATGCTCACGAAGCAGGCGAAAGACATTGCGGCCGATGCGGCCGAATCCCATGAGGCCCACGCGCAATTTGGTCATGTACCGGTCCTATTGGAGTGGACTCCAAGGCTAGAGACTTCCCCCGGATGGCGGCAGTCGCCGGTCAAGGAGGTCGCCCCGTCGACCCCCTTCCGTTCGGCAGCCCGGGCGCGTACCTTGGCGGCGGGAGGGGAGAGGAGTGAGGTGGTCGCCGCCGTGATGTGGCTCATGTCGGGGCTGGTCTGCCTCTCGCCGCCCGTGCCCGGCCAGGTGGTGGCGTCATTCGCCCCGGCTGGAGCCTATGCCGGCCATTGGGGGGTCGACCTCGCTGCCGAACCAGGCTCGCCGGTGGCTGCCCCCTTGGACGGAGCCGTCACCTTCGCGGGCACCGTGGCGGGGATGCGGACGGTCACGATCATGTCGGGGGAGGTGAAGGTCTCTGTGTCCTACCTCCAGTCGCTCGATGTCGCCGCCGGCGAGGCCGTGCGGCGCGGGGACACGTTGGGGACGTCGGGTGCCGCCCATGGACGTGGCGCTCTCCACCTCTCGGTGCGCATCGGCGGATCGTACGTCGATCCGGCGCCGTTTCTGGCCTGCCAGTTCGGGTCCATCAGTGATGCCCTTCGCCTGGTTCCCTATCCTGTCGAGGGTGCGAATCGGACTCCTCGGCGGCACCTTCGACCCGCCCCATCTCGCCCACCTCCACATGGGAGAGGTGGCGTATCGCCAACTGGGCCTGGGATTCGTCGTTTTCATGCCCGCCGGCGCTCCTTGGCAGAAGGCCGAGCGCCGCCAGTCCGCCGCCCGCCATCGCTGGGAGATGACCCGGCTGGCTGTCGACGACGTCGACTACTTCGTGGCCGACGACCGCGAGGTCCACCGCGATGGGTGGACCTACACCGCCGACACACTGGCGACGTTCGATGCAGGCTTGGAGATCGTGCTCATTCTGGGGGCGGACGCCGCTCTCAACCTGCCGACGTGGGAACGTGCCGCCGACGTCATGAGTCGGGTGGAACTCGCCGTAGCCCCTCGTCCGGGAATCGACGCCTCCGCAGTCGAGGGCAGGGTTGTCACCAACCTGTCGTGGCTCGACATGGCGCCGCTCGACCTGTCCGGCACAATGATTCGTGGCCGGGAAGCCGAGGGGAAGTCGACCCGGTTCCTGGTCCCGGATCCGGTGTGGCGCTACTTCACGGCCGAGAACCTCTATACGGATGCCTCGGCAGTCTCGGTAGGATGAGCGCAACGAGACCAGGAGGACTACCCGTACAGGACTTCGAGCTGATCGCCCGCATGGCGGCAGATGCCATATACGACAAGAAGGGTTTGGACCTAGAGATACTGGAGGTGGGCGATCTCCTCGCCATCACGGAAGCTTTCGTGATCGCCACCGGTACCTCGCGCACCCATGTTCGCGCCGTCGCCGACGGAGTCGAGGAGGCCCTGGCCGACAAGGCCGGCCGCAAGCCGCTCCGCCGGGAGGGGGCCGACCAGGGCGAGTGGGTCCTGTTGGACTACGGCGACGTCGTCGTCCATCTCTTCCAACCCGACCAGCGCGACTACTACGGGCTCGAACGACTGTGGCGGGACGCTCCCCATATCAGCTGGGAGGAACCCGTGGCCTCCGAGGCCTGACGGTTCGCAGTGGGGGAGCGGCGACTGGTAATCTGAGGAACTTCCCCGATGGGGCTGTAGCTCAGCCTGGCAGAGCACTTGCATGGCATGCAAGGGGTCAGGGGTTCAAATCCCCTCAGCTCCACCTCGCGAACCGCCTGGTCACAGGCGGTTTTCGCCGTTTCAGAGGTCGGGCGTTACGACCCTGGATCCGTTCAGAGTGCGTGAGAGCCCGCGCCTGCCTGGTGTCGTAGGTCCTGCGGCCTACGACGGAAGAGTGAGTTGGAGTGCTCCACCTTCTGGGGCGGTGAAGACAAGGCCATCCCGACCGGATGTGAGGTCAGGTGGGCGACGGGCTCGGCGGCCAGGCAGCCGTGTGAAAATGAGGCATGATTCCAAAGGTCATGATTCGCACCTGTCGGAAGTCCCTATGACCAAAAGTGGGTTACTTAGGATGGACAATGTCGGCATCGTGGTGGAATCCCTCGATGACGCCATCGCTTTCTTTGCCGAGCTTGGGTTGGAGCTAGAAGGTCGGGGGATGGTTGAAGGAGAGTGGGCCGGGCGCGTCACCGGACTGGGTGACCAGCAGGTCGAAATCGCGATGATGGTTACTCCCGACGGCCACAGTCGGCTCGAGCTTTCCCGATTTCTCACTCCACCTGTTGTCTCTGACCATCGAAACGCCGCTGTGAATGCCCTTGGCTATCTACGCGCGATGTTCACTGTGAGTGACCTAGACGAAACTCTTGCCCGGCTGC
>DATFFO010000204.1:0-7336 GCA_035250025.1 Acidimicrobiia bacterium
TAGGCATCGGACCCGAGAGCTGTCAGGAGCGGCGCCTATTCCGATTCGTCCGGCAGCATCTGCTGGGCGGCCCAGGTGTTGCCGTCGGGGTCGCTCCAGTAGATGAACCAGCCCCACGGCTGCTTGTCGACGTCACTCACCTCGACTCCCCGGCCGCGCAGGTCATCTCGCAGGGCGGCGGCGTCGTCGACTACCACCTGCAGGCCCTGTTGGGAACCCGGTGGCATCTCGGTGATCCCTACACCTATGACGATGGAGCAAGCCGACCCCGGCGGAGTCAACTGCACGAAGCGGAGGTCGTCGCTCACGACGTGGTCGTGGTCGGCGTTGAAGCCGACCTGGTCTACATAGAACGCCTTGGCCCGATCGACGTCCGTTACGGGCACCGCCACAAGTTCGAGCTTCATGTCCATGGCGCCGACTATAGGAAAACCCGCATGAACGCCCCCCGTTCGGAGGAACGTAAAGGGCTTGACAGGTCGTTAATACAACCGTATGGTTGTATTGGTGCAGATCGCCCCTCCTGACTTCGACCGCATGTTCGGTGCCCTGGCGGATCACACCCGCCGTGACATCGTACGTCGCGCCATCGACTCCGAGGAGGGCATCGCCGAGCTGGCGAGCCACTATCCGATGAGCTTCGCGGCGGTGCAAAAGCACGTCGCCATCCTCGAACGGGCCGGCCTCGTCAACAAGCACCGCGTCGGGCGACGCAAGGTCGTCCGCACCAACGTCGAGGGCCTTCGCACCGCGCGCCGGCTGCTCGACCAATACGAGGAGCTGTGGCGGGGCCGAATGGACCGCATGAGCCAGCTCGTCAACGAATACGCGAGAGAGGAAGCGCAATGACCGTTACCGCCGTCCGCAAGGACCCCCACGCCCTCAGCCTGACCCTCGACGCCGAGTTCGACGCCTCGCCCGAGCGGGTGTGGCAGCTGTGGTCGGACCCGCGCCAACTCGAGCGCTGGTGGGGGCCGCCGACCTACCCGGCCACCTTCACCAACCACGACCTGACGCCCGGCGGTCGCGTCGACTACCACATGACAGGACCGGAGGGCGATCAGCCCCGCGGCTACTGGGAGGTTCAGAAGGTCGATCCACCCCACTCACTGGTCGTCCGCGACGGCTTCTCCAACGACGACGGTTCGCCGAACACGGAGCTGCCGACAAACGAGTTCAGCGTCACGATCGAAGAGATCGGCACCGATCGAACCCGGATGTCGATCGTGAACGTCTTCCCGAGCACCGAGGCCATGGAGCAGATTCTCGGCTTCGGAATGGAGGAGGGCCTCACCGGAGCCGTAGGCCAGATCGACGCCATTCTCGCCGAGGACAGCTGACCGACGGCGAGGGTGGCCGCTCGTCTCCAGATCGCGATCTACCACGAAGGAGGAACACGATGAACCTGAATGAAGAGGCCACCGGCACGCTGGCGGTGCCGGGCGCGACCCTGGCCTACGACGTCCGCCCCGGCGGCTCGCCGGACGCCACTCCCCTGCTCCTGACCGCCTCGCCGATGGGCGGCGCCGGCTTCGCCACCCTGGCGGGCCACTTCAGTGACCACACCGTGGTCACCCACGACCCGCGGGGAAGCGAGCGCAGCCAACTGACCGAGCCGACAACCCCGCCCACGCCCGAACAGCACGCTGAGGACCTGCACAGGATCATCCAGGAGCTGGGAGGAGGGCCGGTCGACCTGTTCGCCAGCAGTGGCGGCGCCGTGAACGCGCTGGCGCTCGTCGCCGCCCACCCCGAGGACGTGCGGACCCTCGTGGCCCACGAGCCTCCGCTCCCGACGCTCCTCCCCGACCGCGACGCCGCCCTGGCGGCTGCTGGCGCCGTCAACGAGACCTACCGTCAGCGCGGCTGGGGCGCGGGGATGGCCCACTTCATCGCCCTCGCCAGCCATACCGGCGAGTTCCCGCCCGATTTCGCCCAGCGGCCCGCCCCGGATCCAGCGGCCTTCGGCCTCCCAACCGAGGACGACGGGTCTCGGACCGACCCTCTCCTGGGCCTCGCCCTAGTGGGGTCCATCGGATACGAGCCCGACTTCGGAGCCCTGACCGCAGCATCCACGCGCATCGTCATGGCTGCCGGCACCGAGTCAGAAGGCGAGTTGGCCAACCGCGGGGCGCTCGCCGTAGCCGAACGCCTGGGCGCCGAGCCGATGATCTTCCCGGGCGACCACGCCGGCTTCCTGGGCGGCGAGTACGGCCAGACGGGCGACCCGGATGCCTTCGCGGCCAAGCTCCGGGAGGTGCTCGCTGAGGACTGACGACCGGCGCAACTGACCCGCTCCCCGGCTGTGGTGATGGTGTTCTGGACCGGCTCCGTTCGGGGTGTCAGCTAGTAGTCCTCGCCAACCTAACGTGACCGAGCCGGACCTGCTCTGGAGCGGGCACCCCCCCTACAGGAGGAAACGTGATGGCGACCATCGCAGTTCACGAGTTCATCGCCCTGGACGGCGTATTCGAGGCGCCGACCTGGACGTTCGACTACGGCTTCGACCCGGCGATGGGCGAGACGCTCGGCGCGATCACCGGCCAGTCGGAAACCATCCTGCTGGGTCGGCGGACATTCGAGATGTTCGCCCCCGCCTGGCGGGACCGGACCGTCGAGGAAGACCCCGGGGCGCCGTTCTTCAACGAGACCGAGAAGTTCGTGGTCGGCACCGACGTGCCCGTCGAAGAGTGGAACAACTCCACCTCGCTCGGCCCCTTCGACCCCGACGCCATCCGGAAGCTCAAACAGGAGCGCGACGGCATCATCTACATCTCCGGCAGCGGGCAGCTGGTGCGGGCGCTGCTCGCCGAAGGCCTGGTCGACGACCTGCACCTGTTCGTCTACCCGCTGGCGCTCGGCAAGGGTGAGAAGTTCTGGGGCGAGGGGGTCGACCCGACCCGGCTTACCCTGAAAGCACAGGACACATACGACAACGGTGTCGTCCACCTGTGCTACGGCCCGGCAACGTGAAGAACGCCGCCATCGCGAGGCTGGAAGAACTCATCGGGTCGTGGGACCTTGTCATGACAAACTCGTGGTTCCTCGACAGCCTCGACGAGCGAGTCGACGGGTCGGCCACCTTCGAGTGGCTCGACGAGAGCTTCATCGTCTTCCGCTGGGGGCTGGGTGACGAGGCGCCGGCGGTGCAGGTCATCGGGTACAGCGACGCCCAGGCCAGGTACCAGGTCTTCTACCACGACGATCGGGGCGTGGCTCGCATCTTCGACATGGAACTCGACGGCAACCACTGGACCCTGCTCCGAGAGGACACGGACTTCCACCAGCGCTTCACCGCCGAGAACCTGGGGGATCGCATCGAGGCCGCTTGGGACGCGTCCGAGGACAACGGCGTCACCTGGCGCAAGGATTTCGACCTCATCTTCACCAGGAAGACCTAACCGAGCCGCGCTCAGGCGCGCTGACGTCCGTCCCGCTGCTGGACCAGCTCCTCGACCGCGCTCGGCAGCGTCGTCTCGAAATCGATCAGCTTCACCCATGTCGGGGTCACGACGATCCGGACCATGCCGTCGTGGTAGAGCGACCGCACCTCCGCCTCCCACTCGACCCGTTGCTCTGGGGTCATCTCGTAGCTGCTGTTGGCCTGGAGATACTCATCCGGGATGCCATCGACGAAGTCCAGCTCGGCCCGGCCGCGGATCAGCAAGATCTTGGGCGGGTGCACCTCGGTGTCGATCGTCAGGGCAACCCTGGGGTTCTGGCGCAGGGCATGGAGCTTGGCGGCGTTCTTCGGGGTGCACATGACGATCTCCGAGCCGTTCCAGGCGAATCCGATCGGGACGTTGCGGGGGGCGCCGTCCTTTGCGACGTAGGCCAAGCGGGTCAGGTCGCGGGCCAACAGTTCTTGACTGATCGGCCGGTTGAGAACCTCTGCGATCTCGTTCGCTTTCACGGTTATCCCTCCCATTGTCGTTCTTCGTGGTCGCTAGAGCCCGGGCCGAGAGTGCGATAGGACTCCAACAGCTCGACGAGTTCCTCCGGGCGGGCGAGAGCGGGGAGATGACCGGACTCGATAACGTCGGGTTCGACGCCGAGGCGCTCCCGGCTCAGGCGACGCATGAAGTCGAGGGGGAAAAAGCGGTCATGGCGCCCGGCGATCACCCGGGTCTCCACCTCCGGCCACGAATCGAGTGGCCACGGATCCTCGAAGGGTCGCCCCGACTGATCCCGGGGTGGGGGTCCCGACTCCACTACCTCGGGGGGGACGTCGTGCAGGAAGACCTCGAACGGATCGAAGGAGCCGCCTGTAGAGCGGCCCTGCTCCTCGGCGTAGGCACGGGCTGCGTCTCCCTGTCCGGTGTTGGCCCACCAGTCGCCGCCCGTCTCGCCCGGGGTGGGGATCATGGGCGCCACCAGCACCAGCCGGTCAACCTTTCGTCTACTCGCCACCACCGAGGCGGACAGGGCTCCCATCGACTGGGCCACCAGGATCACGTCCTGGCGGTCATCGATGCCTGCCTCGATCACCGCCACGTATTCGGCCAATCCGGCCGTGTCATCCTCGGCGGGCAGGTCCACCGCCACCACGTCATGACCGCGTTCCCTGAGCAAGGGCTCCACCCGCTGCCAGTACGAAGGATCGCCACCGGCGCCCGAGATCAATATGTAGCTAGGCACCGGTGACCTCGGAGGGCTTCAGACGCCTAGGTGATTCGTCACGGGCCCCCAGGAGGTACCAGGTTTCCATCTCGCCCTTGCCCTTGACCGCGATCGTGCCGCGCAGCACCAGGTCGAACTCGTCCTTCAGCAGCTCGTAAGTTGGTCGCGTGACCTGGATCCGACCTGGCGTGCCTCCCGACTCCATCCGTGAAGCGGTGTTCACCGCGTCGCCCCAGAGGTCGTAGAGGAACTTCCGCCTCCCGATGACGCCCGCCACGACCGGCCCCGAATTGATCCCGATCCGCAGCTGGAGGTCGAGGTCTCCGCACGAGCCGCTGGGCGCCGTCGCCTCGACCATGTCAAGCGCCAGCAGGCCGATCGCCCGGGCGTGATCCGGCCTCGGAATCGGGACGCCCGCGGCGACCATGTAGGCATCGCCGATGGTCTTGATCTTCTCGAGGCCGTGCCGCTCGGCGAGGGCGTCGAAGTGACTGAACAGTCGATCCAGCAGCCCGACGACCTCGGAAGCCGGCAGGTCCTTCGAGCGCGCGGTGAAGCCGACGATGTCCGCGAACAGCACCGACGCGACCGTGAACTGGTCAGCGATGGTGCGTGTGTCGTCCTTGAGGCGCACGGCGACGGAGGCCGGGAGGATGTTCAGGAGCAGGTCCTCGGACCGCTGCTGCTCGGACCGGAGGGCCGCCAACGCTTCCTCGCGCTGCTTCGCGAACAGCGCTAGCAGCGTGAAGAACATCGTCCCGCCAACGGTGACGTTGAGGGCCAGCAGCGTGCTGGAGACCGAAGTGGGCAGCGGGGACTGGATCCCCAAAGCGATCCCGGTGAACCCCGACGCAAGGAAGATCGTTACGAAGGCGATGAACCACCGGATGCCGGCTCGCACTCCATCGAAGACCAGCGCACCGAGCGGAGCGAGGATGCCCCAGATGCCGGGCGAACCGCCGGGCAGGAAGCCGCCGAGTGCGATCATCGACAGCGTCGGCGCCAGGAGGATGGCCGCGAGCTGAATGCGCAGGAGCAGGCGGAAGTTGCCGGTCCGGGCAAAGAGAGCGATGGAGGCGATGGAGATCACCGCATAGAGGAGCGCCACCGAGCCCGACCAGGCACCGAAGGAAAGGTACAGCCCGGCCCACAGGAACGCGATCGGCAGGATCAGAATCGCGATCAGGACGAGCAGCGCCTTGCGGAGGCGCGTGTCATGGTCGTCAAGGGGGTCGGCGCCGACCTTCGCGATCAGGTCCAGGATGCGGCCAAACCAACCCCGAAGGGGCGTCACCGAGCAGAGGATAGGCGCGCGGCTGCCCTCGCACCCCGGAGAGAGTTCGCCGACCCGGACATCGCTTCTTGTGTGGCCATGACCCGGCGTGGGTAGTCAAGGGTCACGCCAGCAAGGACTAGGGAATGCAGGAACTGCTCGTGGACTTCATCACCTCACTGGACGGCTACGGCGCCGCAGAAGGCTGGCCCGGTTGGTGGGGCCTTCAGGGGCCGGAGTATCTCGACTGGCTCGACCAGAGGCCCGACCGCGACTCCACCATCTTGATGGGGGCAAATACGTACCGGCTGATGTCCGGATTCGCCACCGGATCAGAGGCGTCCGAATCAGAGCAGACAACCGACGAGGACGCCTCCATCTCCGAGCTTTCCGAGGCGTCCAAGGTGGTGTTCTCTTCCACATTGGAGGCCCCGTTGTCCTGGGCCAACACCTGGCTGGTCACCGGGGATGCGGTCAAGGCAGTCGAGGAGATGAAACAAAACGGCACCACGCCGATGACCACGCTCGGCAGCCTCACCCTGTGCCGCTCACTCCTCGAGGCGGGTCTGGTGGATCGCTTCCGGGTGGTCGTCTTCCCCGTGATCACCGGCCGCACCGGCCGCGATCGTATCTACGACGGTTATCCCGATGTAGCCCTCGACATGGTTGCCAGCCGGACGTTCGACGGCAGAATCCAGCTGCTCGAGTATGTCCCCACGGTGCTCACCGGTCCGCCCGGGCCGCCACCCGGTTCTTGAGGAGGAGCCGGGTCGTCCGGCACCCCGGGTGAGGAAACGACAATGGGTACGGCTCAGGCGTGCAGGGTGGGCCGGTAGATGAGCTCTTGGGTATTGCCGTCGAGCGTCCGGCTCTCGACCAGCTCGAGGTCGAAATCGGCCGCATCCTGGAAGATCGGGTTCTGTCCGGTCTGTCCGGTTATCACGGGGAAGAGCGTCACCTGGACGTGGTCGACCAGACCGGCGGCCATCAGCGCCCGATTCATCGACAGACTCCCGTGCGAGCGCATCGGCACATCGGACTCCTCCTTGAGCCGGGCGACGACGTCGACGCCATCGCCGCTCACGAGGGTCGCGTCCGGCCAGTCGAGGGGTCCTTCCAGCGTCGTCGACACCACCGTTGCCGGCAGGCTCCTCATCCGAGTGACCCATGGGTCACGCACTTCGGACTCCTCGGTGCTCGAGGCCAGCATCCGCGCGAATGCCCGATAGGTGTTGGCCCCGAAGACCATCCGCTGCTCCTCGCCGTACAGGGCGAGGCGGTGGTCGAGGAGCTCGGGGCCTTGCTTGCCCCAGTAGCCGGTCCAGTCGGCGCTGGCGGGGCCGTAGCCGTCAAGGCTGGAAAAGACGTCGAAGGTGTAGGTGGCGGCCATGTCGTCCCCTCGTGTGCGGTTGATCAGGTGTGGGTCAAGACTCGGACCAGCTG
>DATFFO010000205.1:0-5181 GCA_035250025.1 Acidimicrobiia bacterium
AGTGGCGGGTTCGGAGCTCCTCCGCTTGGGTCGGCGAGGAGACCGGGTCGATGCGCTCGGGCAGGTCGGGGAAGTGGGCCTGACGGATGATCTCCCAGGCGCTGCCCGCCGGGATGCCGCCGTCGCCCACGCCCCAAACAGGGCCTTTCTGGTCCTCGGTGGTGGGGGTGGTTCCGTCGTCGACGACCAGGACATGGTCGAAAACGAGGTCGGGCGTCCCGGTCGAGTCGAAGCTGACCATCGCCTCGCCGCCGACGTCTTCGATGGAAACGGGCCGCGACTGCCAGAGAACCGTGAGACGGCGCTCCGCCTCCCGGCGGAGGAGGTCGCCCCGGGTGATCGCAGAGAGACGGGTGGTGTCGGCGCCGCCGCGCGCCAGGACCACCCCATTGCGCTCTCGGGCGAGGCGGTCGGCGAGTTCAGCGGCCCTTTCCGATCCCCCGACGACGAGCACGTCGGAGTCCCACAGTTCGGCGGGAAGCTCGCCGCGGTGGACCCGGCCGGACAACGATTCCGGGACGACGAACGGCGGGTCGACGCCAGGAGCCTCGTGCCCGACCACAGCTACGGCGCGGGCCTGGATGGCCGTGTCGCCGTCGGTAACGGCAGGGCCCCCTTCGGCATCGGGATCGACCTCGACCTGGCTGCCCGACAGCTGGACGATGTCCTCGAGACCCGCCTGGCGGGCTTCGGTCTCGAGCGAGGCGGCCACCGGCCCCTCGCCCACGATGATCAGTCCTGCCGAGTTCATGGTCGCGATTGTGCCAGTCCGGCCGACACCGCGACGCAACCCCTCACTAGCGTTCCCGGCTCCCATCGAAAGTGAAATGCCCATGGCATCGGGTGTGCCTGCCGACATCGACATCGCCCGGGCGGCGAAGCTCAGGCCGCTCCAGGAGATCACCGACCGCATCGGACTCCTGCCCGAGGAACTGATCCCCTACGGGCCGACGAAGGCCAAGGTCCATCTCGACGCTCTCAAGCGCATCGCCGCCAACCCCAGAGGCAAGTACGTCGATGTCACCGCCATCACGCCGACGCCGCTGGGCGAGGGCAAGTCGACGACCACGGTCGGCCTGGTCCAGGGTCTCGGTGCCATCGGCAAGGAGGCCATTGCCTGCATCCGCCAGCCCTCGATGGGACCCACGTTCGGGATCAAGGGCGGCGCCGCCGGCGGCGGCTACAGCCAGATCGTGCCCATGGACGAGTTCAACCTGCACCTCACCGGGGATATCCACGCCATCACCGCCTCCCACAACCTGGTGGCGGCCGCTATCGATGCCCGCTGGTTCCACGAATCCCGTCTCTCTGACGCCGAACTGGCCGACCTCGGGCTGGAGCGGCTGGGCATCGACGTCTTCAACCTGCAATGGAACCGCGTCCTGGACATAAACGACCGCGCCCTGCGCAACGTCGTCGTGGGCCTCGGCGGCAAGGCCGAGGGACGCCCCCGGGAGACTGGTTTCGACATCGCCGTCGCGTCCGAGCTCATGGCGATCCTCGCCCTGGTCGACGGCGACTCGTTCTCGTCCGCCCTGCGCAACCTGCGTGAACGGGTCGGTCGGGTTGTGTTCGGCACCTCCAAGAAGGGAGTGCCGCTGACGCTGGAGGACCTCGGAGTGGCCGGGGCGGTGACGGTACTCATGAAGGAAACCCTCCACCCGACGATCATGCAGACGCTGGAGGGTCAGGCGGCCTTCGTCCATGCCGGGCCCTTCGGAAACATCGCCCACGGCAATTCCTCGATCCTCGCCGACCGGGTGGCCCTCCATCTCGGCGAGTACGTGGTCACGGAGTCCGGGTTCGGGGCCGACATGGGCATGGAGAAGTTCATGGACATCAAATGCCGGACTTCGGGGCTCAAGCCGGACTGCGTGGTCCTGGTCGCCACGATCCGCGCCCTCAAGACTCACGGCGGGGGGCCGAAGGTGGTGCTGGGACGCCCCCTCGACAAGGCCTACGCCGAGGAGAACCTCTCCCTTCTCCAGGCAGGCATGCCCAACCTCGAGTCCCACATCCGCAACGCCCAGCGCTACGGAGTGCCGGTAGTGGTGGCCATCAATGCCTTCCCCACCGACACCCATGCCGAAATCGACCTGGTGCGGGAGAAGGCACTCGAGGCAGGGGCGCTCGACGCCGTGATGGCCGATCACTGGGCCCGCGGGGGCGCCGGGGCGGCGGACCTGGCTGAGGCTGTGGTGAAGGCATGTGAGGAGCCGAGCCACTTCTCGTACCTGTACCCCCTCAACCTGACCATCAAGGAGAAGATCGAGGTCATCTGCCGGGAGATCTACGACGCCGGCGGGGTCGAGTACTCGCCGACGGCGGAGCGTCAGATTGGCGAGTTCGAGAGGGCCGGGTTCGGCTACCTGCCCATCTGCATGGCCAAAACGCACCTGTCGATCTCCCACGACCCCGCCCTCAAAGGAGCGCCCAGCGGCTTCACGGTCCCGGTGCGCGAGGTCCGCGCCTCGGTCGGAGCCGGTTTCATCTACCCCATCCTCGGGGAGATGCGCACCATGCCGGGCCTCGGCACCACCCCCGCCTTCATGAAGGTCGACATCGACGACGAAGGCAATGTGGTGGGACTCTCCTGATTCTGGTGGGGCCCCCTTTCCTCGCCGGCCTCCGGCCGGCTTGGTCACTGACCCCACCGTGACCGCTGCCGCAACGCAGGAACTCCCCGTCGGCGTCCGCTGGGCACATGCTGCCGCCTCGATCCCAACTCCGTCTTCCCTAGTCTGGCTTCCGACTTCCGTCTTCCGACTTCCGTCCTCTGCGCCACCGCCATCCGGATGGGGTCAGACCCGTGCCTAACCTCTAACCCGAATGAAGATCGTTCGTTTCAAGGCCGGGGACGACATCGCCTACGGCCTGGCCGAAGCGGAAGGGGTCACCCTCTATCAGGGCTCGCCCTTCGTGGCCTGGGAGGCGACGGAGACACTGATCCCGTGGGAGTCGGTGCAGCTGCTGGCGCCGGTGCTTCCGTCGAAGGTCGTGGCCGTGGCGCGCAACTACGTGGATCTGGCCGACGACGATTCTGACTTGCCGGACGAGCCGGTGATCAACCTCAAGCCGGCAACGTCGGTGGTCGGGCCGGGGTCATCGGTTGTATACCCGGTGGCCTCGTCGGATGTTCAGCACGAGGCCGAACTGGCCGTGGTCATCGGTCGGGTTGCCCGCCACATCCGCGCCGAAGACGCCTCGCAGTATGTCTTCGGGTACACAGCTGCCAACGACATCACCGCCCGCGATCTGCAGGATCGTGACGGCCAGTGGGACCGCGCCAAGGGCTTCGACACCTTTTGCCCGCTCGGCCCTGCCATCGAGACCGAGCTCGATCCCCTGGAGCGGCTGGCGGTGATCGCCCGTGTCAACGGCGAGGTCCGCCAGGCCGGCTTCACCGCCGACATGGTGTTCGGAGTCGCCGAAATTCTCGCCTTCATCACCGGAATCATGACCTTGCTGCCCGGCGATGTGGTTCTCACGGGGTCGCCGTCGGGCTCGGGGCGGATCGAGCCGGGGGATCACCTGGAGGTCGAAGTCGACGGTGTCGGGACACTGGTCAATCGGGTCAAGGCGAGACCGTCGTGACCGTCCGCGTCCGGGTGGCGCCCTCGCCCACCGGCAACCTCCATGTCGGTACGGCCCGGGCCGCCCTCTACAACTGGCTCTACGCCCGTCACGTGGACGGGACCTTCATCGTCCGTATCGACGACACCGACACCGCCCGCTCCACGGTCGAATTCGAGCAGAACATCCTCGGCAGCCTGCGCTGGCTGGGTCTCGAGTGGGACGAGGGCGTCGAGGTGGGCGGACATCACGGCGACTATCGCCAGTCGACCCGCTTCGACAGGTACCGCCAGGTCTCCGAGGGGCTGGTGGCGGCCGGGCATGCCTATTACGACCCGCGCAGCCCCGAGGAGTTGGACGCGTTGCGCGCCCGCGCCCAGGCGGAGGGTCGTCACCCCGGCCATTACATCCGCCGTCCCGAGCAGCCCGCGGCGGAGGGTGTGGTCCGTTTCGCCATTCCTCCGGATGAATCGGTCGTCTTCGGCGACCTCATCCGGGGCGAGGTGCGATTCGAGGCCGAGTCGATCGAGGACTTTGTCATCCTCCGCACCGACGGCACGCCTACCTACCACCTGGCGTCCACTGTGGACGATGTGGACTACGAGATCACTCACGTCGCCCGGGGCGAGGACCTGCTGTCATCGACGCCCAAGCACATCCTCATCACCCGGGCGATGGGGGCCACCGAGGCGACCTATGCCCACCTCCCGCTCCTGTTCGGCAGCGACGGCAAGAAGCTGTCCAAGCGCCACGGCGCCACCTCGGTGACCGAGTTCCGTGACGCCGGGTACCTGCCTGCTGCGATGGTCAACTACCTCAGCCTCCTCGGCTGGTCGCCCGGTGACGACCTCACCGTGTTCGGGCCGGACCTCGCCATCGAACGCTTCGACCTGGCCGACGTCCAGAAGAACCCGGCGATCTTTGACATGGACAAGCTCAACTGGATCAACGGCGAGTACATCCGGGCCATGGACGCCGCCGAGTTCTCAGAATTGGTGCGGCCCCTGGTGGAGGAGCGGGTCGGAAGCCTGGACCAGCACGAGTGGGCCGGTTTCGAGGCGCTGGCCCCGCTGATCCAGGAGCGCACCAAGCTCCTGCCGGAGGCGGCCGCTCAGGCCGACTTCCTCTACGTCGACCCCCCGGTCTACGACGAGGCGTCCTGGTCCAAGGTGATGGCGAAGGATGGTGTCTCCGACGTGCTTGACGCGGTGACGGTGGCGTTGAAGCCTGTGAGGGAGTGGACGACCGAGGAGATCGAGGCATCGATACGGGCCTTGCCCGAGCAACTTGGGCTGGGAGCGGGCAAGGTCTTCCAGCCCGTGAGGGTGGCCGTGACCGGATCGTCGGTGAGCCCGCCGTTGTTCGAGTCTCTCGCCGCCCTGGGTCGGGAGCGGTCATTAGAGCGCATCGCCGCCGCCCGTCAGAGGTTGTAGGCAGTCTCCCCGAGCCGATACCATTCCCCGCGTCCGGCCCCGTCGTCCAGTGGTCTAGGACGCCGGCCTTTCAAGCCGGTAACGCGGGTTCGAATCCCGTCGGGGCTGCTCTCTACCGAGGCCGGCGGCCGCCCCTGACTGGCGTGTAACGCACGGGACTATTTCCTGTGCGTTG
>DATFFO010000206.1:0-2130 GCA_035250025.1 Acidimicrobiia bacterium
TAGGCGCTGGCGTATTTGGCCGAGTACGAGCAGCTGGCGAGGTCGACGAACCCGGAGGAGTCGAGCCCCGAGCGAATCGCAGCCACCCGCCCGTCCATCATGTCGGAGGGGGCGATGACATCGGCCCCGGCTTCGGCATACGCGGTGGATGCCTGGGCGAGCAGCGGGAGGGTCTGGTCGTTGTCTACGGTCTCGCCGGCGAGCACGCCGCAGTGGCCGTGGCTGGTGTACTCGCAGAGGCAGACGTCAGCCCACACGTTGAGATCCTCGACCTGGTCCTTGATGGCGCGGATGGCCGTTGGCACCGGACCGGAAGGGTCCCATGCACCCGAACCGTTCTCGTCCTTCTCGGCGGGGATCCCGAAGAGGATGACCCCGCCAACACCGGCAGACACGGCTTCTTTGACGACCGGGATCAGCTCGTCTACCGAAAGCTGGGAGTGGCCGGGCATCGACGCGATGGGATTGGAGATGCCTCGACCGGGCACCACGAACAAGGGAAGGACGAAAGAGGCGGGATGGAGCCTGGTCTCGGCCACCTGTCGACGTAGCGCCGGGGTCCGGCGCAGCCGGCGGCTTCGGGCAACTGGGTATCGACTCATACTGGGCTCCAATCGCTGAGATGACGGGCGACGGTCTGGATCATCGGGTGGTGGTCGGGTCGGGGCGAGACGATGTGAGGTGGATGGCCTTGTGACGTCAGGGCCGCCGCGGTGGTCGCTCCGATGGCGGCGAGGATCACATCGTCGAATCGGCGTGAAATCGCCCAGCCGCCCACCGCCGAGGGTGAGGCGAAGAGAGCCACGTCGACGGGATCGGAGCCGGGCGGGACCGACCGGGTCTCATAGACGGCCAACGCGGTCACCTCCGCCGCCATGGCCTCGAGCCGATGCAGCGTGGACGGGTCGGCGGAGGCGCCATGGGCGAACAGGACTTTCTTGCCCGCCAGCGGCTCGGAGTGGCGGTCGAGCAGATCCCCGGCGCCGCCCTCGCCTTGGATCGACACGGAGCCGCCTCCCTTGCGCACCGCCTCGCCCGTGCCCGCTCCGACTACGAGAGCCGGCACATCCGGCATCCCGCCCTCCGGCCAGATCGAGGTGACGGCCCTCGCCGACGTGAACACGAGCCAGTCGGCCTGATTGGCGGCTGCCCGGACCGTCTCCAGTGTCGCCGATGGGGCGACGGTGACTTCGATGCAGGGCAGGAGCACTGCTTCCAACCCGTGAGCCTCGACCGTCTCGACCAGGTCGCCGGCGCGCTCGGCGGTGGTGGTCAGCGCGCAACGGGGACGTCTCACAGCTGTAGCGCCTCCTGCAACCGCCGGGCTGCGTTGTCCGGTGTCGAGCCGAGGACCGTGGCGGAGCGGGCACCGCTCCCGTCCTGGACGAACCCGGCCATCTCGATCTGACCATCGACGTGGCGAGCGTGGGCGCCGAGAGTCGACCGGCATCCGGCATGGCTGCGTGCCAATAGCGCACGTTCCGCCTCGACCGCGGCCCGGGTCGGGGCGTGGTCGATGGCGCGGACTGTGGCCGCGGCAGGGGTGTCACCGACCACCTCCACCGCCAGTGCAGCCTGGCCCGGTGCGGGCACCATCTCGGCCAGGGTGAACCGGTGGCGTATCTCCTCTTCCAGCCCGAGGCGCTTCAAACCGGCCTCGGCCAGCACCACGGCGTCGAAGTCTCCGTCGTGCATCTTCTCGAGCCGGGTGTCGACGTTGCCGCGAATGTCGGAGATCTCCAGGTCGGGTCGAAGCCTCCGCAGCTGCGCCGCCCGGCGCGGGCTCCCAGTCCCCACTCGGGCCCCCGAGAACAGGCTGGCCAAGTCGTGCCCACAGAGGACGTCCCAGGGCTGTTCCCGTTCCGGGTAGATCGAGATGAGGTCTGCCGGCCCATCGACCGGGAGGTCCTTGCATGAGTGCACCGCAAGGTCGGCCTGACCGTCGAGGACGGCCTCCTGGATGGCCCGGACGAACGCGCCGACCTCGGTGAGCGTGGTCACGGAGGTGGTTCGGTCTCGGTCTCCGCTGGTCACCACCTCGACGAGGGCGACTTCGATGCCGGGGTGGGCCGCCGAGATGAGGTCGGCCACCTCTGTTGCCTGGGCCAGCGCCAGGCGGGACCGGCGGGT
>DATFFO010000207.1:0-5283 GCA_035250025.1 Acidimicrobiia bacterium
TTGAGCAGGGCGTCCCACTCGGTCCCCGTCTCGACCCGGGTCCACGTGATGTCTTCTTCCGCCTCCACCTGCTCCACCGCCTCCCGGGCTCTCCACCACACCGGACCGTCCTGGCCGAATGGTGACTCCCCCTCTTGTTGAAAGGCAAGAACCCCGCGCCCGATCCCGACCCGGAGGCGAGCGAATCCCGTCAAACCGAGATGGAGACGGAGCGACGCCATCACCGCCGTTTCCAGGTCGGTATATCGACCCTGGAATTCATCCCCGAGGGTCACCGACAGCTGCCCTCCCAGCCGCTCGTTGACATCCTCGAGGACCAGCAACAATCGCGCCTGCAGGGCGGCGCGGTCGGGCGCAGTGCGGGATCCCACGACATCGCCGATCAGACCGACCACGTTTGGTTGCGCCATAGGTGCAACTCTAATTCGATATGCGTGCTAGATGCAACTATCGCCGATTATGCAGGCGCCAGCTCGGCCCGGATCTCAAATGGGCCGATCTCGAAGTCGATCGACTTGGCGTTGGCCGCATCCACCAGGTCGGTGCCGGCGGCCCTCACCTTGTCGATACGATCGGCGGAGTCGGTGAGGACGAGCAGCTGGAGGGGCGCCTTCATCGAGACTTTGGCGTCGGACTTGACCCGCCGAACCTGCGACAGCACCTCGGCCGTGACGTCCAACACGATCGGGTCCCCTGTGAGAGACTCGAACTCGGAGGCCAGGGGCCATGCCGCCAGGTGCACGGACCCCTCCTTCCACCAGCTCCACACCTCCTCAGTCACGTAGGGCAGGAAGGGGGCGAAGAGGCGCAGAAAGACCGACAAAGAGAGTTGGAGGGCGGCCTGGGCCGAGGCCGCATCTGATCCGTCGCCGTAAGCGCGGCCCTTGACCAGCTCCAGGTAGTCGTCGGTCCACGCCCAGAATGCCGTCTCCGTGCTGGCGAGGGCTTTGGCATAGTCGTACTCGTCGAAGGCGGCGGTGGCCGATGACACCACCTCGGCGAGCCGTCCCAGCATCGCCCGGTCCAGCGCCTGGGTGACGGCGCCCGGTTCGGCGTCCTCCGCCAGCCCGAGCACGAAACGCGAGGCGTTGAGGATTTTGATGGCAAGGCGGCGGCCGATTTTCATCTGGCTCTCGTCGTAGGCGGTGTCCGCCCCGGGACGGGCCGATGTCGCCCAGTAACGCACGCCATCGGCGCCGTGTTCGGCGAACAGGGCCATCGGCGTGACGACGTTCCCCTTCGACTTCGACATCTTCTTGCGATCGGGATCGAGGATCCACCCGTTGATGGTGGCGTGCTCCCAGGGGAGGCGCCCGAACTCCAGATGAGAGCGGACGACTGTTGAGAACAGCCAGGTGCGGATGATCTCGTGGCCCTGCGGGCGCTGGTCCATCGGGAACACCAACTGGAAAAGCTTGTCGTCACTCCCCCACCGCCCGGCGATGAGGGGCGTGAGCGAGGAGGTCGCCCACGTGTCGAAAATGTCGAGGTCGCCGATGAACCCTCCCGGTATCCCGCGCTGGTCGGCGCGGTAGCCGGCGGGGACATCCGATCCAGGATCGACCGGAAGCTCCGTCTCGGGCGGAATTATCGGATCCTCGTAGTCCGGCTCTCCGGACTCGTCGAGCCGGTACCACAGAGGGATCGGCACGCCGAAGAAGCGCTGGCGGCTCACCAACCAATCGCCGGCCAGGCCCTCCACCCAGTGCCGAAAGCGCACCCTCATGTACTCAGGGACCCAACGCAGGGCGTCCCCCTCCGCCAGCAACTGGTCCCGCAAGCCGACATCGCGACCGCCGTTCCGGATGTACCACTGACGGCTGGTGACGATCTCGAGTGGTCGGTCTCCCCTCTCATAGAACTTCACCGGGTGGGTGATAGGGCTGGGCTCCCCCACCAGTTCACCCGACTCACCCAGGAGTTCGACCATGCGGCGCCGGGCCTGGTTGACATACTTCCCCGCCAGATCGGCATAGGCGGCCCGGGCGGCGTCGGACTCGATCCAGTCGGGCGCTTCCTCTCGGAACCGGCCGTCCCTTCCGATCACAGCCCGCGTTTCGAGGTCGAGCTCGCGCCACCACGTGACGTCGGCCGTGTCCCCGAAGGTGCACACCATGGCGACGCCGGTGCCCTTCTCCGGGTCCGCCAGAGGATGGGCGACGATGGGCACCTCCACTCCGAAGATGGGCGTGAGGGCTGTCGATCCGAACAACGGCCGATAGCGGTCGTCGTCGGGGTGGGCGACCAGGGCGACACATGAGCAAACCAGCTCTGGTCTGGTCGTCTCGATGTGGATCGGCTCGCCGTTGCCGCCGCCGAAGACAAGGCGGTGGTAGGCGCCGGGCCGCTCGCGGTCCTCGAGTTCGGCCTGCGCCACCGCGGTCTGGAAGTCCGTGTCCCACAGGACTGGGGCCTCCTGGGTGTAGGCCTCACCTCGGGCGAGATTCCGCAGAAAGGCGCGCTGGCTGATGGCCTGGGTGCTCTCGGCGATCGTGGTGTAGAGGTGGCTCCAGTCCACGGACAGGCCCAGCGTGCGGAAGACCTCCTCGAACGCCCTCTCGTCCTCGCCGGTCAGGATATGGCACAACTCGACGAAGTTCCGCCTGGCGAGTGGCCGCGGCGGGTCGAATGGCTCCTCAGGAGGGGCGAAATCGGGGTCGTATGGCAACGAGGGATCGCAGGTGACGCCGTAATACGCTTGGACACGCCGTTCCGTCGGCAACCCGTTGTCATCCCAGCCCATCGGGTAGAAGACCTTCTTGCCCTTCATGCGCTGGTATCTGGCCACCGAGTCGGTCTGGGCGTAACCGAACACGGTTCCCATGTGGAGCGAGCCGGAGACCGTGGGGGGAGGGGTGTCGATGGCGTAGACCTCGGACCGCGACTCCGCACCCCTGAAGCGGTAGACGCCCTGCTCCTCCCAACGGGCACTCCAGCGCGCCTCGAGGCCGTCGATCGTGGGCTTGTCAGGGACGTTGCGGTTCATGTGGCGCTCAAGGGTACCGGCTCGACGAAGACCCGACAGAACACCGTATCCTCGAGGCGCCGACCACATCTAGTAGGAGGATGATGCAACGCAGACTGATGTTCTTCCTCGGTTTGTGCGTCGCTTTGCTGCTGGCGGCCTGCGGCGCAGGTCTAGCGACCGATGGCGAATCGGGAATAGATCTCGATAGCGTCCTTGCCGACCTACGCGACTGCGACGTTCTCAGCGACACGTTCGTGGCTGTTGTGCGGGAGGCCGCCGAGGACCTCGATGCCCTCGCCGAGGCGACTGGAGGGAGGGTGCCTGCCGGCGAGCTCGCCGCCCGGGTGGACGATCTCACCGGCAACGCCTACTTCGAGATCGCCGAGCAACTCGGCTGCAACATGGTGGCCCAGCGGCTCGACACGATTGAACGGCTTCGCGATCTGAATCCCGACACCGACGCCGGTGACGACCTGGTCACCGACGTGATTCGCCAACTGGAGGAGACCCAGGGCTGACTTCAGCCCTCGGGCTCCGGCAGGCGGCGCCCGGCGATGAAGGCCTCGATCGTCTCGGTCGCCGCCGGTTCGGACCTCACGACGTATGACACGCCGCCCTCATTCGAGCCCACCACCGGCAGCGTCACGGCCTGGGTCTCGTCGGCCGAGCGCATGGACCAGGCGGTTCGTATCAGCCGCGCCGGCGACACGGTCGAATCGACAGTGAGGTTGCCGGTCACCTCCGTGAGCACAGCGGGACTGCGAACGAGGCCGCTGGGGCTCGACGCCTTGCCGATGATCTCCAGGAGCACCTGGCGTTGGCGTCCGGTTCGGGCGATGTCTCCTCCGTCCGCCGCCACCCACTCTCCATCGTGGAGTTCCTCGTAGCTGCGCGAACGGGCGTAGGCCAGGGCGGTGGCCCCGTCCACGGTCTGGAGGCCGGCCTCGTCTACCTGAAGGCCCGACTTGAGATCACGAGCAGGGAAGGGGAAGTCGAGTTGGATTCCCCCCAGGGCGTCGACGATTCCGGCGAACCCACCGAAGTCCACCTCCATGTAGTGATTGATCGGAATGCCGGTCGCCTGGGAGACGCTTTCGACCAGCAGGTCGGGCCCGCCAAAGGCATAGGCGGCGTTCACCTTGTTGGTGCCGTTGCCCGGGATGTCAACCTTGAGATCCCGCGGGATCGACAGCAACTGGCGGCTGCCGTCCACGACCTGCATCAGCATGATCACGTCGGCGCGGGCACCCGCGAAGTCGCCAAAGTTCCCCTCGAGGTCGTCGGGGAGGTTCTCGCGGGTGTCGCTGCCGACGATCAGATAGGTGCCGGACCCCGGTGAGAGGGCGCTCAGGGTCCCGGCGTCTCCCATGCGGAAGTCGGTCAGGAAGACGGCGGCGACCGCCAGGAAGGCCAGGATCACGGCGAGGAGGAGCAGTCGTATGACCCAGCGCTGGCCCCGGCTCATCCGCCGGCGTTTGCGGCTCGGCTGGGCGGTGGGACGAGGCTGTTTGGCCTGGCGGGTGGGATCGATGATCCGCGTTTCATCTGTCATTTGTTCAACCTCTGCTCGGGCCGGGTGCGGTGTGGCCGGGATCCCCCTGGTCGGCACGCGTCAGTACCAGCGACGTCGTGAATGTTCCCAGATCCGCACCGATAAGCGCGGATATCAGACCGCGGCACCCCGGATCTGAAGTCCGTCGAGGAGACGCTGGGAAGCTTCGGTGATTTCGGCCACGGCGCGCTCGAAGACCTCGGCGTTGTGGGCGGCGGGTTGACGGAAGCCGGAGATCTTGCGGACGAACTGCAGCGCAGCCGCCTCGATGTCCTCGGTAGGCGCCACGTCGGCGCCCTCACGGAGTTTGAGAATTGAACGGCACATGGTTGGTAAGGGTAGGGGATCGAGGGGGGTTGCCCGACTCCCGCCAGGCAGTTCTACGTTCTAGGTGGCAGGTACCCAGAACCCACGACGTAGTACCTAAGAACCAGAGTCACATGTTGCGCCGGTATTGCCCGCCTACCTGGTAGAGGGCGTGGGTGATTTGGCCGAGGGTGGCGGTTTTGGTGGTGTCCATGAGGGCGTCGAAGGTGTTGTGGCCGGCGGTGGCGGCGGCGGCCAGGCGTTCGAGGGCTTGGGGGGTGTGATCTTGGTTGCGTTGTTGGAAGGCTTCGAGGTTGGCGATCTGTTGGTCTTTGGCGGCGTTGCTGGCGCGGATGAGGGTGTCGGGGATCTGGAAGGGTGAGCCCTGGGCGGAGAGGTAGGTGTTGACTCCGACGATGGGCAGTTCGCCGGTCTCTTTGAGACGTTCGTAGTGGAG
>DATFFO010000208.1:0-27337 GCA_035250025.1 Acidimicrobiia bacterium
TGATCGTCTGGGTCAACTCGGCCGAGGACGGGAGCCCCATGAACATACGCCAGCATCCCGTCCGATTGGTGCCGTAGAGCTCAGACGGGCTCGGTAGCGGCCACGACCACCAAACGGTCGGCGAGCCGCCAAGCCACCACGCCGAGCAGAATGCCTGCGGCCCCCAACACGATCGTCGCCACCCGGGCGGCGGGAATGACTCCCACCAGGCTCGCCCCCAGCCGGGTGGATTCCTCCATGTCGTCGATGGTCGCCCCGAATTCGGCCACGGCGGCCTGAGCGTCGCCGAGGCTGCCGTCGATCGCCGCCAGGTGGTCGTTCAATCCAGCAGTCTCCTCGCCCATTCGGCGAACGTCGGGAACGAGCTCGGCCAGGTTGGCTCCCTGGGCGGCGACGGCCTCCGGTAGTCCCTCCAACTCTGTCTGCAGCTCGACGAGCGCCTGGTCGAAGGGGACAGCAGGGTCGTAAGCGATGCCGATGATAGAGAGGGCCTGCATGGTGTCCTCGAGCACCGCCGCCGTGTCCACCAGCGCCGGGAGGCTCGATTCGACGGCTGCGAGGGCGTTGGGAATCCGCTCGCTCGTCAGCACCGCCACCTCGTCGAGCGTGTCGGCGGCCACGCCGGTCTGGGTCGCCACCTCGTCCGTGACCGACCCGACCACCTCCAGCGTCGACCTCACCTCGGTGAGGGTCTGGTCGGCGGCTGCGAGGAGTTGCCTGGCCGAGGCGGCAGCGTCACCCGCGCCGGGAGTGAGCGACGCCGAAGCCCAAACGGCCGATAGAGCCACCCACCCCACGAAGGCCCCCACCAAAGAGGCGATGACCAGGGCGACGGAGCCGAGCTTGATCATGGCGGGGACTGGCATGAGGGGGAGCCGGGGGTCGAGGAAGGCCGCTCCGCCAACGAGTACCCGAATCGGGGTGTCGACAAACGCCCGGGTTTCGACACGGCGTGGCAGGGGAAACCACCTCACCTGACGCCGGGAGGCACATTGGACTTGACCATCGACGCCGCCGGTGTCGCCAAGACGTACGAGGACAACGCAGGCCTGCGGGGCCTCGACCTCGAGGTAAGAGAAGGGACCGTCGTCGGCCTGATCGGTCCCAGCGGGGCCGGAAAGACCACGGCCGTGCGCATACTCCTCGGACTCCTCCACCGGGATGAAGGCGAGTTGTCCGTCCTGGGGTCGGATCCCGAGAATTTCGATGGACCAACCCGCTCGCAGCTCGGGTACCTCCCCCAGGACACTGCGCTCTATCCGACGCTCTCAGTGCGAGAGAACCTCGACTTTGTGGCCGCCTTACATGGGCTCCGAGGGAAGAAGCGGGGGCAGGCATGCGAACGGGTCCTGGAGACCGTCGAGCTGGGGGATGTCCAGGATCGCCGGCTGGACAAGCTCTCCGGCGGCATGCGTCGGCGCGCCGGGCTGGCGGCGGCTCTGGTGCACGACCCCAGGCTCCTGCTCCTGGACGAGCCCACCGCCGGTCAGGACCCGATCCTGCGTCGCAGTATCTGGGAGCACCTCGACCGCCTGGGGCGGGAGGGCGCCACTCTCATCGTCACCACCCAGTACGTGGGCGAGGCCGCCTTCTGCGACGTCATCGTCTTCCTGGCGGAGGGCGAGGTGATCGCCGTGGGCGGGCCTGAGGAACTCCGCCGGGCCGCATTCGGGGGCGAGCTCATCGACGTCACGTTTGCGTCGCCCCCGGGGTGGGAAGCCATCGAGTCCATCGGCACCTCGATCGAGGCCGACCAGTCGTCGTTGCTGGGCCCGCGGGCAGTCCGGTACACGGTCCCCGACGCGGGCTCGGCCCTGCCCAAGGTCACAGAGGAGGCGCGCAACCGCGGGGTCGAGGTGGTGGAGACCGATCGAGTCGTCCCGGAATTCGATGAGGTATTCGTGAGGATGGTCGACGATCACAGCTCCGAGGTGGCGCAGCAATGAGGCCGCTCATCACGACGATCGCCTTCGCCGGAAAGGAGATCCGCCAGGTCCTGCGACAGCCGAAGCTCATGGCCGCGTTGATCCTGGGACCATTCATCATTCTCGCCCTGTTCGCGATTGGTTTTGAGACGATCGCCCCAACTTTGAGGACGATCGTGGTCGTCCCCGAATCCAGCACCCTGGAGATCGACGTTGAGGGCATCAACGAGGATCTGGGTGGCCGGCTCGAAATCACGGACGTGATCCCTGACGAGCAGGCTGCCGCCGATCTCCTCGTCGAGGGAGAGGTCGATCTGGTCGTCGTGGTCCCTGCCGAGGCCGAGGACACCGTTCGGGCCGGGGAAGAGGCGGTGGTGACTGTTCTCCACGACCGTCTCGATCCTTTCGATCGGGCTGCGATCGACGTCACCGCCGAGGCGGCCGTCAGCGACTTCAATCGCTCGATTCTGGCAGGGGTCGCCGCCGCCGCTCAGGAGCGGGCCGGGCGGCTCCAAGAGGTGATACCTGAGGCGCGCCAGTCGGCTTCGGCCCTGGCGGATGCCCTCGAGACCGGCGACGAGGAAGCTGCAACCACGGCGCGCGCCGATACCTTGGAGGCTCTCGATGCCATCGAGCGGGAGTTCAGCGGCACCTCCGATTTCATGCAGGCGATCGACCAGGGCGAAGAAGGTGACGACTCGGCCATCGCCGAAGATCTGGAGGCTGCCCGTTCGTCCCTCGACGACACGGAGGGATCGGACCAATCGGCCGCCGAGGTCGAGGAGCTGGAAGCCAACCTCAGCGACCTCGAAGCGGCGGTGGCCGAGTTCCGTTCGGTTCCGCCGGACGTGCTCGTGCAGCCATTCGTGGCCGAGACTCGCGCCGTATCGGGGACCGACGTTCCCGTCACCATTTACTACTCGCCGGCGGTGGTCCTCGTTCTCCTCCAACACGTCGTGCTGACCTTCGCCGCCCTCTCGCTGGTCAGCGAGCGGTCGCTCGGAACCACCGAGCTTTTCCGGGTTAGCCCGATCGGGACCACCGAGATGCTCATTGGCAAGCTTCTCGGCTACGCCTTTCTCGGCGTCATCGTCGGCGCGCTCCTGGCCGTCGCCGTTGTGTTCGTCTTCGGGACGACCATGGTCGGATCCTGGGCGTGGCTGGCCGTCGTCCTCGGGCTGACCATGGCGGCGTCGCTCGGCCTCGGCTTTGTCATCGCCGCCGCCGCGGCCACCGATGCCCAGGCGGTCCAGTACGCCATGCTGGCCCTGCTCTTCACGATCTTCTTCAGCGGACTGGTGGTCTCGCTCGAACGACTGAGCGATGGTGTCCGCCAGCTCGCCTTCCTGGCACCGGCTACGGCGGGGACGGCCGCACTCCACGACGTCATGTTCCGGGGTCAGGCGCCGCGCACCTGGCTGCTGCTGGTGCTCGGAGGATATGCGGTCTTGGCCTTCCTCCTGGCGCGGTGGTGGCTCGGTCGCCAGCGGATCGCCTAGTTGGTGTGACACACCACTGGCGGTTTGGCGGTGCGGCTCGGGGGTATCCAACCGGCTGCACCGATAGGAGAAGCGCCAAATGACCCTCGCCCGCGACATCATGACGTCAGAACCCCTGGCGATCCTCGTCGACGACTCGGCTCGCCACGCCGCCCAGGTGCTCGCTTCCCGCGGCATCGGGTCCGTCATCGTGGTCAACCACAAGAAGCGACTGCTGGGAATGCTGACCGACCGAGACATCGCGGTGGGCGTGGTGGCGGCCGGGAAGGACCCCGAGACCACACTGGTCGGCGACCTCGTCAGCGGTCGTCGCGTGGTGACAATTCAGGCGGACGACCCTGTCGATCTGGTGGCCACGATCATGGAGAAGGAGGCGGTGCGGCGGGTGCCGGTGCTGGAAGGCGACAGCGTGGTCGGCATCATCAGTCAGGCCGACCTGGCGGCGAACGTCGACGAAGACCGTGTCGGCGATCTCCTAGGTGAGATCTCGCTGGCTCCCGACAACACCGGCGGTGGGAACAAGAAACCGTCGTCTCGCTGAGGAGTCCTTCGACGAGCCTGCGGTCCGCAGGGAGAGCGGGGTGTCCGTCGCCCGGTACCCTGGACCGCCGCCGGAACACTAGATGGATCACCACTCACACGCGACCGCCGACCACTCAGACCATCGTGCGTACGCTGGCGCCGCCCACGACTCCGGCAACCACTCCCACAGCGCCCACGACAAGCACGCCGGCCACAGCGTCGAGATGTTCCGGGACCGGTTCTGGCTTTCCTTTGCGCTGACCCTGCCGGTCGTCTACTTCTCGGAGATGATCCAGGAGTGGTTCGGCTACACCGCTCCCACCTTCCCGGGGTCGGAGTGGATCGCACCCATCCTCGGGACGGTCATCTTCATATATGGCGGTTCACCGTTCCTCAGGGGCGCTGTCCAGGAAGCCCGCGACCGCCAACCGGGGATGATGCTGCTCATCGGAATGGCGATCACCGTGGCCTTCGTCGCCTCGGCCGCCACAACTCTCGGGTGGTTCGACCTCGAGTTCTGGTGGGAGCTGGCCGCCCTGATCGTGATCATGCTGCTCGGCCATTGGATGGAGATGCGGGCCATCGGCCAGGCCAGGGGAGCGTTGGCGGCCCTCGCTGAGCTCCTCCCCGACGAGGCGGAGCGGATCAGCGGCGACGGAACCGAGTCCGTTTCCATCGCGGATCTCCAGGTGGGCGACGTGGTCCTGGTCCGCCCGGGAGGCCGGGTTCCCGCCGACGGCGAGATCACGAGCGGCGAGGTCGAGGTGGACGAGTCGATGGTCACCGGGGAGTCGAAGCCGGTGGCCAAGCAGCCAGGCGATCAGGTGGTGGCGGGCACGGTGGCCACCGACAATTCGGTCCGGGTTCGAGTCACGGCGGTGGGTGAGGACACAGCCCTCGCCGGCATCCAGAGGCTCGTCGCCCAGGCCCAGGAGTCGACGTCCCGAGCGCAGGTCCTCGCCGACCGCGCCGCCGCTCTCCTGTTCTACGTTGCGGTCGGGGCCGCGGTGATAACGGTGATCGCCTGGCTCCTGGTGGACCAACCAGACCAGGCCGTGGTCAGGACGGTCGCCGTGCTTGTCATCGCCTGTCCCCATGCACTAGGCCTCGCCATCCCGCTCGTAATCTCCATCTCTACCGGCATGGCGGCCCGCAACGGCATCCTCGTCAAGGATCGGCTCGCTCTCGAGCGAATGCGAAACATCGACATGGTCCTCTTCGACAAGACCGCCACTCTCACCAAGGGCAGCCATCGGGTGACCTCGGTCACCGCCGTCGATTCCGATAACGACCGCCTACTGGCGGTGGCCGCGGCCGTCGAGTCCGAATCCGAGCATCCACTCGCCCGGGCGATCGTGGAGGCCGCCAGTGAGCGCGGTGATACCCCCACCGCCATCGGGTTTCGATCGATGAGCGGCCGCGGGGTCGAAGCCGAGCTCGACGGGCACAGAGTGGCAGTCGGCGGGCCGGCTCTTCTGAAAGAACGGGACCTGCTGGTGCCGAACGAGGTGGAGGCAGCGACAGGAGGCTGGAGGGAGAGGGGCGCAGCCATCCTCTACCTGATCGAAGACGACCGGGTCACCGGAGCCCTGTCGATGGAAGACGAAATTCGTCCCGAGTCGAAGGAAGCCATTGATGAGCTCCACCGCCTCGGAGTCGAAGTGGCGATGATCACCGGCGACGCCCACCAGGTTGCCAATGCCGTCGGCGCCGAGCTCGACATCGACCAGGTCCTGGCGGAAGTCCTCCCCGAGGACAAGCACTCCAAAGTCGCCGAACTCCAGGAACAGGGCATCCGGGTGGCGATGGTCGGTGACGGTGTCAACGACGCCCCCGCCCTTGCCCAAGCCGACGTGGGGATAGCCATCGGCGCGGGAACCGACGTAGCCATCGAATCCGCCGGGATCGTCCTCGCCTCCGACGACCCCCGGGGCGTGGTCGCCGTCCGGAAGCTGTCACAGGCCGGCTACCGCAAGATGGTCCAGAACCTGGCCTGGGCCACCGGTTACAACGTGGTCGCCATCCCTCTTGCGGCCGGCGCCCTGGCATGGGCCGGAATCGTGATGCCTCCGGCAGCAGCCGCCCTCCTGATGAGCATCTCCACCGTGGTGGTAGCCATCAACGCCCAATTCCTGCGACGCCTCGACCTGTCCCCAGGGGCGTTGTCCCCCTGAGCGAAGCGAAGCGGGAGGAGGCCCGTGGGTAATCGGTAATCAAACCGAGGACCGTGAACCGGTTCTGCAACCTCCTCCGCTTCGCTCTCGCACTCCGCCGCCTGCTGGAAGCAGGCGTGGATGTGAGGTCCGACGAACCGTTGCCGGGATACGACCGTATCTATGTGGAGGACCCGTTCGGCAATCGCATCGAGCTGCTCCAAGCCCACGACGGGGGTAGGCTCGGATCCAGGAGCGAGGATGACCCGATATCTAATCGTGGCCCATCAAACGGCAGACAGTCCCCAGCTGCTCGAGACCGTGGCCGACATCCGCAGGAACGATGCCGACGCCGAATTCGGGTTGGTGGTTCCCGCCACTCATGTCGCCCATCTCGGCCGGTGGACTCAGGGGGAGTCGACGACGGTGGCGGCGGAGGCCGGGGAGCGGGCCCGCAAGCAGCTCGCTGCCCAGGGGGTGGAGCTAGTCGAGGTGACGGTGGGAGATGCCAACCCGGTCTACGCCGTCACCGACGCTTTCAACCGGCAGGACTGGGACCATATCCTCATATCCACCCTCCCATCGGGCGCATCGCGCTGGGTCAAGATGGATGTCGTGAGCCGCCTGACGCGCGAGCTCACCGTGCCGGTGACTCATATCGAGGCGGAGGCGAGGGTCTAGGTGGTGTGTCGCTCCGGGTCAGCTTCTTCCATCTCTGACCGGAAGGAATGAGAACGCGCCGTCGTCCTCCAAGACGCCGAGGGAGATCTCGGAAAGCCGGGCGAACCCCTGCTCGCGGGCCGCGGCGATGAGGTCGTCCTCTGTCAGCTTCTCGTCGCGGAGCCGCTCCACGTCGATGCGGCCTTTGCGGAGGATGATCACCGGTTCACCCGCCAGGATCGAGCGAGCCGTCTTCGAACGGCGCTCCAACCAGTCTGCGACGAGGGTCCACGCCACGAAAGTGAGCACCGCCATGATCGCTCCCGTAACCGACATGTCCTCCTGGGTGACTCCCTGCTGGACGATGTCGCCCAGGATCACGATGATGAGCATGTCCAGTGGGGTCAGCTCGGCCAGCGACCGCTTGCCCGCTCCTCTCACCACGAGGAAGAGGAACCAGTAGATGACCGTGGCGCGGACCACTATCTCCATGTCGACTCCTTTGTCACGGCATGACCCACGTTCGGATGTCGACTCCCGTCACCGCCTCGCCGTCGATCACCAGGGTGACCGTGGCATTTCTCGCCCATTGGACGGACGGCTCGAGACGGGCATCGAAGGACACCGTCACTCGCTGTTCTCCCGCCGGGATTTCGAAGAGCCATGTCTCTATCTCGCCATCGCTGAAAGACTCCGACGGTTGAGGATCGAGCCCGTTCTCGTCGAACGCCGCCAGATACTCCGAGCTCACCTGGATGCCTATCTGCTCGGGAAGGGCCTGGTCGCGGCTCACCGTCACATCGAAAGGCGTAGCCAGGCCCGGCCGGGAGACGGCGGCATATCTCACCGAGAGCTCGTAGCCGCCGTCGTTTACTGATGCCTCGGCCTCACGCACACCGAGTAGCCCCAGGAGCCCCGCTCCCATGGCGAGCGTCGCCATGGCCACGAGAGTCCAGCGAAAGACAGCGTCGAGTCTGGTCGGGTCGCCACCGTCCGGCGGTGCGGTCGAATCGGCGGCGCGTTCATCGGACTGATTGGCGGCCATGGCGGCTGTTTCCCCGCTCAACGCGAGGTGAAACTCGGCCTCACACCCAGTCGTCGGTTGAGCGGTCCCGGGTGAGATACGACCAGCGGCGGCAGCCGAACGTGTGAAACCAGGCTTCGGGGGCGGGGCCGTTGGGGTTGGCGCGCATGAACACCCGGTCCACGTCGCGGGCGTCCGGGTCGCCGATCGAGTCAGGGACCGTGAGAACTTCTCCGTACATGAACTCCTCGACCGGGCGAGGACCGCAGTGTCGGCAGGGGATGGAGAGTGCCATTGTCAGTGGGTCCCGGCCGAGCCGGCGTCGGCCATGATCCGGTCGTGGGCGAAGCGGTCGTACGAGAACGGGGCGATGAGCTCCGGTGTCTCTCCGGTGGCGATCAACTGAGCCATCTGCTCGCCGCCCGCCGGTATTGCTTTGAAGCCCCAGGTGCCCCACCCGGTGCTGACGAGGAATCCGTCGACCGGGGTCTTGCCCATTATGGGAGAGGCGTCCGGTGAGATGTCGCACACGCCCGCCCACTGGCGCAGGATGCGCATGTCGGTGAGGAACGGCAGATAGGCCAGGGCCTTGGCGGAACAGCCCGCCAACAAATCGAATGTCGACCGGTACGAGTAGCTGGGGGCGCGCTCGTATTCGGCCCCGATGAGCATCTCCCCGCGGGCGGTCTGGCTGACGTAGAAGGGGAGTTCCACAGAACCGACGATGTGGGGGAACGACTGCTGGTAGTGGTTGGTGACGTAGGCCTGCAGCGGGTGGCTGATGATGGGCATGCGCAGGCCGACCATGTCGGCGATGGTCGTCACGTGGCCTCCGACCGCGCTGACCACCATGCCCGCCCCGATGAACCCCCGGTCGGTGTGGACTCCGGTGACGCGATCCCCGGAGAGCTCGATTCCGGTGACCGTGGTGCGTTGCTGGACGACGACCCCGGCGTCCATGGCGCCCTCGGCGAGCGCCCACACGACGCGGTCGTGGCGGGCGGTGGCCGCTCTCAGATGGTACGAGGCGCCCATGACCGGGTAGCCGTTACCTCCGCCGCTGAGGTCGACCTCGGGGACGACGGCCTTGATCTCCTCGGGTGTGAGGAACACCGTTTCCGCTCCGGCGGCCGTGTTGACAAGAGCACGCCGCTTCTCGCCCCTGACCCCGGCCTCGGAGTGGATCAGCCACAGCAGGCCCTTTTCGGCATGCATGATCCAGCGTCCGGTCTCTTCTTCCAGTCGCTGGTACAGCTCGAGGCTGTGCTGATAGAAGCGGACCGATTCGGGGATGCCGTAGTTGGCACGGATGACGGTTGTGTTGCGGCCGCTGTTGCCCGATCCGATGTAGCCCCGTTCGAGCACGGCGACATTCGTGATGCCGTGGCGACGGGCGAGGTGAAAGGCCGTGGAGAGGCCATGGCCTCCACCCCCGATGATGACGACGTCATACCGGGGCTTGGGTTCGTGCCAGGTGAGGCGGACGCCTCGTTCCAGGAACTCGTTCACAGCCTTGCCTCCAGTTCGGCCGCTAGCGAGACCCGGGTGACGACCATGCCGTGCTCACCGGCGACCCAGACCTTGACGGGGAGGCCGGCGACCATGCCCTGCGTGAAGCTGTCAGTGTCAGGGGGGAGGCGCCACTCCGACTCGCGCTCCATCCACGAGTCCAGCTCCCGACGGGTGAGGCGGGCGCCAACGAAGCCCTCCTCGTCTTCGACGATCGCATGGGGGTCCAGGAACGAGTCAGGCATTGGGCCGAGCACGAGTGCCTCGTCGGGGGCGATCCGCATGACGATCGTCTCGGAGTCCCAGCCGGCGCCGGCGAGGGCGGCTTCGGAGGCCACGATTCGCTTGGCGTCGAGCCTCTCAGGCGCGGGCACGGGCACCCTCGGGGTCGTAGAAGGGCAGCGAAGCCAGGCTCGCCGTCTCGCCGTCGATCGAGACTTCCGGCGGAGGAGCGCCGTTGGTGACCGGCACCCAGGCCAGCATTACCGACTTATCCAGGGCGGGCGACCAGGTACCGGAGGTGACGTAGCCGCCAATCACGCCGTCGATCCAGATCGAGGACCCATCCGTGGGGGCAGCGCCGGGCATCGTCAGCCCCACGAGGAGGCGGTCGAGGGGCAGACGCCCGGTCCGCTCCAGCGCCGGCCGCCCCACGAACTCTCCCTTGTCCATCTTGACCGCCCATTCCATCCCCAGCCGGCGGGGCGTGCTGTCGGGCTCGGTGTCCATCCCGATGATGATGTGACCTTTCTCCAGGCGGAGCCGCTGGAGCGTTTCGAGGCCGTGGGGCTGGATCCCGAGGTCCTGGCCGAGCCGGGTGAGCTCCGACCAGAGGTGCTCGGACCCCGAGACCGGGTGGTGCAATTCGTATGAGACCTCACCGGTGAAGCTGAGACGGAAGATCCGGCAGTCGATGCCCGCCACCGGCGCCCGCTCGTGACTCATGAAGCGGATCTCCCGGTCGAGCCCCGCCCGCTGCAAGAGCTCGGTGGCGCTCGGCCCGGTGACATTGATGGCGGACAGCGAGTGGGTGCGGTCCATGATGCGGACGTCGGAGTCGAACCCGTGGGCCCAGTCCCGCAGCCATGCCTCTGCCACCGATGCGCCCCCGGAGGTGAAGGTGAGGGCGAAGGTCGTGTCGTCGATGCGGGAGATGAGACCGTCGTCGAGAAGGCCCCCCGACTCGGCGAGCACGAGGGCGTAGCGGGAACGACCGGCCCGGATGTCCGCCACCCGGCAGGGATAGATCCCTTCGAGGAACTCGACCACATCGGGTCCCCGGACGAGGACTTTTCCCAGGGTGCTGACGTCACCCAAGGACACCGCCTGACGCACCGCCCAGTATTCGGCGTCGGGTTCCAGGGATTCGTAACGCCAGGGCCGCCACCATCCCCCCATGCGGTCCATGCGTGCCCCGAGGGCGCGATGGACGGCGTCGAGCGCCGTGCGATGGATCACGGGCATGCGGTGGCCGGCGGCCGCCTCGCCCATGGTCAACTGGCGGGCGGGAGGCCGGGCGGTGAACGTGGGCTGGAGCATCTCACCGCGGTCGGCCACGAAGGAGCGCAGGTAGGGGGTGCAGACGCCGCCCTGACAGGTGCCGGTTCCTGCCAGTGTCGCCCGCTTGATCAGCTCCAACTCGTGGAACCCGCGGGCCCAGACGGAGTCGAGGTCGTCGACCGTGACTCCGGAGCACGGGCAGACCTCACCGGAGGCAGGGCAGGCGGGAATTTCGGGCTCGTCGGCGGCTCCGCCCACCAGCCGGACGCGGGGGTCGTCGAGCATCCGAGCCAGCGTGTCGCGGGGGTAGGAGCCGAGATCGACGACCACCCAGTCGCATTCGAGGCGATGCTCGATCCCGTCGTCTCCCTCGACGACGACGGCTCGAACGTGCCCGTCTCCCTCGAAACGGAGGAGCTGGCCTTCGACAAGGGTGCCTTCCACGCCTTCGGGGAGAGACCCGACACCCACGACGCGGTCCATAACGACTCCGGCCGCGGCCATCCGGGCGGCGGCATGCGGGACGAGGATCCCGGCCAGGTCGCTGCCCGGGACCACGGGATGGATGGCGGCTCTCCCCGTCGCGACCACCACCTCGTCCGCATGCAGGCGAACCACCTCGCCGTCGATGCGGGCGACGACCTCGGGACCGGCATAGAGGCCGAGAGCCTCGTCGCCCGCCTCGTCGTCGACCACGATCACGCTGCGCCCGAGGCTCCGCAGCCTCTCGGCCTCCGCCCGGCCGTTTCTTCCTCCTCCGATGACCACCATCTCGGTGTGGACGAAGCGACGGCGGGAGCCCGCCGTCGTGGTTCCCTCCGGTATCGGGGGTGGCTCGGCAACAGGGAAGGGGAGGACCGTCATCCCGGTCCGGACGGTGGTCCGGCACATGCGGACGTGGCTCACGCCGTCGATCACCGCCAGGCAGTTGGGACAGTCACCTGACATGCACAGGCAGCCCGCCGGGAGCTGTCCCGAGCGAGCCAGCGCGGTGAGGACGTCCTCGCCCTCCCGCGCCTCGACCGCGACGTCACCGACCAGTATCTCCATGAGGCCGACGACGGTAGTAGGCGCCACCGCGAGGTGGTCGGCGGGTGACGGGCCTCGGTGTTCTGTGGGCCAGCGACGGCGGAAATCGCGGTGGGGAGCCCGGGGTTCAGCGCCGCCGGGAGCCGGGAGGGTTCTGTGGGCCAGCGACCACGGAATCCGTGGTGGCGAACCCAGGGTTCCGCACCGTGGCCTCTAGTCGCGCACGATCCAGAAGAGCCTCGCCGGCTCGGGGAGCAGGTTTTGCCAACCGTGGATGGCGTCCCTCGTCACCAGCAGGGCATCACCGGCGCGCATCACGGGCGCCTCGGCGTTCAACTCGATCTGCACCAGCCCGGCGCTGACCATGATCAACTCGGCTCCTTTGTGGACCACGGGTGGCCCTCCTCCCTCGCCGGGGCCGAGGGTGATCAGGTGCGCCCGCAGTCCGGCGCCGGGATCGTCGAGCAAGGAGACAATCCCCCGTCGGGGCGGGATCCGGTCTCGACGGGCCAGCACATACCCTTCCTCGGGACGGCGGGCGAGCATGTCGTCCAGGGAGGTCCCCAGCGCTTCGGACAAGGTCACGAGGGTCTCCAGAGCCAGCCCCCGATGCCCCGCCTCAGCCTGAGAGATCGCACTGGGTGAGACCCCGGCCAGTCGTGCCATCTCGGTCTGCGTCATGCCCCGTTCGGTGCGGATGCGACGCAATCCGTCGGCCAGTCGGCTGAGGGCCTTCACCGGCTCCAGCCGGATAGCGCCGCCGTCCACGCTCAGATCGAGGATGCGCCCTCCCACTCCGGGGCGACTCTCGGCCTTGAGGACACGCAGGCGTCCTCCGGTGTGGTCGAGTAGACATTGGGTGACGCGCTGGACGGCGTCGAGGATCCGGCCCGACCCGCTACGACTCGCCCGCCAGTAGGCAAGGGCGCCGAGGTCGAAAAGCCGGGGGCAGGTCCGGGTGAAGAATCCGAGGGCACGCTCCTCGCCGAGACGCCGCACCAGCACATCGAGGTCGCGGATCACCATCCGGGCGTGCTTCTGGCGCCCGAGTTCGACGATCGACCGCTCCAGGGTCATCGGGTCGGCGTGCTCCATGCCGGGCCGACCGTCGATCAACGCGACTCCCGGCGGCAGGGGCGGAGTGAGGGCGCTCGGGTCGTCGTCGAGGAGGATCAGGGCGCGGGGCCCCTCGTCGGCGGCCAGAAACAAATGCTCGATCAGACCGTGGGCGCCGGGATCATCGCCCACCCACACGACGTTGTCGCCGGCGGCGAGACCATCCATGAGGTCGTCGATGGCGGCGGAACCGCTGCTGTATCTGTCATCGGCCATGCTTTAGCAATGCTAATAGACGCTTGCCTGCCTGTGCGAAACAGTGTGAAGTTCAACCGAAGCAGGAGCACATCCTGGTTCACCGCAATTGGAGTTGATGCATCATGACCATGCCCGCGCCTCGGACGGATACTCTGTCGGCGTCGGCCCTGGCCGAGTTCAGCCGCCGCCTCGAGGAGACGCGGGATTTCCACCTCTCGCGCCTGGGAGTGGACGACCTCGAATCTGACGACATCGCCCTGGCGATGGCGCGGCGTAGCGAGGCGACGCTCGAGTTGATCGAAGCGGCCCTGGAGCGACTCGAAGCGGGAGCCTACGGCTTGTGCCAGGCTTGCCGCGCCCCGATTTCGGAAGAGCGTCTCGACGCGGTCCCGCACGCAGACCTCTGTGCCCGCTGCGCGGGCGGAGCCGGCTAGGCAATGACCTGGTGGTCGTCACCGAGGAGCGTGGCGCTCGACCCCGCGTCGGAGGCCGCCTGGACGTCAGGCACCAAACTCGTCACGGAGCCGGTGGCCGTTGCGATCGAAGGCAACGACCGACCGTGCGCATTCGGATCCCGCGCCGTGCTTCTGGCGGCTCGCCGGGGTTCGGGTCTCAGCCTCAGAATTCCCTTCACCTCCACCACCATCCTTGACCGGGCGCTGGGCCGGGCCTACCTGCGCTGGTTGGTCGAGACGGCAGGACGGGGACGGCGCAACACCCAGCTCATGGTTGTCGTGCCCGCCCTGGCGGGGCCCCCACTCGCGGCCAGCTGGCGGTCACTCGGCGAGGAGGTTGGAGCGCGTTCCCTCGTCGTCGAGCGCCCTCTGGCCGCCCTGGCCGGACTCGGCGTAGACGTGAGTTCGGGCGGTGCCTACATGGTGGTCGACTCAGAGCGGGATACCACCGAGGTCGCCGTGGTCGCCGACGGTACCGTGGTGGCCGCCCGCCACACACCGCCGCTGACTGTCGGGATCGAGACGACGGCGGAGGCGATCCTCTCGCTACTGGTCACGATCGACCCCGACTTCGAACTCGACATCGCCGACCTGGGAGTCCAGCTCGTGGGGCGCCAAATGGCGAGTGAGGCGGTTGCCGCAGAGCTCGCCACCCAGGTGGGCATCCCTGTCGTGGCCGCCGGTGACCGGGCGAGGGTTGTGATCGACGGTGCCCAGAAGACGATCGACGAGGTCCGTCCCTACATGCACCAGCTGCTCGCCCGGGGCCGGACGGGGTTCAGAGCCGTCCGGGGCGGGTTCGCACGCTGAAGTAACTGCCGGAGGTGCGACCGGTGCCCACCTCCACCGGGATCTCGACGATCACCTCCGGTTCCATGGGGGCGCCGCCGCCCGGCGAAAGGGGCGAGCCCATCGAGTCGCGGTACTTGTTGAGGATCGCCATGATCACCCGCTGCGCCGTCCGGTCGTCCTGGCAGATGCGGGCCTCTCCCCAAATGATCATCGACTCCCAGTGACCCGTCTCGTCGTCGAACTCGCTCACCTCGACGCACACGCGAGGATGCTCACCTATGGCATCTACCCGGCGCCCGGGTCCGGTCCTGACCCAGATGGCGTCGTCCATGTAGACGTAGGAGATCGGCGACACGTACGGCTCGCCATCCGAGATCACCGCCATGTGCCCTACCTGGGCAGCAGACAGGATCCGACGACATTCGGCGGGAGTCAGCTCGTCCATGGCGCCAGACTAAGTGCTCTTCAGCGGGAAGATGTCCGGCGGACCATGAGGGGAGCCCCCGCTCACCACTCTTCGGGATCCTCGTGTCCGGCCTCGAGGCGGGCGACATAGGCAGCCGCCTCGCTCCGGTTGCTCATCCCCATCTTGGCCAGCACCGTCGACACGTAGTTCTTGACGGTCTTCTCGGCCAGGAACATGGCCTCGGCGATCTGGCGGTTGGTCAGACCCTCGGCGATATGACCGACGATGGCGCGCTCCTGGTCCGTGAGCTCGGCCAGCCTGGGATCCTCCCGGGACCCATGGCGGAGCCGGTCGAAGAGTCGTTCGACCATTTCCTGGTCGAGGAGGGACTCACCGGCGGCGACGCGGCGGATGTGCTCCACGAGCTCGGTCCCCTTGACCCGTTTGAGCACGTAACCCGAGGCCCCGGCCATGATCGACGCCATCAAGGCCTCCTCGTCCGCGTACGAGGTGAGCATGAGCACCTGGATTGACGGGAATGCCGCCAGGATGTCCCGGCACGCCTCGATACCGGACCGCTCGGGCATGCGGACATCCATCACCACGACATCGGGGGAGTCGAGCCCGGCCCGCTTGACAGCCTCGTCGGCCGAGCCCGCCTCGCCGACGACGACGATATCCGGGCTGGCAGCGAGGAGGGTGGCAAGTCCCCGACGGACGACCTCGTGATCGTCGACGATCAGAACACGAATCGACACGGTGCCAGGGTACCGGCCGTCGAGGACATGCCGGTACCCTCGCCGTGTGCCCAGCGAACCGACTGCCGACCGGGTGAAGGCACTCACGGAGGCGGCTGCTGCCGTGGTCGGCACCGCCCAACTCGAGAACCTGCTCGGCCGGCTTGTCGAGACAGCCCGGGCCGGTACGGGGGCGAAGTACGCCGCGCTTGGGGTGATCGGCGAGCACAAGACGCTCGTCGAGTTCGTCCAGCGCGGCATCGACGACGAGACCGTGCGGATGATCGGTCACCTCCCGGAGGGGCGCGGGGTGCTCGGCACTCTCATCCGCAACCGGGAGACGATCCGGCTGGACCGGATCAGCGACCATCCCGACTCGGTGGGGTTTCCCGAACATCACCCTTCGATGGAGAACTTCCTCGGCGTCCCGGTCGGGACCTCCGAGAGGGCGTTTGGCAACCTGTACCTGACCGAGAAGGAGGGCGGCTTCACAGCCGAAGATGAGGCCATGGTCGGTGCTCTGGCAGCCATCGCCGGGGCGGCCGTGGAGTCGGCCCGGCTCCGTTCCCGTCTCGCCCAGCTCGCCATCCTGGAGGACCGCGAGCGGATTGGACGCGACCTCCACGACTCGATCATCCAGGACCTGTTCGCCACCGGCCTCGAGCTCCAAGGTTTGGCCGTTGCCGCCACCGACCCGGCGCTGGCAGGGTCGCTCAACGGGCTCGTCGACCGGATTGACTCCACCATCGATGCCTTGCGCCGGGTCGTGGCCGGGCTCAATCGGAGTGGCGAGCGGTCCCGGTTCGAGGAGCAACTGCGCGCCCACACCGCCCAGCTCGCCAGGCCCCATGAGGCCGTCGTACTGGTCGCCGTCCATCCCCCCGAGCTCGAGCTGGGACCGGACCTCGGCGCCGAGGTGATCCCGCTGGTCGGGGAGGCCCTTTCCAACGCCCTCCGCCACTCGGGGACGACCGTCGTCGACGTGGCGGTGGAGGCCCTGTCCGACCGCCTGTTGATCTCCGTGACCGACCAGGGAAGCGGCTTCGACCCGGACAACGTCGTTCGCGGGATGGGTCTCGGCAACCTGGAGGCGAGGGCGCGGCGACTCGGTGGCGATGTGAGCCTGCGGTCGGTGATCGGTGTGGGGACGGTGGTCGAGGTGGTCCTGCCACTAGAGCGGATCGCGACCCAGGTGGAATCCGAGGAGCAGCAGCCGACTTGGTGACCCGCGGGCCAGGGACCGCGGAAACCGCAATGGGGAACCCTGGGCTCGCCGGGGGTGGCGTACGGCCGAGTCAGGGAAGCGTCTGGCGGCTGTCGGCCTCGACGGCCCACTCGGCCATCCGGTCGACCCAGTCGGCGACGGTCGAGCGAGCCAGCCGGGCGAGGAGGAGGCGATCGACGAGATCGCCGACGGAGCCGAGCGGAGGCCGGTAGGAGGCGCGGAGGTGGAGGCTGGACCGTTCCGGTCCCGAGCCCTCGACCACCAGATCGCCCTCGAGGCGAGGGAAGAGCGCCTGGGCGCCGGTCGCTCGCCACGTCACCGGCACCGCCATCCCGGCTCGAGTCATGTGGGGGGAACCGAGGGCGACTACGACGTCCTTGGCCAGCGGGCCGCCGGGCCCGACCCGGCTGTGGAGTTCCTCACCCCGCCGGTAGGCGGCGGTGCCGAAACCTTCCATCTCGGCCAGGTTGGCGAGGAACAGTCGGCTCAATCGAGACGCCGGGACCGCCACTTCTGTCGAATACTCGACGAACACGTCAGCGGCCGGTCACGGCCCAGAGAAGGTCCTTGACGCTGATGATGCCCACCAAACGGCCGTCGTCGGTGACGGGGAGGTGGCGATAACCGGTGGCGTTGAGCCAATCCATGGCGTCCTCGATGCCGGTGTCGACCTCGATGGTGTCGGGTTCGGCGGTCATGATGTCGCCCGCTGTCAACTTGCTGACGTCTCCGTGGGCAACGGCACCGACGATGTCCCGATCAGTGACGATCCCGACGATGCGCAGGCCATCCATGATCGCCAGCGAGCCGACGGCTTCGTTGACCATCATCTCAGCCGCCTCTACGACCGCCGTGTCGGGGGCGCAACCCCTCGGAGGGCCCGAGATCAGTTCAGCAATTGTCATCGATGCTCCGTTCTTCATTCCCGAGTCTGCTTCGCTGACCATAGGACAGCCAGGGCAGGAAGTCCCTCGACCAGGGGACCTGTGACCCTGGGCCCCGACGTCTTTACGACGAGGATCCTCGAGTTCCCGCCGCAGAGGAGAAGGTGTGACTTTCCGGTGAGGACGCCGACGGGTCGTGAAGTCGGCGCCCGGCTACGGTCACGGGCATGAGCGAACATCTGGAATGGTGGATGGACCGCTATGTGGCGGCCTGGGACTCGAACGACGCCGATGACATCGCCGGCCTCTTCGATCCCGAGGCCGTTTACGACACCCAGACCGCCGATGGCCCGTGGCACGGCGTCGACGCCATCGTCGCCGGGTGGCAGGCGATCGACGACACCCCCGGCAACTGGGAATTCGATTGGCAGCCGCTGGTCGAGACTGACGACATCGCCGTCGTGACCGGACGCACCACCTATCTCGACCCTCCCGCCAGCTACCGCAACCTGTTCGTGATCCAATGGCACCCCGACAACGGCCTGTGCCGCGACTTCACGGAGTGGTGGATCGACGAGGACCCGACCTGACACGGGCGGCGGCCCGCCGCGGGGACACCACGCGGAAGGAGTCCGGGCAGGGCCGCTCCTCACGTCTTGACGATCGCCTCCAGCGTGATGCCCTCGAGATCGCGCAACGCTGCTTCCAGGTGGTACGGACTCGTGAAAAGCGCCAGTAGCGTGCCATCGGCGCGGCTGACGACCTCGACGTTGCGCCGCCCCCGCAGCCGTTCGGCCCCCTCGCGGTCGGTGCGCCGCGCCAGCACATAGGGCGTCGGCGTCAGCTCGACCGAGGCGCCGAACTCGTTTTCCAGTCGGTACACGGCGACGTCGTACTGCATCGGGCCGACGGCCGCCAGAATCGGCTCCTGCTCCCCTCGGGCGGGATGACGAAGCACCTGGACCACGCCCTCCTCGTCGAGCTGGGTGATGCCACGACGAAACTGCTTGTAGCGGCCGGTGTCCATGTTCCGCCCCACCCGGAAGTGCTCGGGTGCGAAGGTCGGAATCGGGGGGAACCGGAACGAACCCCCGGTGGTCACCGTGTCGCCGATGTGCAGATCGCCCGCATTTACCAACCCGATGACGTCACCCGGGTAGGCCCTGTCGACGGTGTCACGTTCGCGCCCGAACACTTGATGGGCGTACTTGGTCGAGAAGGTGCGACCGGTGCGGGCGTTGGTCACTTGCATGCCCCGCTCGAATTCACCTGAAGCTACCCGAACGTAGGCGATGCGGTCGCGGTGACGGGGATCGAGGTTGGCCTGGACCTTGAAGACGAAACCAGAGAAGGACGAGGTGATCGGATGGGGTTCCCCCGCCCGGTCGGTCAGCGGTCCTGGGGCGGGGGCAAGGTCGACGAGGGCGTCGAGGAGCAGCCGTACCCCGAAGTTCCACAGCGCCGAACCGAAGAACATCGGCGTTGTCTCCCCGGCGAGGAACCTCTTCTGGGAGTGATCGGCGCCGACGGCCTCCAGCAGATCAAGTTCGCCCGCGGCTGCCTCCCCGGTCGCACCGTAGGCGGCGAGCGAACTGTCGGCGTCCTCGGCCTCGGCGCTGCGCCTGGCGCCGTGGGAGGTCCGCTCGTAGCGCCAGATCGCCCCGCTCCGCCGGTCGACCACTCCCTGGAAGTCGGTACCCATCCCGACCGGCCAGGTCACCGGAGTCGCCGAGATGCCGAGCTGGCGCTCCAGGTCGTCGACGAGCTCGAGGCCGCCGATGGAGGGGCGGTCGCACTTGTTGACGAACGTGAGGAGCGGGATGCCCCGCGCCCGGGCGACCTGGAACAGCTTCAGCGTCTGCGGCTCGATGCCCTTGGCGGCGTCGAGCACGATCACGGCGGCGTCGACGGCGGACAGGACCCGGTACGTGTCTTCGGAGAAGTCGCGGTGCCCCGGCGTGTCGAGGAGGTTGAGGACGTGGCCCCGATACTCGAACTGGAGCACGGTCGAGGTGATCGAGATGCCGCGTTGCCGCTCCAGCTCCATCCAGTCGGAAGTGACGTCGCGCTGGCGACCGGCGCGGGCTTTGACGGCGCCGGCTTCCTCGATTGCTCCTGCGTACAGCAGCAGCTTCTCGGTGAGCGTCGTCTTCCCGGCGTCGGGATGGGAGATGATGGCGAACGTGCGGCGTCGCTCGGTTTGGGCGAGGACGTCGACGGGGGCAACAGTGGACACGAGTACCTGGGGGGACGGCCGAAATGAACGGCGAAAGACTGCCTTATGTTACGCCAGGGGCGTCTTTTCGGCTAACCTATGGGGAAAGCCGGCGTCCGAAGCCGGTTCGGGAGCGCCGTTCGGCCCCCCGATCCAGTCGGTGCCATCCGGCACCAATGTCGATTGAGGAGCACTCATCAATATCTACGTGGGCAACTTGCCCTTCAGCTACGACTCGAGCTCCCTCGAGTCCTTGTTCAGTTCGTACGGTGCCGTTCAGTCGGCTTCCGTCATCTCCGACCGCGACACCGGCCGCTCGCGTGGATTCGGATTCGTCGAGATGGCCGATGAAGACGGCCGCAAGGCCATAGATGAGCTCAACGGCAAGGATGTCGATGGACGGCGCCTGACTGTCAACGAAGCTCGCCCCCGCACCCCCGGTGGTGGTGGCGGCGGTGGCCCCCGCCGGGGCGGCCGCGACGGCGGTGACCGGCGTTACTGAATCATCGATCACAGAGGCACGTCCCGTGAGTGACGCTGTCTCCGACAACAGCGAGCAGCCCGGGTCCACGTTTGGTGGCCTCGGGCTGCCCGCCGATATTGTCGGCGTCCTGGCTGAGGCCGGGATAACCGTTCCCACCCCCATCCAGAGTCGATCCATCCCTGACGGATTGGCCGGGCGTGACCTCTGCGGCCGGGCCGAGACCGGTTCGGGTAAGACGCTCGCCTTCGGGCTGCCGATCGTGGCCCGTCTCGACCGGGGTTCCCACCCTGATCCCCGGGTCCTCGTCCTGGTTCCGACCCGTGAGCTGGCGGCCCAGGTCACGGAGGCCATCGAGCCGGTGGCGAGCGTCCGCGGCCTCAAGATGGTTGCCGTCTACGGCGGCGTTCCGATGAAGCCGCAGATCTCGGCGGTGAAGGCGGGAGCCGACATCGTCGTCGCCACCCCCGGCCGCCTCCTCGACATCTATCGGCGCGGCATCGTCCACCTGAGCGGGATCCGCCACGTCGTGATCGACGAGGCCGACCAAATGGCCGACATGGGCTTTCTTCCCCAGGTCCACGATGTGATGCGGGCCATCCCCCGCGGTCACCAGACCATGTTGTTCTCGGCCACCCTCGATGGGCAGGTGCGGACACTGGGCCGCGAATACATGGCGGACCCGGCAGTCCACACCGTCGAATCGCAGGGCGATCTGGTCGACACCCAGGAGCACCGCTTCATCGGCGTACACCACATGGACAAGGCCAAGGTGGCCGCCGCGATCATCAACGGCGCCAAGCGCAGCCTGGTGTTCGTCCAGACCAAGCGGGCTGCCGACCGGGTCGCCGCCGAACTCGCCGACGAGGGGATCAGCGTGGCCAAGACCCACGGCGACCTCCACCAGCAGATCCGGGAGCGCAGCCTCGAGCGCTTCGCCGGCGGCAAGGTCCAGGCGCTGGTGGCGACGAACGTCGCCGCCCGCGGCCTGCACATCGACGACGTCGATGTGGTCATCCACTACGACCCGCCCGACGACTTCAAGACCTTCGTCCATCGCTCCGGCCGCACCGCCCGGGCCGGCGAGGAGGGCCTCGTGGTCACGCTGGTGGAATGGGATGAGATCGCCGACGTCGAGCGGCTCCAGCGCTCGGCCGGTCTCAACACCGAGATCGTGAAGATGTACTCCAACGATCCCCGGCTCACCGACCTGGCGTCGTTCCAGCCCGGGACCGTCGAGTTCAAGACGAAGTCGGTCGCCGAGCTCTCCCGCCGGGCCGGGCGCCGCCGCGGCCGCCGCCGGTAGCTTCAGGGGCGCACGATCAGCTTGCCGATGGCCTGCCGGCCGTCCAGTCGCCGTAGGGCTTCGACTGCCTCATCGAGCCGATAGCTCTCCGACACCGAAGGCGCGATGCGCCCGTCCTCCCACATCTTCGAGAGGGTGGCGAAATTGGCCCGGTTGGCGGCGGGCTCGGTGCTTGCGAACCGCCCCCAGAAGACTCCGACGAGGGAGGCGCCCTTGAGCAGGGTCAGGTTGACGGGCAAGGATGGGATCGACCCACCGGCGAATCCAATCACGAGGTGGCGTCCTCTCCAGGCGAGGGACCGGAAGGCGGACTCGGTCATGTCGCCGCCGACGGGGTCATACACCACGTCGACACCGGCCGGTGCCAAGCGCTTGAGCCCGTCGCGCAGCCCCTCCTCGTCGTATCGCAACACCTCGGCGGCCCCGGCGCCGGCGGCGGCCTCGGCCTTCGGCCCTGACGACACGGCCGCGATCACTCGCCCGCCCAGGGCGGCACCGATCTGCACGGCGGCCATGCCCACCCCGCCGGCGGCCCCTAGAACCAGGAGGGTCTCCCCGTTCCGCAGCTCCCCCCGGTCGACGAGGGCGTGATAGCTGGTGCCGTAGGCGATCGGCAACCCGGCTGCCATCTCGAAGGGCATGCCCTCAGGGATGGGATACAGGGCGTCGGCCTCCAACACCGCTTGTTCGGCGTAGGCACCGTGGGAGACGTACCCGAACACCCGGTCGCCCACTCGGACTCCGTCGACCCCGTCGCCGACCTCCGTGACGGTTCCCGCCAGCTCCATCCCCGGAGCAAACGGAAGGGGCGGCTGATCCTGGTACATGCCCCTGGTCACGAGAAGGTCGGGGAAGTTGACGCCTGCCGCCTCGACCCTCACTCGGGCCGTCGCCCGTTCCAGCTCGGGATCGGGCAATTCACCGACGGTGAGAGCTTCGAAGCCGTCGAGGGTGGAACAGATCAGGGCGCGCATCAGCGCACGCTACCGCAGACGGCCGACCGCCAGCCGCTCGGGGTCCACGCCCGCATCAGCCAGCTCCGGCGGCAGCGGCTCACCACGGGTGAGCGCGGCGACCAGTTGGCCGGCGGCCGGCGCTGTCTGGATGCCGGTGCCGCCCTGTCCGACGAGCCACACGAAACCGGGATGCTGGTCGTCGGGACCGATGACCATCACCCGGTCCGGTGCGAACGTGCGCAGTCCGGCCCACTCCGTGCGAACCGAGCGGATCCCCAAGGTGGTCGCCGAGTTGATCCGCTCGACGGCGAGCGCCACGTCGAGCGGATCGGGACGGACGTCGCCGGGGTCGGTGGGTGTCTCGTCGGCGGGCGAGCACAGCAACTGGCTGCTCTCAGGTTTGAAGTAGAACCGGTGCTCGGCGTCCACGACCATCGGCCACTTCGCCCATGACGGCTCTCCGGCCACCATGAACGCTGTCCGGCGCAGGGGCGTCAGGCGTACCGGCTCGATCCCGGCCAGGGCAGCTACCCGGTCGCCCCAGGCCCCGGCGGCATTCACGACGACCCCGGCTTCGATCCGATGGCTCCCGGCTTCGACAGCCCAGCCGCCGTCCGGGCGGCGATCCAGGCTGGTGACCGGGGCCGACGTCAGGACCTCGCCGCCGGCCAGGCGGAAGCCGGCGACGAACGCCTGGTGGATGCCGGCGACGTCCATGTCCATCGGGTCGGGCTCGTGGATGGCGCCGGCGAGGCCGTCGGCGACGATGACCGAGACCATCTCCGCCGCCTCTGCCGGGGAGATTCGGATCAGGTTGCATCCAGTCTCCCGGCCCTGAGTTTCGATCTCGACCAGGGCCGCCTCCTGATCGGGACCGGCGATCCACAACGCCCCCCGAGGCGAGACCAGCGGTTCCGCGGACATGGCGGGCGGCGGGTCGAAGAAGAAGCCGCGGCTCGCCCTTGTCAGCGGCCGGTTGGGCGCCGCCCCGTAGTTCTCGAAGTAGAGGGCGGCAGAGCGTCCCGTGCTGTGATAAGCCAGATGGGGCTCGGCCTCGATGAGGACGACGTGGTGAGTTTCCGAGAGGTAGTAAGCCGTCGACACCCCGGCGATGCCGCCGCCGATCACGACGGCATCGACAGATCTCACCGCGGAACGGCCTTCGCTGCCACCCGGGCGTTGCCCGGTCCGGGCGCCTGGGTCCCGAAGAGGTCGCCGTGGTCGCCTCCCACCCGCGAGGACAGGAAGAGGTCGGCGACATCGTCGTCGGCCCGGGCCATCAGGAGGGCGGCCTGGGTGGCGACGGCGAGACGCTCGGTGATCCTGCGGGCCTGCGCCTCGGCGTCGAGGGGAGCGGCGACCAAGGCCCAGGTCTCGTCCAGGTACCGGTCGTAGTGGGGATCGGCGCCGCGGGCGCGGTCGAGCTCCGTTTTGAGCGCCTCCAACGCGGAGGTCTCCCGGGTGAGCACGCGGACCACGTCCAGGGCGATGACATTGCCCGACCCTTCCCAGATGGCGTTGAGCGGCGACTCCCTGAAAAGGCGGGGCAGGGGTGACTCCTCGACGTAGCCGTTGCCGCCCAGGCATTCGAGAGCCTCGCGGACCACAGGCGTGCATCGCTTGGTGACCCAGTACTTGGCGACCGGTGTCAGGATGCGCCGGAGGGCGGCTTCCGTTTCGTCGTCGCCCGCCCGGTCGAAGGCACCTGCCAACCGAATCATCAGCACGGCGGCCGCCTCGGCCTCGGTCTCGAGGTCGGCGATGACCATTTGCATGGCGGGCTTGTCGATCAGCAAGGAACCGAAGGCGCGGCGGCGGCTGCAATGGTGGGCCGCCTGCATGACCGCATGTCGCATCAGGCCCGCCGAGCCTGACACGCAGTCGAGTCGGGTGCCGTTGACCATCTCGATGATGGTGGCGATTCCGCGTCCTTCCTCGCCGACGAGCCAGGCGGTGGCACCCTCGACCTCCACCTCGGCCGAGGCGTTGGAACGGTTGCCCAGCTTGTCCTTGAGTCGAGCGATGCGGATCTCGTTCACCGACCCGTCGGGCAAGTGGCGGGGCAGGAAGAAGCACGACAGGCCCACCGGTGCCTGAGCCAGGATCAGGAAGGCGTCCGACATCGGGGCCGACATGAACCATTTGTGCCCTGTCACCACGTATTCGCCGCCCGCGGCGGGCTCGGCACGGGTGGTGTTCGCTCTCACGTCCGAGCCGCCTTGCTTTTCTGTCATGCCCATTCCCATCAGGGCACCGTCCTTGGCGTTCAAAGGGAGGAAGCGAGGGTCGTAGACGTTGGAGGTCAGGAGCGGCTCCCACTCCTTGGAGATGTCGGGGGCATGGCGGAGAGCCGGTATCACCGCCGCCGTCATCGAGATCGGGCAGCCATGCCCGGCCTCGACGCCCGCCATCATCATCATCTGGGCGGAGCGGGCCACGAAGCCGCCTTCCTCGGTGACCCAGGGGAGGGAGTGGACCCGGTGCGAGACGGACAGCTCCATGAGGGCGTGCCATGAGGGGTGGAAGTCGACCTGGTCGATCCTGTGACCGGCGGCGTCATGGGTCCGGAGAGTGGGTGGGTGGCGGTTGGCGTCGAACCCCCAGGCAATGGCGCGGGCGGTGCCGATATCGCGCCCGTACCCGCGGAGCAGCGGATCGTGGATGGCGCCGCCTTCCACCTCCACCTGGGCGGCCAGGATCGGGTCCGCCTGGTACAGGTCGACATCGACGATGGCCTCAACCTGGTTCAGGACTTCGTGAGTGGCCATAGGATCAGAGTAGGTTCCCGACGTGCCGCCTATCGACCCGACTCCGACTGCCTTCGAATTCCCGCCGGTGGACGAGTGGGCCCTCGACGATCTCGTCGGCGTCGGCGCCGATCTTGCTCCGGGAACCATCCTCGAGGCGTACCGCCGGGGTCTGTTCCCGATGCCTCTGGAGGATGGCGCCCTCGGTTGGTGGTCGCCGATCGACCGGGCGGTCTTGCCCTTCACCCGTCTGCGGATCAGCCGCTCGCTGGCCAGGTCTTGCCGTCGGTTCACGGTCTCGGTCGACGCCGACGCCGCAGCCGTCATCGAGGGCTGCGCCGATCCGAACCGGCCGCACGGCTGGATCACCGAGGAGATGGCCCAGGCGTACCTCGACCTCCACCGGCTCGGATGGGTGCACTCATTCGAAGTCTGGGACCACGAGGCCGAATTGGTGGGAGGGCTCTACGGAGTGGCCATCGGCGGGTTGTTCTGCGGTGAGTCGATGTTTCACCGGGTCGCCGACGCATCCAAGGTCGCCCTCGTCCACCTCGTCAGCCTGCTCGCCGAGCGCGGCGGGAGGTTGTTGGACATCCAGTGGCTCACTCCCCATTTGGCGTCGCTCGGCGCCGAGAAGATCGGGCGCCAGGCGTACCAGACGCGCCTGCCCGAAGCGCTGGCCGGGCCCGACCCGTTCGAAGGGCTGGACGACCGGTCGGCTGAGCCCGAGGCACCGGCCTAGAGTGCGACACGCCGTGGAGGGTTTCCAATGAAGGCCGTGGTGGCCGGGGTCGACTTGACACCGATAGGTCGACGGGTAGCCGACCGGGCCCGCTTGGTGGCCGAGGTGGCGGCCGCCCCGCTCGAGCTGCTCCACGTCATGGAGACGATGGCAGACGCCATGGTCCCCGACTCGCTGGTGAGGCTCGTCGACGGCCACCGGTCCGCCGAGGCCAAGGCCGTTTTCGACTGGGTGCGAGGTCGCACCGAGGTACCCATCGACCTCACACTGGCGAAGGGTTCACCCGGCTGGGAGTTGGTCCGGGCCTCCAAGCACGCCGACCTTCTCGTGGTCGGCAGTTCGTCGGTCGACGCCGGGCGCCTGGGCCCGGTCGCCGCCTCTGCCACCGGGATGGCCTTGAGCGACGTGCTGGTCGTGCGGCGCCAGCCCCGCTCGCCATACAAAAAGGTTCTTGCCGCCGTCGACATGTCGGAGGCTTCCAAGAGCGCGGTCGGGGCCACACTGCGCCGCTTCCCCGAGGCGGAGGTCACGGCCCTCTTCGCCCTGCCGACCCGCTTCGACAATGTTCTGGTGGGGGCGGGCCTGTTCACCGAAGAGATCTCCGCATCGCGGACGGTGCGAATCGAGGAGGCAGAAGACCGGATGGAGGAGTTCGTGGAGAACTGGCCCGGGCGGGTCAGGGCGATGGTGGTGGACGGGCCGCCCCAGGAGACCGTCGACGAGATCGCCCGCCGCCGGGGAGCGGACCTGATCGCGGTGGCCAGCCGCGGTTCGGGCGCCACCCGGATGACGCTCCTGGGCTCCGTCGCCGGTGCGGTCGCCTCCGACGCCCCCTGCGACGTCCTCGTTGCCCGGGTGCCCTCGCAGTTCCGGCGCCCCTGACCCCCCCTCGTGCTTTTGGCTCACATATCGCGCGCCCACGCGCCGGATAAGTGAGCCAAAAGCACGGCTCCGGCGCCGGGTAGAATCGGGTCATCGGGGCCCGTAGCTCAATCTGGTCAGAGCAGCGGACTCATAAGCCGAACCGGCTGGACGCTGGCGGCGGGACGTTTCCCCAGGTCACCACCGACCGAAATCCCGTAGTTATCGACTGTCATCCTCTCTGACCGAGAGCACAGGAGATAGACATGACGGAAGACGCGACCACCACGGTCGACGAGACGACCGACGACTGGTACCACACCTACGGGTTGATGATGTCCGCTCGGGACTTCATCCGGGACGCCGGCGACCTCGGAGACATCATCGCGGAGATG
>DATFFO010000209.1:0-16673 GCA_035250025.1 Acidimicrobiia bacterium
TCCCGAATGGTCGGCCCGTCCATGAGCTCCGCACCGGTGGCCGCCGTCGACATCGGAACCAATTCGGTCCGGTTGCTGATCAGCGGCGTCGGGGTGGAGATCCGCCGGTCGGTCGTGACCGGTCTGGGCAAGGGAATGGCCCGGACGGGAAGGCTCAGCGCCGACGGACGGTCCGCCACCCTCGAAGTGCTCTCTGGCTACCGGCGGCTGATGGAGGAGGCGGGCGTGGCTGCGGCGCGGGCGGTGGCGACCTCTGCCAGCCGGGACGCGGCGGATGGGCCTGAGTTCGTCGCCGAGATGGCCGGCGTCCTCGGCGTCGAGCCCGAGATGATCGCCGGTGCCGAAGAGGCGGCGCTGTCCTATGCCGGCGCCACGGCCGGTCTGGAGGGAGAGGACTGGGTCGTAGTGGACATCGGCGGGGGGAGCACGGAGGTGATCGACCGGACCGGGGGAGCTTCGTTCGATGTCGGCTCGGTGCGGGTGACGGACCGCTTCTTCGCCGAGAGGCCCGTCCCGGCGCCGAGGCTGAGCGAGGCCCGGGAGTGGGCCAGGGCCAGCCTGGAGGCGGAAGCCAGGGGTATGCACGTGGTCGGTGTCGCCGGCACCTGGACCAGCCTGGCCAGCCTCGAGTGGTGCCTCCAGCCTTACGCGGACGCCGACGTGCATCACACCGAGCTGAGCGCCGCCGCGGTCGAAGGATGGGTCGACCAGCTGGCGACGCTGCCGATCGAGGAGACCGCCGCCCTTCCCGGCCTCGACCCGGCGCGGGCCCCGGTGATCCTGGGTGGCGCCGTGGTGGCAGCCACCTGTCTCGAAGTGCTAGGCGCCGACCACGTTCTCATCTCCACCCACGACCTCCTGGACGGCGTGGTAGAGGGCCTGCGCTCCTGACCGCCGGCGCTTCTTTTGATGGTGGGGAACGCCCCCAGCGTTCTTTCGAGCTTGGCGATACATATTCGTGTCGTCATCCACAGAAGAACCGGGGAGCCGTTCGTCTCGGTCCAAAGAACTCAGCGAGCGGGATAGCGTATGTGCGGCAACCCCGGGCCCGGGTGGCGGAATCGGTCAGACGCGGAGGTCTTAAAAACCTCTGTCCCGTACGGGACGTGTGGGTTCGACTCCCACCCCGGGCACAACGAGGACCAATGGAAAGTCATCCGAGTCCCCAGGCCAGCGCCACACCGGCGCGCCGTCGAGCTTGTAAGTAGCCTGGAGCGGCTACCGAGGAAAACGATGCTCGACCCGCAACTAAGAGCCCAACTAGAGCGCCACTGGGAGTACTCAGGCAAGGACGAAGACATCGCACATGAGGTCTATGCCGAGGGCGCCGTCCTCGAGTTCCCCCAGGGAGGTGAGCGCTTTGAAGGCGTCGAGAACTTCCGCGAATGGCGCCGACAATATCCAGCACACGTCGCCTTCAAGGTTCGGCGCATGAATAGGTGGGGCGACCTCGTCGTGGCGGAGCTTCTCATCAGCTATGACGGTGCACCGCCTCTGTACACGGTCAACCTCCTCGAACTCAACGCTGACAACAAGATCGCCCATGAGCGCATCTACATCATGGAAGGCTGGGAAGCGCCTGATTGGCGGGCCCCTTGGCGCTCTGACACGGCAGCCGACTCGGTCAGCTGGGACTGAGCGGATCTGATCGACGGACCGGCCGCCAGACCCCCCAAAAACACCTGGTTCCGACTCCGCACACACCAAAATCGACCGCTCGTGACCGCGGGGATGGTGCCGCCGAGCGAGAGCGACGATGGTCGGGGCCGGCGGGCCCGGCGTCCGGCAGGCGAGAATGGCTGCCATGACACCCGACCCTGTGCCCGAGGCCCGGGCCATCTCCGATTCGCGGCTGGCCAATCTGGGGGCGCGCCACGTCGCCGACGCCTACGCCGGTTTCGCCACCAGGTTCCGCATCGTCACCCGGCGGGCGAGGATCCGCTTCCCGGAACGGGATTGGCGGGGAATGGCCGCCGACGCCCGGGAGCGCCTCGACCTCTACGAACGGGCCTCGCAGGCGGCGGCGGACGCCGTCGGTTCCATGCTGGGGGAGAGGAGGGACGAGACGATGGTGTGGGCGGCGATGAAGGCGGTCTACTCGGGGCTCATCCAGGACCGCGATGACTGGGAGCTGGCAGAGACGTTCTTCAACTCGGTGACCCGCAAGATCTTCTCGACGGTCGGTGTCGATCCGCGTTTCGAGTTCGTCGACACCGACTTCGACAGCCCGCCGTCCGAGTCAGGCATCCCCGTCCATCGCAGCTATCCGTCGCTCCCCCTCGCCGATCTCGTGTACCAGGTCCTCCTCGACGCCGATCTGGGAGCCGAGTTCGCCGATCTCGACGGTGACGCCGTCCGGGCGGCGGAGATGATCGAATCTCATCTCCGCGGGATCGGCGCCCTGCGGGTCGTCGACCGCGCCGAGGTGATCGGGTCGGTTTTCTACCGCGGGAAGGGGGCGTACGTGGTCGGCCGCCTCTACTCGGGTTCCCATGTCGTGCCTCTCGTCTTCGCCCTGCTCCACCCTCCCGAGGGTGTCTCGTTGGATGCTGTCCTGCTCACGGAGAACCAGGTCTCGATCCTGTTCTCGTTCACCCGCTCCTACTTCCACGTCGACGTCGACCGCCCCTGGGAGCTGATCCAGTTCCTGCGCACCCTGATGCCGCGCAAGCGCCTCGCCGAGCTCTACATCAGCCTGGGCCACAACAAGCACGGCAAGACCGCCCTCTACCGTGAACTGCGCCGTCATCTCCTCACGTCGGGCGACCGCTTCACGATGGCCCGAGGGGCCCGGGGACTGGTCATGGTCGTCTTCACCCTTCCCGGCTTTGACGTCGTCCTCAAGGTCATCAAGGACCGCTTTCCCCCCCAGAAGACCGTGACCCGGGCCCAGGTGAAGGAGAGGTACCAGTTCGTGTTCACCCACGACCGCGCCGGACGCCTGGTCGACGCCCAGGAGTTCGCCTACCTGGCCTTGCCCCTCGACCGGTTCGAACCCGAAGTCCTCGATGCCCTCACCACCGAGTGCGCCCGTTCGGTCACCGTCGACGACCAGACGGTGACGATCCGCCACGCCTACGTCGAGCGGCGCGTCATACCGCTCGATCTCTACCTGCGGGATGCCGATCCCGGCCTGGCACGGGACGCGATGGTCGACTATGGCAACGCCATCCGGGAGCTGGCGGCGTCGGGGATCTTTCCCGGCGACATGTTGCTCAAGAACTTTGGCGTCACCCGACATGGGCGCGTGGTCTTCTACGACTACGACGAGCTGGCCCGGCTGGGGGACTGTCATTTTCGCTCCATGCCGGCCGCCCCCACCGACGAAGCAGAACTGGCGCCCGAGCCGTGGTTTGCTCTCGGGCCGAACGATGTGTTCCCCGCCGAGTTCTCCACCTTCCTGGGTGTGAAGGGCGCCATCCGGGCCGCCTTCGACACCCACCACGGCGACCTTTTCGAGCACCGGTGGTGGCGCTCGATGCAGGACCGGGTGGAGGCGGGGGAGCTCATCGAGATCTACCCATACGAGGGACGGGCGCGGCTGGGGGACGTTTGACGGTGGACCACTAGCCTGCTCGGGTGAGCTCCTACCCGACGGAATACGAGTTGAACGTCGTCCTTCGGGACGGCTCCGGCGCCCACATTCGCCCGATTCGCCCCGACGACACCGAGCTCTTCATCGATTTCTTCGAGCGTCTGGGGCCGGAGAGCCGCTACTTCCGCTTCTTCCGGGTCAAGCGTTCCCTCGATCCGGAGGAAGTCAGATACTTCACCACTGTCGACTACGACCGGCGCATGGCGTTGGTGGCGCTGGCCGGGGGTCGGATCGTGGGCGTCGGGCGCTACGACGCCATGGAGGACGAGCCGTCCACGGCCGAGGTCGCCTTCTCCGTGGCCGACGACCAGCAGGGTCGCGGCCTGGGCACCGAACTCCTTCAATTGCTCACGGCCTACGCCCGCGGCAGAGGGATCCACCACTTCCGGGCCTTCGTCCTGCCCGAGAACCGCCAGATGATGCGGGTCTTCCGCAACTCCGGCTTCGAGCTGACCCGGACCCTGGAGGATGGTGTCTACACGGTCGGCTTTCCCGTCGAGGAGTCGGAGGCGACCGTGTCGGTGTGGGCCGAGAACGAGCGGCGGGCCGTCACCGCCTCGCTCCTTCCCATGTTCTTTCCCCGGTCTGTGGCGGTGATCGGAGCGTCCACCAACCCGGGCTCGATCGGCGCCCGGCTGTTCCGCAACCTCCTCCAGAAGGGCTTCACCGGCCCTCTCTACCCCGTCAACCAAACCGCCCGGGTGGTGAACTCGGTCCGGGCTTACCCGACGGTGCTCGAGATACCCGACGACGTCGACCTGGCATTCGTGGTCGTGCCCGCACTGGCCGTGCTCGAGGTCGTCCGCCAGTGCGCCGAGAAGGGCGTGCGGGGCGTGGTCGTGATATCCGCCGGGTTCTCTGAGGTGGGGGAGGAGGGAGTCGCACGCGAGAAGGAGTTGCTGCAGGTCGTCCGTGAGGCGGGGATGCGCATGGTGGGCCCGAACTGCATGGGCTTGCTCAATACCGCGGCGGAGGTCGAACTGAACGGGACGTTCGCCCCGGTCTTCCCTCCCCGCGGCAACATCGCCATGTCATCCCAGTCGGGGGCGCTGGGCATATCCATCCTCGACTACGCCCGCTCGGCCGGCATCGGCATCTCCCAGTTCGTCTCGGTCGGCAACAAGGCGGATGTTTCGGGAAACGACCTGCTGCTGTCGTGGGAGAACGACCCCCAGACCGACGTGATCCTCCTCTACCTGGAGTCCTTCGGCAATCCCAAGAAGTTCTCTCGCATTGCCAGACGCATCGCCCGTTCCAAGCCGATCATCGCCGTCAAGTCGGGCCGCACCGCCGCCGGGAGCCGGGCGGCCTCCAGCCACACCGGCGCCCTGGCCTCGTCAGACCTGGCCGTGGACGCACTCTTCCGCCAGGCGGGCGTCATCCGCGTCGAGACGATCGAGGAGCTATTCGGAGTCGGCTCCCTCCTGGCCGATCAGCCGATACCGAAGGGTCGCAAGGTGGCGATCGTCACCAATGCAGGGGGTCCCGGGATCCTCGCCGCCGACGCCGTCGAGGCGAATGGTCTGGAGATCCCGCAACTGTCGGACGAGCTCCAGCAGCGCCTACGCACGGAGTTGCCTTCCGAGGCGGCCGTTGCCAACCCGGTCGACCTGATCGCCTCCGGCGGTGCCGAGCAGTACGAGTTCACGGTCACGACGCTCCTGGAATCCGACGAGGTCGACGCCGTGATCGCCATCTACATCCCGGTCATGCCGGGCGGGGCCGCCGAGGTGGGCGCAGCCCTCCGTCGCAGCCAGGATGCCCACACTGGCGACGTCACGTTCCTGGGTGTGGTCATGCAGCACGAGGCGTCCCAGTTCCTGGCCGGGGGCGATGGGGACCGGTCGATCCCCACGTACATGTTCCCCGAGCAGGCTGCCCTCGCCCTGACCCGGGCCGTGCGCTACGGCGAGTGGCGCCGCCGCGATCCCGGCCACCTGGCTGTCCCCGACGGGATCGACGTCGATGTAGCCCGGGCCGTGATGGCGGACGCAATCACCCGCTTGGGCGACGAGGGCGGCTGGCTCGAGCCCGAGGAGGTGAGCACGATCCTCACCAGCTTCGGCTTGCGGGTGCCCGTGACCGTGGTCGCCGAGGACGAAGGGGAGGCCGTATCCCGCGCGGCCGAGATCGGAGGGCCCGTCGTGCTCAAGGTGGTCTCCGATTCGGCCCTCCACAAGAGCGACGTCGGCGGGGTGGCCCTGGATCTGACCAGCGAGGACGAGGTTCGTGCTGCCTACAAGCAGGTCACCTCGGCGGTTCCCGACGCCACCGGGGTGGTCGTGCAGTCGTTCATCCCCGAAGGGCACGAGGTGCTGATCGGCTCCACCGAAGATCCCAACTTCGGGTCTCTCATCGGGTTCGGACTCGGGGGCGTCACCGTCGAGCTGTTGGGCGACGTGGCGTTCCGAATCCATCCCCTCACCGATGTGGATGCCGCCGAGATGGTGCGGGCCATCCGCGGGTTTCCCATGCTCGAGGGGTACCGCAACATGCCGGTGGGGGACGTCGCCGCCGTGGAAGAAGCCCTGCTTCGGGTGTCGGCGATGCTCACGGCTCTCCCCGAGATCTCGGAGATGGACCTCAACCCCGTCAAGGTCCTTCCCCCCGGCCAGGGCGTCGTCGTGGTGGATGCCCGGATGCGGGTCGAGCCGCTCGATCCCGACGAGAGGCCGGAGTTGGCCGATCTGCCCCAGGTCAAGCGGTAGCTCGCCCGGCTCGCCGTCGTAGGTCGTAAGTTGTAGTCGCAGGTCCGACGAAAGGTGATCGAATGTCGCTGGTGCAGATCGCACGAGAAGGGGCGGTAGCGGTTGTCACGCTCAACCGGCCACCGGTCAACGCCCTCAGTGCCGAGCTGTCCGCCGACCTCCTGGCTGCATTCCGGGAATGTGCCGACCCGGGGGTACGGGCCGTGGTCGTTACCGGCGAGCCCCACTTTGCCGCCGGCGCCGACATCACCGGATTCCAGGCGGCGTTCGAGTCCGGATCGGACGAGGTACTCGCCTCGTCTTTGAGCGACGCGATATGGGAGTTGGAGGGACTTGCCAAGCCGACGATCGCCGCCGTGCGCGGGTTCGCCCTCGGCGGTGGACTGGAGCTTGCCATGGGAGCCGACTTTCGATATCTCTCCGACGACGCCAAGGTCGGCCAACCCGAGATCATGCTCGGCATCATCCCGGGAGCGGGGGGAACCCAGCGCCTGCCGCGAATCGTCGGGTACCAGCGAGCCAAGGAGATCGTGTACTCCGGGCGCCACGTCGCGGCAGAGGAGGCGGCTGCCATCGGTCTCGCCGACAAGGTGGTTGCGAATCCGGACCTCCTCGACGTGGCCCTGGCCGACGCTGTCGAGTGGGCGAAGGGGCCAACCGAGGCGATTGGTGCTGCCAAGCGTGCTCTCAACCTGGGCTGGGGCCAACCGCTCGACCAGGCGATGGCCATCGAGGCTTCCGAGTTCGCAACGGCGTTCCGCACTGCCGACGCCCGTGAGGGTGTCACCGCCTTCCTCGAAAAGCGGCGTCCGGAATTCTCGGGAAACTGATTTCTTGGATTTTCCTCTCTCCAACCTGCTCCAGTCGAAGCAGCGAAGGAGTCAGTCGTGTTGAATGACGCCATGCCAGATGGAGGGCAGGCAACCGTGGGTCTGGGAGCCTTGACAGAAAGCCCATTGCCGGCCTTGGCCTCGGCCGTCATCGAGGCCGATGCCACCGTGGTCGTGCTCGTGGAGGCCCCCGACGGCTCGGCTTCGGCCTTCGTCGACCTGTTACCGCCCGATTGGACCGTGGCGCGGGCGGTCGGGTCGCCGGCGACGCGCGTCAAGGTGGGCGGCATCCTCGACGAGTTGGACCTCGACGGCGTCGACCCACGGGCGATCGTGGTCGAGGACGCCCAGTGGGCCGACCCCACATCGTTGGGGCGGCTCCAGCGCCTCGTCAAGGAGACGGACGCGGGTCTCCTCGTCGTCGTTGCCCATCGTCCGCTGGTGGGGGTGGACACCTGGTGGATCGACCGTCTGGCGGATGTGGCCCGGAGCCACGCCCTATTGCATGAGATCATCCTGGAAGCTCCGGCTTCGGCCCTGGCTCTTCCGGATGGCCCGGGAACAGATCTGGTCCTGGCGGCCGCGCTCATGGGGGAGTCGGTTTCCGTGCCGGTGGCAGCCCGACTCCTCGGTAAGACCGAACTGGAGGCGTTGGAGACCGCCGAGCAGTTGACACGGTCGGGGTGGCTGCGCCAGACCCGGCGCGGCTTTCACTGCGCCCAGACGATCACCGAGTTCGGGGAAGCGCGGATGGGATACGTGGCGGGCCGATTGGCGGACGTCATGGAGGACGCCGGCGGATCGCCTGCCGTGATCGGCAATCTGCGGCTCGCCGCCGGTGACATGGCAGGGGCTTTCCCCCTCCTGGCCCAGGCGGCTCGCCAAGCCCAGCAGCATCTGGCGGCCGGGGAGGCCTTCCATCTCGCATCCGCGGCCCTGGAGGCGGCGGAGGATGTGGAGGACGTCGATCGTCAGACTCTGGGCGAGTTGCATCTCGCCTGCGCTCGTTTTCTGCGCTCGGCGGGCCGCTCGGAGTGGGCCGCCCAGCATCTCGACCATGCTGCCGCCATGCTCGAGGGCGTGGCGCGCATCGACGCCCTCGGCTTCGCCGCCGCCGTGGCCGACGATCGCCAGCATCCCCAGGAGGCCGAACGAATCCTGGCGGCGGCCGAGTGGGAAGCCGTGCGCCAGGGCGAGACCGGCAAGCTGGGCTCCCTGTCCAGCTTGCGCGCCCGGTCTCTCCACCGCATCGGCTTCACTCCGGAAGCCGATGCCATGGTGGCCAAGGCGGAAGCCCTGCTGGCCGTGGAGTCGACGCCCAACCAGCGTTTCAACGCCACCGTCAACCGGGCGTGGATCCATTTCGATCGCGGTGAGGTCGACGTGGCCGAGTCCGAATTCGCCCACCTCGCTGACGAGGCGGCGGAACTGGAGGGCGAAGCCTCGGTGGCGGACAAGCTGGCCTGGCTCGCCCGCGCCCAGTTCGGTACCGGACGCCCGGCCGAGGCGCTGGAGTCCATTGCCCGCGCCCAAAACCTGGCCGAGAGCAGCGACACCGAAGCCCCGCTGTTCCTGGCGGGGCTGGCCATGACAGAGGGGAGCCTCGCCTTCGGCCGATTCTCCGATGCCCTGGCTTCAGCCGACAGCGTCCTCGACCTCGTCGAGCGCCAACTGCCCGCCTGGGAGAACATCGCCCGCGGCCAACGATCGGAGGCGCTCCTCGGGCTGGGGCGGACCGAGGAGGCTTCGGTCGAGGCTGCCAAGGCGAGTGCGGCCACACCTGCCGGCGCCGACGGTTGGCGCTGGGGCCTGCGGTGCCGGGCGCTGCAGCTGGAAATCCAGGCTGAGCTCGGTCAGCCGTTCGCCAGGACCGAGGCCGAGGACCTGGCCGACAAGATGCTCCAGGCCAACCTCTTCGGCTGGGCCGCCCAACTGATGTGTGTCATCGCCGAGAGAGGCAAGCGCAAGGACATGGCCCGGGAAGCCATGGCGCTGGCGCTGCGGATCGGCAACCCGATGCTGGCGGCGCGGGCGGCGTCGGCCGGGAAGCTGTGGCGCGAACCGGGGGCGGGGTCGGTCATTCGTGGGGTTCGCGCCGTCAGCCGGCGCCTGCCCTCGGGCTGGGAAGATCAGTGGAAGGGGCTCGTTCCCGTCAAGGAGGCTCTGGCAGAGCCCGAGCCGGAAGATGCCTCGGGCGAATCGGAGTCCGCCGCCCTCGACGATGCTCTCGATCAGGCGCTTCGTCGGGCCGGCCTCGCCGGGGCCGACGTCATCCTCAGCCCGGCCCAACGGCGGAGCCGGGGGCTGACGAGGCGCCGTCCGGCCTACCGACCGTGGCAGATCGCCGCCGCCGCCCTCGGCGTCGTCGTGCTGGCGGGCGTCACATCCGTGGCTGTGGCCCAATTGCGACCGGATCCGACTCCCGCCACGGTGACGGTCCAGGTCACGTCCCCAACCACCGATCCACCGCCGCTGGCCCTCGAGGAGACCGTCATCCCTGTGCCCGACGGTGTTGAATTCTCGGGTCAGTCGGATTATCGCGGTGGCCCCGCCCGGACCGGGTTTCTCGAGGCGACCGGGAGTCGCAGCGTCAACGGCATGTACTGGATGCAGTCCACCGCCGGCCCCATCGAGGCTGCCCCCATCACCATCGGAAAGAACGTCCTGGTAGGCAGCACCGATGGGACGTTGTACGCCTTCGACCAGACCACCGGTGACCGCAGGTGGTCCGTTCCCAACGAGGGGCGGATCTCCACCGAGCCGGTCCTCGGCCGGGCCGACGCCAACGGCCCGGTGCTGGTGGTCGTAGCTACCGACGATGGCCTCGTTTGGGCGCGAGACGCCGTGTCCGACACGGCGCCGGTGTCGTGGCGGGCTTCGGTCGGGGCCAACGTGAGTTCCTCACCGGTCGTGGACGGGCCGAACGTGTTCGTGGGCACCGAGGACGGGCATGTCCAGGCCCTTGCCCTCGGCTCAGGTGACCCCGTATGGCGCTATCCGACGGAAGGCGAACCAGCGCTGGGCTCGATAACCGCCGACCTGACCCTCCACAACGGTCTGCTGTACGTCGGCACCCATGAAGGGCTCATGCACATCATCGACATCGCCACCGGCCAGCAGGTGTGTGAGACGATCCCACTGGGAGCGCGCATCGAGGCCAACATCGTGGTCGTGGAGGACATCACCTATGTGCCGACGATGGGGTTCCAGGTCTTCACGTTTCCGACCGGAAGTTGCGAGGGCGCCGTGGCGGAGAGATCGCCCCTCTATGGGACGGAGTCACCCCTGGACGTAGCTCCCGCCATCGTGGGCGATATCTGGTACATGCCGGACGAGCGTTTCCTCTACGCCCGCGACCTCTCCAACAACGAGGTCGTACTCGACGGCGGGACCTCACGGCCGTACGACGTCTGGCCGGTCGACACCGTCGCCATGGCCGCCCCGATCTCCACGCCCCCGGTCGTGGCCAACGACACGGTGTACTTCGGAACCGAGGACGGGCTGGTGACGGCCGTCGATGCCGCCTCAGGCGAGCACCTGTGGCAGTGGCAGACGGGCCAGTTCGTGCGCGGGGCACCGGCCGTGCGCGACGGCGTCGTGTTCATCGTCAGCGGCGACGGCAACATCTACGCCGTTGGGGAGTAGCCGCCGCCCTCGATTTCCTGGCAGAGCCTGGCCAGGTTGCCTCGCCACACCCGGGCGAGGACAGGGCCGGCCACCCAAGCGGTCACCGGACCGCCGAGCCACCACGGGAACACCAGCCTCTCGCGCCACCTCAAGCGGGTACCGCCCGCCAGGGGGACGATGTCGAACGAGCCGCGACCGCTGACCACACCGGAGTGGACCACGGAGATGCGGCGCCTCTCTACCCATTCGACGACCTCGAGCATGTCGACTGTGCGGAGGGGACCGATGCGCGTCGCCACGCGCAGGCGCGTGCCCACCCCCTGTGTGGGGCCGGCCTCGAACTCGATCGACTCGGCGTCGGCCATCCATCGGGTATGAGAGGCGAGGTCGGAGATAGCCGCCCACACTGCATCCATCGGGGCGGGGATGAGGACAGAGAGGACGATCACGGTCGCCAGGCTATTGCCGGAGAACGATGTGGCGCTCGGCATGGGTGCGGGTGTGATGCGGACGACAGAGCAACCGCATCTTGTCGACGTCTGTGAACCCATCGTCTGTCCAGTCAGGGTCGTGATGTGCATCGCACCAACTCGGTGGTCGCTGACATCCCGGCCACGTGCATCCGCCATCGCGGACGGCGAGTGCCCGGAGTTGGGCCGGAGTGGCGGTGCGCACTGCCCGTCCCATCGCCAGGGGCACCGACTCTGAATTGACGATCATCCAGGAGACCTCGGCGTCGCACAGGATTCGGCGAGCCGTCTCGGGGGTGACGGTGCCCACGTTCTCGAGGTCGCACCGACGACCTTGCCGGCCGTTGAGGGTGGCGGCGTCGACGATCAACGAGATGTGGGGACGGTGGCCGCCGATGACGCCGGGATGCATCTGGAGGTACTGCCGGCATATGTGGCCTAGAGCCTGGGCGCGGAGGAGAGGCGCCGGAGTCCGATCGGTACTGCCTTCACCGCGGGCTGTCGGGGTCATGGCCGCATTGAGCGCACTGAGGAGCTCCTCACCCAGTTCGCGGTCGAGAAGGCCGTCGAGGCGGACCATGCCGCCCAAGGTGGGCGAAGCGTGGAGGTAAGCGGCGTCTCTCTGCTGCTGTGCGTCCTTCTCCGCGTGGGCATCGTTGGCACAGTTCGACCAATAGTCGACCGCCCGGCGCAAGTCCTTCAAGCTGAGATCGTCGGCGAAGCGAAGGAGCATCTCCTCGTCGCGGTGGTACTCGTCGGGATGGGCTGAGGCCGCCCGAGCGAGTATCTGCACGCGGCAAAGTGAGCTGCTGGCGGTGGCGAGCCGTCTGTCCAGTTCCGGATGCTCGGCCAGCCTTTGACCAAGCGACACCAGGCGCCGGGCCTGACCGTGATCGATGTCGGCGACCGCCGCCAGCCAGCTGGTGATGTTGAGGAAGCCTTCGACTCCGAAGTCCCCCCGGGTCGCCACCTGATGGGTGCGAGCAGCCACCTGCTGGGTAAGGACGCCGATGGCCGCTGAGATCTCGGCCACGTCGCTGCGTAGTTCGTCATACGTGCGGGCGGACGGGTCATCGTGCAAGAGCTCTTCGAGAGCCGATCTCAGACTGCCCATTCTCGCGGACCTCCCCTGACACATCTTCATCCCCGGGAATATTCCCGGGTTGGTGGGGAAGTGGTGGTCACCCTATCGAACATATGTTCGGTTGTCAAGGGGTCATCCTATCGTTGCGGCCCCTCGCCTGCGAGAATCGACTCAGATGCTGTATCTCGATCACGCTGCCACCACGCCGATGCGCCCCGGGGTGGCCGAGGCGATGGCGCCATTCCTCGAGGACCGGTTCGGCAATCCGTCGGGGGTACACGGAGTGTCCCGATTCGCCAAGGACGCCCTCGAGGACGCCCGGGAGCGGGTGGCGACCGTGCTGGAATGTGAGCCCTTGGAGGTCGTCTTCACCGGGGGCGGCACCGAGTCGGACAACCTCGCAGTCAAGGGAGCCGCCCTGGCGGGCGGACGCCGGGCCGGCGTGGTGACGGTTGCCACCGAGCACGAGGCCGTCCTGGCGTCGGCCGGGTTCCTGGAACGGATGGGATGTCCGGTCACGATCGTCCCGGTGGACTCCCTTGGCAGGGTCGATCCGAGGCAGGTCGGCGGCGCCGTCGGGCCGGAGACGGCCGTGGCGTCGGTGATGTGGGCCAACAACGAGACCGGCGTCGTCCAACCGGTGGCCGAGATCGCCGCCGCGGTGAAAGAGGCGAATCCGAGCACCATCGTCCACAGCGACGCCATCCAGGCGGTTGTCTCCGAGGACGTGACTGCAGGCCCGGTGGACCTGCTCACCGTCGCCGGCCACAAGCTCGGCGGTCCGAAGGGGGTCGGGGTGCTGGTGGTGAAGCAAGGGGTGGCGCTGGAACCGGTCGTCCACGGCGGGGGCCAGGAACTCGGGCGCCGTTCCGGCACCCACAACGTGGCGGGGGCAGTCGGGCTCGCCAGGGCTCTCGAGCTCGCCGTTGCCGACCGCGGGCGACTCCGCCGGGATGTGTCGGAGGCGCGGGGCAGGTTCGAAGCAGCGGTCAGCGAGGCTCGGCCCGATGTGGCGATCAATGCCCCGCTCGACTCTCGCCTTGTCCAGCACAGCCACCTGCGCATCCCCGGGATCCGCAACGAGACCGTGCTGATCCGTCTCGATCAGGCCGGGGTGGCCGCTTCGGCGGGGTCGGCATGTCAGTCGGGGGCATCGTCGCCCAGCCATGTCCTCACCGCCATGGGACTGTCGGATGCTGCTGCCCGCGAGTGCCTCCGCATCAGCTTCGGCTGGACCACGACCCCCGAGGATGGCGACCAGGCCGCCAAGGCGCTGTTGGAGGCGATCTCGTGAGACTCCCGTTGTCAGATCTCGACGATGCGGCCGATCTCGATCACCCGCTGCGGGGGAAGGTTGTAATAGCGGGCGGCGTCGAAAGCGTTGCGGTGGAGCACGGTGAAGAGCCGTTCGCGGAGCCGGGTGAGGGTGAAACGCCGCGCCGTTGAGCGGATAGTCTCCCGGCCGACCACGAACACGGTGTCCTCGGGGATGAAGATGGGGTCGTCCAGCTCCCGCAGGGCAGCGACCACGTCGGCCCGTTCGTTGAAGCCGAAGCGCATCACGATCTGGATGAACCCGTGCCGGAGCTCGTTCGTCTCCTCGAAACGCTCGGCGGGCTGGATCCGGGGCACCTCCTCGACTTTGACCGCCACTAGCCAGATCGAGTCGTGGAGGACATGGTTGGCGCGGATGTTGGAGAGCAGGGCCGGCGGCATCACGTGAGGGTCGGGGAACAGATAGATGGCGGTGCCGGACACCCGCGCCACCGGGTACCGATCCCAGGTTCGGAACACCTTGTCGAGTGGCACCTGGGCACGCCGGGTGATCCTGCGGACCAGGTTGCGCCCCGATTTCCAGGTCGTCATGACGAAGAAGACCACTACTGCCACTGCCAGCGGGAACCACCCGCCGTCGGGGACCTTGAGGATGTTGGCTCCGAAGTAGGCGATTTCGATGACGAGGAGGGGGATCGTCAGGGCGAATGCCTGCCACTTGCGCCATCCGAATCGGTCCACCAGCACAACCGTGAGGAGGAGCGTGGTGATCACCATCGTCGATGTCACCGCCACCCCGTAGGCGGCGGCGAGGTTCGACGAGGACCCGAAGCTGATGACCAACCCCACGCACGCCACCATCAACGCCCAGTTGATGCCCGGGAGGTACACCTGACCGATCTCGTCGGAAGAGGTGTGGCGGAGACGGGTGCGGGGGAGATAGTCGAGCTGGATGGCCTGCATGGTCAGTGAGAACGCTCCCGAGATCAGGGCCTGGCTGGCGATCACGGTCGCCGCCGTCGCCAGGACGACGAGAGGCAGCAGCGCCCACTCGGGCGCCATGCGGAAGAAGGGGTTGTCAACGGCGCCGGGCTCGGCCATGAGCAGCGCCCCCTGGCCGAGATAGGTGAGGACGAGGGCCGGGAGAACGAAGGCGAACCACCCGATACGGATGGGGCGGGCGCCGAAGTGGCCCATGTCGGCGTAGAGAGCCTCGCCCCCGGTGACCACGAGAAACACCGAGCCGAGAGACCGGAACGCCGCCCAACCGTTCGAGGAGAAGTATTCGACGGCGTGGCGCGGATCGAGGGCGGTCAGCACGGCGGGCGAGTCGGAGATGTGAGCGATGCCCAGGAGGGCGAGCACGCTGAACCAGATCACCATCACGGTCCCGAATACCCGGCCGATCTCGCTCGTGCCCCGCCACTGGACGGAGAAGAGGACGATGATGATCACGACCGAGATCGGGATGATGTAGGGCTCGAACACCGGGGTCGCCACCCGCAGTCCCTCTACCGCAGAGAGCACCGATATGGCCGGGGTGATGGCCCCATCGCCGTACAGCAAGGCCGTCCCGAAGACTCCGAGGAGGAACAGGCGACCGCGCCACCTGACCTGAGGCCGCGACTCCATCAGCGAGGCCAGGGCGAGGATGCCGCCCTCGCCGTGATTGTCGGCCCTGAGGACGATGGCCACGTACTTGAGAGTGATGATGACCAGCAGCGACCAGAAGATGAGAGACAGCACGCCGAGCACGTTGGCGTCGGTCACGGCGATGTCGCCCTCAGAGGCCAGGGACTCCCGGAAGGCGTACAGGGGCGAGGTGCCTATGTCTCCGTAGACCACCCCCAGGGCCGCCACCACCAGTCCGACCTTCTTGCCGTGCGGGCGTTGAGACACAAAGAATCAGAGTAGGACTCCTGCTCCCTCTTCTCGCGCGACATCCCCATCTGATTCGCGAGAGAATGTCGCCCGAAAACGGGGATCCCGTAGCCTTATGGGATGCGGGGACGCTCGTGACCAAGGTGCTGGTAGCGATGTCGGGCGGGGTCGACTCGTCGGTCGCCGCCGCCCTCATGGTCGAGGAAGGCCATGAGGTGATCGGCGTGACCATGAAGATGTGGGCAGGGCCCAACGGCGAGGCGCCCACAAGCGGTTGCTGTACGGTGTCCGACGCCGAAGATGCCAGGCGGGTGGCGGCCCGGCTCGGCATCCCCTACTACGTGGTCGACTACACCGATCACTTCTCCTCGGGGGTCATCGACAACTTCGTCGGCGACTACCTGGCCGGGCGCACCCCGAATCCGTGTGTCGAGTGCAACCGGTCGGTCAAATTCTCTGCCCTGCTCGACCACGCCGGCGAGCTGGGGTGCGACCTGGTCGTGACAGGCCATTACGCCCGCACTCGCCACGACGAGGGGGGATGGCACCTTCTGCGGGGAGCCGACCGCAAAAAGGACCAGTCGTATGTCCTCTCCATGCTCGGCCAGGAGCAACTGGAGCGCGTGCGGTTCCCGGTTGGAGAGCTGACCAAGGCGCAAACCCGGGCGCTGGCGGCCGGACTGGGGCTGCGGACTGCGAACAAGCCCGAGTCGATGGACATCTGCTTCGTGAGGAGCGGCGACTACCGGACGTTCCTGAAGGAGGTCGCCCCGGAGGGATTCGCCGAGGGACCGATCGTCGACCTCGACGGCAACGTCCTCGGTAATCACAGTGGAGTCGTCGGCTTCACGATCGGCCAGCGCCGCCGGCTGGGGGTGGCAGTTGGTGAGCCGCGCTACGTGGCTTCGATCGACGCCGCCACGGCGACGGTGACTCTGGGCAGGAGGTCCGACCTCTCGGTGTCGTCTCTCACGGTGGCAGGGCTGAGCAGCGTGTCGGGCCAGCCCGTGGAGGGAGCTCTTTCTGCCCAGTACCGGGCCCATGGCGACACCGTCGAGGTCCATCTCCTGGGTGAGGATGTGAGGTTCGCCGATCCCCAGGAGGCGGTGGCGGCGGGTCAGACTATCTCCTTCTACGCCGGTGAGGAGGTCGTGGGGGGAGCCACGATCGTCGAGGCGCATCGTTGAGCGGGCGGGCCGAGCT
>DATFFO010000210.1:0-2575 GCA_035250025.1 Acidimicrobiia bacterium
CAGCGAGACGAGTGGCCGTTATCCGAAGCTGAGCCCGGAGGAACGCAAGCGCATCGTTGGGCTCATGGCCGACGGGATGCGCACCGTGGATATCGCCCGGACGGTGGCCAGATCGGCGAGCACGGTGCGGTTGGTCGCCCAACAGGCTGGGCGGGTCGCTCGCCGGCTTGAATGGAACCCGTCTCCGGCGAGGTTGTCGGCGGGCGAGCGGGAGGAGATCCGCAGCGGCCTCGATGCCGGCCAGTCCCTGCGCGCCATCGCCAGCCGGCTGGGGCGGGCGCCGTCGACGGTGTCGCGCGAAGTCAACAGCAACGGCGGGCGCGGCAACTATCGGGGGTGGCGAGCCCATCGCCGGGCCAGCGACCGGGCCAGACGGCCCCGGGTGGCCAAGCTGGCCTCCTGCGCCCGGCTGCGGGCCCAGGTGGAGACTTGGCTGGCCGAGGAGCTGTGGTCGCCGACGCAGATCTCGGCCCAGTTGCGCATCGAGTTCCCCGACGATCCGATGATGCGGGTGTCGCCCGAGACGATCTACCAGTCCCTTTACGTGCAGGGCCGGGGGGCGTTGCGCAAAGAGCTCAGCGCCTGCCTGCGCAGCGGACGGGCGACCCGGCGGACCCGCTCGCGCAGCGAGCGTCCCCGTGGGATCCCCGACCGGGTGATGATCTGCGATCGCCCCGCCGAGGTCGAGGACCGGGCCGTGCCGGGCCACTGGGAAGGCGACTTGATCATCGGCAAGGACAACAAGTCAGCCGTCGGCACCCTCGTCGAGCGTTCCACCCGCTATGTGCTGCTCCTGCACCTGCCCGCCGACCACGGCGCCGAGGCCGTCCGGACCGCCATGGCCGCCAAGATCAAGCGGTTGCCCGAGCACCTGGTGCGGTCGATCACCTGGGACCAGGGCACCGAGATGGCCCACCACGTCGCCTTCACCGTCGACACCGGCGTCGCCGTCTACTTCTGTGACCCGCACTCGCCGTGGCAGCGGGGGACCAACGAGAACACCAACGGCCTGCTCCGTCAGTGGATGCCCAAAGGCACCGACCTGTCGCTGTTCACCGAGCTCGACCTCGACACCATCGCCTACAAGCTCAACAACCGGCCTCGACAGACCCTCGGCTGGGTGAAACCATCTCAGGCACTTGCTGGGCTTGTTGCGGCGACTGGTTGAATCCGCCGTGCTTTGGACGCCGGAAAGCGTCCGGGGCTGCGCCCGCGTCAGACTTCGACGACTACGGGAACGATCATGGGGCGGCGGCGGGTCCGGTCGGACACGAAGCGGCCGGTGGCCTGGCGCACCCGGCGCTTGAGGGCCTCCACGTCGATCGTCCCCTCGCCCCGCGCCCCGTCCAGGGCCTTGACCACGTGCTCGCGGGCCTCGTCCAGCAGGGCCTCGGCCTCGGGGGCATGGACCCATCCCCGGGTGATGATCTCGGGTGGGGCGACGATCTCGCCGGAGTGGGCGTCGACGGTGACCACGACCACGACGAATCCCTCGTCGGCCAGCACCCGGCGGTCCCGCAACACTCCGTGGCCCACGTCGCCCACCATCCCGTCCACGTAGAGGTAGTTGGCGGAGACGGTGTCCACGAACTCGAGGCCGTCGTCGGTGAGCTCCACGACGTCGCCGTCCTCGGCCAGGAGGACGTTGCGGGCGGGCACGCCCATCTCCATGGCCAGGCGGGTGTGATGAGTGAGATGGCGGAACTCGCCGTGGACGGGGATGAAGTACTCCGGGTGGGTGACCGAGAGCAGGGTCTTGAGCTCGCCCTGCATGGCGTGGCCGCTGACGTGGACGTCGGCAAGCCCGGCGTGAACCACCTCGGCACCCAGCCGGTACATGCCGTCGATGACCTTGTTGACCGTGTACTCGTTGCCGGGGATGGCGTGGGCGCTGAGGACGACGAGATCGCCCTCGGCCACCTTGAGCCACTTGTTGTCGCCCGCGGCCATGAGCGCCATCGCCGACATGGGCTCGCCCTGGGAGCCGGTGGAGATGACGCACACCTCGCCCCGCCCGAAATCCTCGAGGCGCTCGATGTCGATGAGCGAGTCGTCGGGGATGGTGAGAAGGCCCATGCTCCGGGTCAGGGCCACGTTCTTCTGCATGGACCGGCCCAGCGTGGCGACCTTGCGGCCGGTGTCGATGGCGGCGTCGGCGATCTGCTGGATGCGGTGGATGTGGCTGGCGAAGCAGGCGGTGACGATGCGGCGGCCGGGATGGGCCCTGAACAGCTCCCGTAGGACCTTGCCCACGGCCCGCTCGCTGACGGTGTGGCCAGGCTCCTCGGCGTTTGTAGAGTCCGACAGCAGCAGGCGGATACCGAACTCGCTGGCGATGGCGCCGATGCGGGCCAGGTCGGTGACCCGTGCGTCCACGGGAGTCAGGTCGATCTTGAAGTCGCCACTGTGGAGGATCACGCCTTGGGGGGTGTGGAAGGCGGTGGCGAACCCGTGGGGCACGGAGTGGGTGACGGGGATGAACTCGCAGTCGAACGGTCCCATCTGGCGACGCTCGCCGTCGCGGACCGGGATCAGCTCGGTGCGGTCGAGGAGTCCGGCCTCCTCGATGCGGTTG
>DATFFO010000211.1:0-2683 GCA_035250025.1 Acidimicrobiia bacterium
ACCCGAAGTCTGTGTGTCGTCGTCGCTCTCGTCCAGCCACACGACAACGGTCACTTCGCCGGCTGAGGCGGCTGTGACGCCAAAGGTCAGTTGGCCTGAGCTCGATAGGTCGCCCTCCTGGTGGCGGATGCCGTCGCTGTGGACGCCGGCCACGTGCTCGCCGGAATCGGGATCGCGCATCGGGCTGCCACCCGAAGGAGTGCAGAAGCTGGGCGCGGCCTCGGCGCCACTGAGGTGGACGTCGACGTTGCCGCTGGACACGGGATTGCCGCCCTCCTTCACGGTCACGGTGAATGGCTGACACGACCCGACGGCCGCCGACGGATTGGTGGGATCGATGAAGACCTGGCTCACGGGAGCGGGCGGGTCCTGGCCCCAGCCGATGGAAGCCCCACCCGCCGCCTCCGTCGGATCCTGGACATCGTCGTCATCCTGATCGGCGAAGGCGATCACCTGCGTGCCGCCGATCTCGTCCGCGCGCAGCGTGAACGCGAACTGCCCCTCGTCGATGAACTCGGCATCGGACTCGATGTGCTTCTCGTCGGGTTCCCGCACGCGGTTGGTCTCGCCCTGCCTGTCTTCGGGGGCGGTCCCCGTGCACCTGCGGGCAGCCTCCGAGCTGTGCGGCCCCTTGTCGGGTGGCTTGAAGGAGTCGGTCTGACCGGGAAGCACCCCGAATTGCAGTTGGTCCGAGGGCCCCACGGCATGGACGTCTATCTGCGGATTGGCCAGAGGACGATTTTGCTGGTCCAGGGCTCTTGCAAGCAAGACGCCGGCCGGGTCGCCGAAACAGGTGGCAACCGGCACGCTCCGGGCCGACGGCTCGATGTCGACTCGCGCAGGAACTGCGTCGTAGATCGTCACGCTATGGGCGTCGCCAGATTCATCCGCGGCGGGCTGGCCCGGGGCCGGGGCGGGCGTGAAGTTCGCCGTGGCTGCGATCGCTCGCACCTGATTCGGTGAATCGCCGTCGGCAAGTGTGCACCGCACGCGAGCGAAACCCGTGTCATTCGGTGGGCCGGAGCCACATTGGGTCCACTCCGGATCGCTGCCCGGTGCGGACTTGGTGTACATCACGCGCGCCTGCAAAGCGCTCTCGCTTAGTTGGACATCGATGAGCGCGTTCGGGCGCCCGGTCGGAGGATTGAAGAAGCCCAGCGGCCCCCCGTTCAAGGGATGCAGGATCTCTGCCGTCTCGGCGGCGGGAGGTGGAGCAAGATTGTCGTTGTTAATCGTGACGGCCTGCGAGTCGCTCTCTCCGTGCTGCGTCTGGCCGCTGTACAGGATCGCTCGAACAAACCCGGCGCCGTCCGCGACGCCGGCGAGGTTGTGAAAAGCCTCCCACGTGTCGGTGCTGCCGACCCGCTGGGCCTCGATCGTGATCGCGACCGCGTCGGTAATGCCGACCTCGAACTCGACGAAGGGGTCGGCTGGGACCTGTGGAACCCAGGCGACGAAATGGTAGGCGCCGTCGACGTCGTTCTTCGCGGACAGTTCCGGCGTCGTGTTGTAGTCCGATGGATTCAGGAGCTCGATAGCCGGCGCCGCATAGGCAGGCGCCATCGGCATCAGGACTGCGAGAAGAGTCCCTGCCACAACAGCCGCCAGATTCCTTTTCATCTATTGATCCCCTCGAAGAGTGGTCCTACATATAAGAACGGCTGGGAGAACCGAAGGTTCTCCCAGCCGCCCTTTTAGGCCTCGCAGTTGAACCTGGAATCCTTGCCCCGGCCGCCCCGACACCTATCTCGGCCGCGCCCACCGTTCAATCGGTCGTTCCCGCGCCCACCCTTCAGCACGTCGCGGCCCCGGTTGCCTCGCATGTTGTCGTTGCCGCTACCGCCGAAGATCCGGTCGTTGCCGCCACGCCCTCTGATGGTGTCGTCTCCGCCGCCACCGCAGATGACGTCGCGACCCGGCGTGCCGCGTAGCACGTTGTCGCGTCGGTTGCCCTTGATCGTGCACTTGCTGGAGGGCCCTTCTCCGCCGCCCCAGTGGACTATCGAGGTGTCCGCGCGCTCGTTCGTGCCGAGCTCGTCGTTGTCGTCCGCATCTGCCCAACCCTGGATCTGACTGTCGCCACTCGAGCCCGATGTCACACCGAAGATGAAGTCTCCGTCGGCGTTCGTCTCCCCCTCGGTGTGGTGAGAGTCGGAACCCGGCTGAGAGTGGATCCACTCATCCGCTTGCGACGGGGAAGCCTCATGGCCGCCACGATCGGGGGCCCGTCGAGGAGTGCCATCTTCGAGGGCGCAGAACTCCGAGGTGTCACTCGGCCCGGTCAGGTGAACGTCGACGTTGACATCGGGGATACCGCGGCCCGAAGAGTCCTTGACGGACATCACCATCCGCTGACAGTCGGTCGTCTGGGCAGCGGCCTCCGCCGGTTCGATCGATACCGCGGGATTTGCTTCGAAGCCGAAGACACGGTGCGCATCTCCAGACTCAAGCAAATGGACTTCTTCCCCCTCGACCTCGCATCCGACTGGAGGACAGGTGAATGCTACGGCCGCGATCCCGGTCACGTCTGCGGCTGCGTCCAATGTGCCGTCCTCATCAGGATCCTGAAGAGCACACTTGCCGTCGAAGTTCTGAGTCTGGCCCTGAGCCGTGACAAGCGCAGTGCCACACCTCACCCAGGCGGCATCGTCATGCGCGTCGGCTGCGCCCGAGGTCGTGTAGT
>DATFFO010000212.1:0-4272 GCA_035250025.1 Acidimicrobiia bacterium
GGCCAGGCCGGTCCACAGCCAGCGCCAAACCTCTTGATCTTCCATGTTCGCTCCTTTCCCGGACACGGCGACCGCCACCACCAGGGCGACGATCCCGGCCGCATACGCCACGAGTTCGCGTCTCCGTCTTCTATCCCGACCGGTCCGGCCACTGACCACGTCTTCCCAGGTCGGAGACGAGGCGCGTGCCCGGCGATGCTCGGCGGCCCACCTCTCGGCGAATTCGGCGGGATCCACACCGACGACCCTGGTGGCGTCGCCGCCGGCCGCCTCGGTCTCGGCCAGGTGCTGGGAGAGCTCCAACTTCATCTCGGCGGCGGCCCGCCGGGACACACCGGTCTCGATCCAGTAGCGGGCGCAGTCGTCGACGAGGCGTTGGACGTCGGCTTCGGTCATCGTTGACTCCCGTCGAGAACGGCCTGGACTCCGTCGCGGAAGTTGACCCATTCCCCGGCCCACTCGTCCAGGGCGATCAATCCTGCGTCGGTGATCCGGTAGTACTTGCGGGCCGGGCCTTCGCTCGACTGGACGAGATATCCGTCGACGAGGCCGCTCTTCTGGAGACGTGAGAGGAGCGGGTAGATGGAGCCTTCGCTCACCAGGCGGAGGCCCCGGTCCTGCAGCTTGTTGACCATCTCGTAGCCGTAGGAGGGCTCCTCCCGGATGATCGAGAGGAGGCACATGTCGAGCACTCCCTTGAGGAGCTGGGAGACTCGGGTGTCACCGGCTACCATGTGATAAACGGTAGCAGGCTAGCGCAGGTAGTCAATGACGCCTGGCATCGGTACTCGGGCTTGTGCTCGGGGCCACCGACCGAGGAAACGCAGAACCCCGGGGTTTAGGGACGAAATTGCCAGGGGGCCGTGGATCAGGCCCCCTGGCGATCGAATCGGCTCAGCCGGTTATCGGGTGCGGAGCGAGTCGCGGATCTCGGTGAGAAGCACGATCTCCTCGGTCGGCGCAGCCTCCTGAGCGGTCCTCATCCTGTTGTACGCCTTGACGACCAGGAATATCACGAAGGCGACGATGAGGAAGTTGATCACGGCGCCGATGAAGGCACCCACGCTGCCGGCAGGGGCACCGGTCGTTGGATCGACTGCACCGAAGGTGAGCCAGTTGTCGAGACCGGCCGTGTCGAAGATCAAGCCGATGACAGGATTGACCACCCTGTCCACGAACGTGGTGACGAGAGCGGCGAAGGCAACGCCGAGGACGAACGCCACCGCCAGGTCGATCAGGTTTCCCCGATTGATGAAGTCCTTGAACTCCTGGATCATCCTGTTCCCCTTTGGTAGACGACAGCCGCGTTCAGAGTACCGATGTCGATGGTCGCTATCGTGGCTCGAGCATGGATTACGACAGGCCGGTGCTGCGCTCGGTGGACGTCGAGTTGGGAGATTCCGTCGTCGTCTCGGTGGTGCTGGACGCCGACGGGCGCGAACATCACGGCCGCGCCGAGGGGGCCGCCCACCACTCGGCCCGTGCCCGGGTGGTAGGGGAGGCCACGCTGCGTGCCCTCGAATCGGTCACAGGTTCGGCACGTTTCGAATTGTCGGCGGTGGGAACTTCGACGATGGACGGTGTCACCATTGCCCTCGTCCAGGTGGCAGAGCCCAGCCGGCCCGACGTGTATGTCGGTTCGGCTCTCATCCGCCAGGGCGACATGGTGCTGGCCACCGCCCGGGCGGTGCTCGACGCTCTCAACCGGCGTCTCACGCTCATCCGCTGAAGCGCAGAGCTGCGCAAGACACGGCGGAATAAGGCGCCGCTCTCCCGACTTGATAATATTGCACTCAGATTTCCTCAGGGAGAGTCAATGAACCTGGACAAATTGACCACGAAGAGCCAGCAGGCGCTGCTGGAAGGTCGCACCATTGCCTCCGCCCACGATCACGCCGGCATCGGTCCGGTTCATCTGGCCCTGGCCCTTCTCAGTCAAGCCGACGGTCTCATCTACCCCCTCCTCAACAAGATCGACGTCGCCCCCCTCAACCTGCGTCGGGAACTGGAAGCGGCCGCGGATCGCATCCCCAAGGCGTACGGCGCCTCCGAGCCCGAGATGACGCCCGAGTTGGCCCGCGTACTCGAGGCGGCCGACGGGCACCGTTCCGACATGAAGGACGACTACCTCTCTGTCGAGCACCTCATCCTCGCCCTGGCCGAATCGGCCGGTCCCGTCGGCGAGGCTTTCCGCCTCCTGGGAGTGACGGCCGACGCCGTGCGGGCGGCCCTGGTCGAGGTCAGAGGCAACCAGCGGGTCACATCGCCTGACCCCGAGTCGACGTTCGCCGCCCTGGAGCAGTACGGGCGCGATCTCACCGAGCAGGCCCGCAAGGGCAAGCTCGATCCCGTCATCGGCCGCGACGACGAGATCCGCCGCGTCATCCAGGTCCTCTCCCGGCGTACCAAGAACAACCCTGTCCTGATCGGCGAGCCCGGGGTCGGTAAGACCGCCATCGTGGAGGGACTGGCGGGACGCATCGCCGACGGCGACGTCCCTGACGGCCTCCGCACCAAGCGGATCGTGGCGCTCGACCTGGGGTCGCTCGTGGCCGGCGCCAAGTACCGGGGTGAGTTCGAGGAGCGCCTCAAGGCGGTGCTCGACGAGATCAAGGCCTCCGAGGGCGAGATCATCACCTTCATCGACGAGATGCACACGCTGGTCGGCGCCGGCGCCGCCGAGGGCGCCATGGATGCCTCCAACATGCTCAAGCCGATGCTGGCCCGCGGCGAGCTGCACATGATCGGCGCCACGACCCTCGACGAGTACCGCAAGTACGTCGAGAAGGATGCCGCCCTCGAGCGCCGTTTCCAGCCCGTCTTCGTTGCCCCGCCTTCGGTGGACGATGCGATCGGCATCCTGCGCGGGCTCAAGGAGCGATACGAGGTCCATCACGGTGTCCGCATCACCGACACGGCCCTGGTGGCGGCTGCCGTCCTCTCCGACCGCTACATCACCGCCCGGTTCCTTCCCGACAAGGCCATCGACCTCATCGACGAGGCCGCCTCGCGACTTCGGATCGAGATCGACTCGATGCCCGAGGAGATCGACGAGCTCACCCGTCGTCGCATCCAGCTCGAGATCGAGCGAGAGGCGCTGCGCAAAGAGACCGACGACCGATCCCGCGAGCGCCTCGACGACCTGGAGAAGGAGCTGGCGGATCTCAATGAGGAGATCGACGCCCTGACGGTCCGCTGGGAGAGCGAGAAGGACGCCATCGCCGCCATCCGCGAGACGAAGCAGCAGATCGAGGAGGCCCGCGCCCAGGCCGATCGGGCGGAGCGGGACGGCGACCTCCAGACCGCCGCCGAACTGCGTTACGGGCGCCTGCGCGAGCTGGAGACTGTGCTCGCCGAGCGCCAGGACACGATCGAGAAGCTCCACGCCGAGGGGCGGATGCTGTCGGAGGAGGTCACCGACCAGGACGTCGCCGAGGTCGTCTCGCGGTGGACGGGGGTCCCCGTCACCAAGCTGATGCAGGGCGAGATGGAAAAGCTGGTGAAGCTGGAAGAGCGACTCCACCAGCGCGTCATCGGCCAGGACGAAGCGGTCGAGGTGGTTTCCAACGCCGTCCGCCGCAACCGGGCCGGTCTCGCCGATCCCAACCGTCCCATCGGGTCGTTCCTGTTCCTGGGCCCCACCGGGGTCGGGAAGACGGAGCTGGCCCGCGCCCTGGCCGAGTTCCTGTTCGATGACGAGCGGGCCATGGTCCGCATCGACATGTCCGAGTACATGGAGAAGCACTCGGTCAGCCGTCTCATCGGGGCACCCCCGGGCTACGTCGGCTACGACGAGGGCGGCCAGCTCACCGAGGCGGTACGCCGTCGCCCGTATGCCGTCGTGCTGCTGGACGAGGTCGAGAAGGCGCACCCGGACGTGTTCAACGTCCTGCTCCAGTTGCTCGACGACGGGCGTCTCACCGACGGCCAGGGCCGGACGGTCGACTTCACCAACTCGGTGCTGATCATGACCTCCAACCTGGGCTCCGAGCACATCCAGCCCGACCTCTCGGACGAGGTGATCTCGACCCGGGTCATGGAGGAGGTGCGGCGTCACTTCCGGCCCGAGTTCCTGAACCGGATCGACGACGTCGTCGTGTTCCACCGCCTGAGCCGAGACGATCTGCGCCAGATCGTCAGCATCCAGTTGGTCCAACTTCGCCAGCGACTCACCGATCGACGGATCACGCTGGAGGTGACAGACGCCGCCGCCGACCTCATCGCCGAGATGGGCTTCGATCCGGTCTACGGTGCCCGTCCTCTGAAGCGGGT
>DATFFO010000213.1:0-5012 GCA_035250025.1 Acidimicrobiia bacterium
GATCTGACCGGGCTCGGCGTTGGTGGCGAGGCGGGCGGCGACGTTGACGTGGCTGCCGATCACGGTGTAGTCCGTGCGGGTGGCCGACCCGATGTTGCCCACCGTCACGTAGCCGGTGCTGATGCCGATACCGATCGACAACTCCTCCTGGGATCGCATCCAGGTCGCCCGCAGCTCGTCGATCTTGTCGCGCATCTCGAAGGCTGTTGCCACGGCCCGGGCGGCGTGGTCCTCGAAGGGGATGGGGTCGCCAAAGAAGGCGAGGATTCCGTCTCCCAGGTACTTGTCGAGCGTCCCCCCGTTGGAGAAGACGATGTCGGTCATGGCGGTGAAGTACTCGTTGAGTCCATCGACGAGCTCCTCGGGCTCCATCCTCTCCGACATCTCCGTGAACCCGCGGATGTCGGAGTAGAGGATTGTCAGGTTGCGTCGCACAGAGCTGAAGGCGACGGCCTCCCCACCCATGAGGATGGCGTCGGCGACCTGGGGCGACACGTAACGACGCAGCTGCTCGGTGCGCTGGATCTGGGTCAGCTGCTCCTCGATGGTCTTCTCGAGGTTGGAGTTGAGGGTGCTGAGGTCGTCGTACAGCGTGGCCAGTTGCGTCGTCGTTCGGTTGAGGTTCACTGTGAGGCGGCCGAACTCGTCGCGGTTGGGAACCTGGACGACCTGGTCGAAGTCGCCGTCGGCGATGCGAGCCAGAGCAACGTCTATCCGGCGAACCGGCTGGATGACCGCCCAGGAGAGAATGGCGCCCATCGCCAGAGCCGTGAGCAGGCTGACTCCGGAAAAGGCTGCGACGGTGACGGTGAGGAACTGGCGGTGTCCCTGGAAAGCAGCCAGCTCGGCAGCAATGGCCTCGTCGAAATCTCCAAGCATGAGGTTGAGGTCGTCTTCGAGCTCATGGGAGATCTCGTGCTCGGCGGATATGTGAACCTGGGTTGCCCGTTCGAGATCCCCTGCCTCGTAGGCCGCAAGGACTTCCTCTCCGGCGGCGGAGTAGCGCACGTTGGCATTGGCGATCCGGTCGAGAATCATCTGCTGTTCGGGAGTGGGGTCTTGCTCGCGGATGGCCACCATGTCGTCGACGAAACCTGCCTTGGCGGTGGCGATCTTCTCGTTCCACGAGTCCACCTCTGTCAAGAGAGCCATGGCCCGGAAGTGGCTCTGGGCAGTGACCGCGTAGAGACCCTGGCGGGCGTGATCCATCTGCTGTTGAAGCGTGATCACCCGGTCCATCTGCTGGTTCATGTTGTTGATCACGACGATGCTGAGAACACCCATCGCCAGCAGCAACAGGGCGCTGAGCATGAAGCCGGCCAGGAGCTTCGTGTGGATCGTGGCCCGCGCCCGCGCCACCATGTCTACAAATGGGCGAGCCCAGCTCATCGGCTGGCGCTCGGACTGGGCCATTTCGTCTGATGACACCTCGGTCATCGCTTCTCCTGGGTGGCTTGCCCCCCGAGAACAGAGACCGCCCCGCCACGGTTGATACCTCCGAACGCCCGGAACTCTACCGCCGTCCACCGCAACTTGGAGGACAGTTCAGGCGCGTGGGAACCGAATGCCCCCTTCCCCCTTCGCTGCGCTCAGGGGGACACAGCTCCGTCGATTGAGGTGGCGAACTCTTCGCCCAGGTAGGCCCTGATCACGTCGGGGTTGCGCTGCACCTCGGCGGGGGGCCCGTCGGCGATCATGCGGCCGAAGTCGACGACCATGACGCGGTCGGCGATGTCCATGACGAGACCCATGTCGTGCTCGACCAGGATCATGGAGATGCCGAGCTCGTCCTGGATGTCGAGGATGAAGCGGGCCATGTCCTCGGTCTCCTCGAGATTCATTCCCGCCACCGGCTCGTCGAGGAGGAGCAACTCCGGTTCCATCGCCAGGGCGCGCCCCATTTCGACTCGCTTCTGGATGCCGTAGGGCAGCAGCCCGACCGGATACTTGCGCCACTGTTCGATCTCGAGGAAGTCGATGATGTCTTCGACCTTCGTCCGGTTATCGATCTCGGCCCGCTTGGCCTTGCCCAGCCATACCGCCCCCGCTAGCCAGCCTGTCTCCATACGGATGTGGCGGCCCGTGAGGATGTTTTCGATCACGGTCATGTGCGGGTAGAGGGCGATGTTCTGGAAGGTGCGGGCGATGCCCAGCTCGGCGGTCTCGTTGGGCTTCAGACCCAGGATCGACTCACCCTTCCAGCTGATGTCACCCGAGTCGGGCCGGTAGACCTGGTTGAGGCAGTTGAAGATCGAGGTCTTGCCCGCTCCGTTGGGGCCGATGATGGCAAACAGTTCGCCCGCGTCGACATGAAACGAGACACCGTCGATCGCCTTGACGCCCTTGAAGGCGAGATGGATGTCCCGAACCTCGAGCAGGGGGGCAACGGAGTCGGATGCAGAGGGCATCTCGGGGACTTCCGACTTCCGACTCCCGACTTCCGACTCAGTCAAGACAGCCACCTCTTGCGCCGCTTGTAGTGCTTGACGTCGCGGAACGACCTGCGCCCCTCACCGGAGAGGCCCAGGTAAAACTCCTGGACATCCTCGTCGCGCAGCAGCTTCTCGGGTTTGCCGTCCATCACCATCTTTCCCGTCTCCATGATGTAGCCGTGGTGGGCGATGGTCAGCGCCATGTTGGCGTTCTGCTCGATGAGCAGGACCGAGGTTCCCTGCTGGTTGATCTCGACGATGACGTCTTTGACCTGTTGAACGAGGAGGGGTGCCAGGCCGAGCGACGGCTCGTCGAGGATGAGGAGCTTGGGCTGCTGCATCAGGGCACGCCCGATGGCGAGCATCTGTTGTTCCCCGCCCGAGAGGTAGCCGGCGGTGGACCTGCGCCTGTCGGCCAGGGGCGGGAACAGTGACATGACTCGCCCGTGGGCCGCTTCCACTGCGGCGGCATCCCCATTGACGTATGCGCCCGCCTTCAGGTTCTCGTCGACCGTCATCTCGGCGAAGACCCTGCGGCCCTCCATGACCTGACTGATGCCCTTCTTGACCCGGACCGAGGGGTCGAGGTGGGTGATGTCATCACCGTCGAAGTTGATGAAACCCTTGGTGACCTCGCCCTCGTGGATGTCCAGGAGCCCCGTGATGGCGCGCAGCGTGGTGGTCTTGCCCGCACCGTTGGCACCGAGGAGAGCCACGATCTTCCCGTCCGGCACGTCGAGTGAGATGCCGCGCAGCACGAGCACCACGTCGTTGTAGACGACCTCGAGATTTTCGACCGTCAGCATGCTTCCGTCCAGTGTCTCGGGTCCTGGCCTCGCCGGAGAGGCCACGACTCGAGCCGCCAGAGAGGTGGGGGTGGCGGGCGGCCCGGGAGCCGCCCGCCACTCGTAGCTTTGCTATCCCTCCAACTGGTAGCAGGCTTCGTCGAACTGGAAGTCCGCCACGATGTCGGCCACGTAGTCGGGGTTCACCATCACCGATCCGGTCGGCGCCTCGAGGTCGGGACGCATCACGAAGCTGTGACGTTGGACCTGCTCGTTGGGCTCACCCACGTACGTCTCCGGGTGAGCAAGGCCACCGAACTCGACGTTTTCCAGCGACTTCGCCGCCGCCAGGATGCCGGCCCGGGTCATGTCGCCGTTGTCGTAGGCGGTGAGGAGCGCGTCGTGGAGGATCTTGGCCTCGACATAGCCCTCGTTGTAATAGTTCAACGGGGGAGCGTCGGGACGAAGCTCCTGCATGAGTGCGGTGAACTCCTGGGCCCCTTCCGACTCACCGTCCCACTCGTCGACGTAGGTGGTGATGTAGAGGTCACGGGCAATTGCGTCGCGGATCTGGGAGTCAGGCGCCACGAACGCCGGCGACCAGGACGGCGACGTGCCCGTCCACTTGGCCTCGAAGCCCTGGGCGACGGCCTGGCCGTAGACCGAGGCGAAGGCGCCGGGGGTAGCCGAGAAGAACACCAGGTCGGCGCCCGAAGCGGCGATGCCGTTGGCGACCTCGGTCAAGCTCGCCTCACCACCGGGGGTGGGATTGGCCAGTCCGGTGCCGTCATAGACGACCTCCAGCCCGAGCGCCTCAGCGGCGATGGCAGCGCCGGCGGCGCCGTCGAGCCCGTAGTCACCGGGGATCGAGGCGATGGCGATGGTGCTCGCCCCGCCGATGTCCTCGGACATATAGGCGATGGCGTTCTGAGCCTCGAGGCAGTACGGAGTGCCGTGATGCATCAGGTTCGAGTTGAACTGAGGATCGGTCCAGCCCGAATACCACGTCAGTGGCACCGCCAGGATGTTGTCCTCGATGTACTCCGGCAACGCGGCCACGGTGTGCGGAGAGCCGGTCGAGTGACCGATCGCCGCCACCTCGCCCCGGATCTCCTCGTACTTCTGGAGATGGGTGGGGACGTCGTAGGCGTTGTCCTCGATGACGAGAACGACCTCGAGACCGTTCACGCCTCCGTTGGCGTTGACGTTCTCCCAGTACACCTCGTGCCCGGTGACGATCTCCTTGACCAGCGGCGAGAACGGGCCGGACAGGTCGGACAGGAGACCGATCGTGATGGTCCCTGCCTCGAGATCCACGCCGATGTCGGTGGCGATGTCGCCACCCGGCGCCGCCGTGGTGTCCGTCCCGCCGGTGGTATCGGGCGGGGTGGTGGTGTCCGGGGTCTCGGCCGTGGTGTCGGGGGTCTCGGCGGTCGTGTCGGGGCCGCCGGCGGTGGTATCCGATCCGCCATCGCCGCCGCATGCCCCCATCACCATCGCCAGGACCGCCAGGAGCGCCACGAGTCTGCTCCAGCGTTTCATTATTGGGTTCCTCCTCTTGGGTAACCAGGCCCCGCCGGGACGGCGGAACCCGTCGGGTCCCGAAGGACCCCGACGTCTGTTCGACCAGGGCGCCTCACTGCACTCCTGTGGCTCAATAGGTGAATGGCCAGCCCTTCCAGTAGTTGCGGATCCTCAGCCAGATACCGTACAGACCGAGGGGCTCGAAGATCAGGAAACCGATGATCAATAGGCCGTAGATCACGAGATTGAACTGGTCGATCCCCAAGCCGGG
>DATFFO010000214.1:0-13171 GCA_035250025.1 Acidimicrobiia bacterium
GGAAACGATGAAACAGATCGAGTCCCAGCTGACGATGCGAAATTACGAGGGGATCCTGACATGAGCGACTGCGTCGCTCACGTCGTTCTAGGTTCTAGGTCCTGCGTTCTAGGCACCTATCACGTAGAACCTATTACCTATAACATAGAACCTAAAACCTACGACGACAGGAGCGACGCAGTCGCTCATGTCAAGATTCCTTCGTAATTTCGCATCGTCAGCTGGGACTCGATCTGTTTCATCGTTTCCAGGGCGACGCCCACGACGATGAGGATGGAGACACCGGAGAAGGCGACGGGGATGCTCCACACGATGCCGGCGATCACCGGCAGCACCGAGATGATGCCCAGGAAGATCGAGCCGGGCAGGGTGATCCGGTTGAGGATGTGGGCCAGGTGCTGTTCCGTCTGGCGACCCGGGCGGATGCCGGGAACGAACCCGCCGTTGCGCTGGATCATCTCCGCCTGCTTCTGGGGGTCGAACTGGATGGCGGTGTAGAAGTAGGTGAAGAAGATGATCAGCCCGAAGAGCAGCAAGACGTACCACCATGAGGGCTGGCCTGTGGCCGAACCACCGAGGTTGGCGTCGATCCAGCGGTAGACCGCCTGGACCCAGGCGGCGTCGGACGGGATGGCCGTGATGAACAGCGCCGGGAACAGGAGCACCGAGGTGGCGAAGATGACGGGGATCACGCCGGCGGTGTTCACCTTCAGGGGGATGTAGGTCGACTGGCCGCCCATGACCCGCCGGCCCCGCACCCGCTTGGCGAAGTGGATCGGGATCCGCCGCTGGCCCTGATCGATGTAGATGATCGCCACGATCATCAGCAGGAAGACCGCCACCATCACCGCGAACCGGACCGGGAGACCCACGGCGACGGTGTTACCCCACATCTGGCCGAAGATGAAGGGGAACTGGCTGATGATGCTCACGAAGATCAGAAGCGACATGCCGTTGCCCACACCGCGCTGGGAGATGAGCTCGCCCAGCCACATGACGAAGGCGGTGCCGGCGGTCATCGTGATGACGATCAGGGCGACCCGACCGGCGCTGTACTCGGGCACCAGGTCGATGCCGTTGGTGAAGCGCCCGCTGTGGAACAGGAAGGTGAACGCCGTCGACTGGATGAGGGCGAGGACAACGGTCATGTAGCGAGTCCACTGGGTGATCACCTTGCGCCCTGACTCACCCTCGTCCTGGAGGGCCTGGAGCTTGGGGATCACCACCGTGAGCAGCTGCATGATGATCGAGGCCGTGATGTAGGGAAGGATTCCGAGGGCGAACACCGAGAACTGCTCGAGGGCGCCGCCGGAGAACAGGTTGAGGAGGCCGTAGATGCCGCCGGCCTGCTGCTGGGCCTGGAAGAGCTGGACCGCCTCCAGGTCGATGCCCGGCACCGGGACCGTGGCGCCCAGGCGGTAGATCCCGAACATGGCCAGCGTGAAGAGGATCTTCCGCCGCAGATCCGGGACCTTGAACATGTTTCTGTAGATGCTGAGCATGTCGGCTAACGCTCTTCTCGTTCTCGGGTTCTAGGTGGTAGGTACTAGGTGGGAGGTGAATTCGAGGAGGTCGACACCCTACCTATCACCTACCACTTACTACTTGGTCCCGGCTTCCTGGATGACCTCGGCCTGGCCACCTGCCGCGAGGATCTTCTCGCGCGCCTTGGCCGAGAAGGCGTGGGCATGGACGACCAGGGCGCGATCGAGGTCACCTTCGGCCAGGACCTTGACCCGGCCGCGGTGACGGATCAACCCCTGCGACCTGAGGAGGTCGGGAGTCACCTCGGTGCCCTTGTCGAACTGGTTGAGAGTCACCAGGTTGACGATGGCGAAGTACTCCTTGTTGGGATTCTTGAACCCGGGGAGCTTGGGGATGCGCATGGACAGCGGCGTCTGGCCGCCCTCGAAGCCGGGCCGCAGGGAATTGCGCGCCTTGAGGCCCTTGGTGCCGCGGCCGGCGGTCTTGCCGCGCTTGCCGCTCTCGCCCCGTCCGACACGGGTCTTCTTCTTCTTGGACCCCGGTGCCGGGGCCAGGTTGTGCAGCTTGAGCTGGTCCTCAGACATGGTCAGTCACTCTCTTCCACGTCCACCAGATGGCGGACCTTGTGGAGCATGCCCCGCAACGTGGGCGAATCGACATGCTCGACCGTGTGGCGGATGCGCTTGAGGCCCAGCGACTCGACGGTGGCCCGGGTCTTGGGCTTCTCGCCGATCACTGAACGCCGCAGCGTCACCTTGACGGTTTTTTCGGCCATGAGCGTCACTCCCCCGCCGCCCGCAGCGACTCGGTGGAGCGGTAGGCGGCCAGCAGTCCGGGAGGGACTATGTCGTCGGCCTGCTTGCCGCGCAGGCGGGCCACCTCATCGGGACGACGCTGCTTGCGCAGGGCATCCAGGGTCGCCTGGGCGACGTTGAGATGGGTGGGCGAGCCCAAGGACTTGGCCAGGGCGTCGCGGATCCCGGCCGCTTCCAGGATCTGGCGGCAGGCGCCGCCGGCGATGACACCGGTACCGGGGGCGGCGGGGCGGATCATGACCTTCGAGGCGCCGTGCTCGCCGACCACCTCATGGATGACGGTGGAGCCTGCCATCGGGACGGTCATCATCGACCGGCGGGCGATCTCCATGCCCTTCTGGATGGCGGCAGGAACCTCCTTCGCCTTTCCGTAGCCGACCCCGACCTGGCCGTTGCCGTCTCCGACCACGCACAGGGCGGTGAACGAGAAGCGACGGCCACCCTTGACGACCTTGGCGACGCGGTTGATCTGGACGACTCTCTCGTCGTACTGGCTCTGCTCAGCCATGACTCAAAACTCCAATCCGGCTTGGCGGGCGGCGTCGGCCAGCGCCTTGATTCGGCCGTGGAACTTGTAGCCGCCCCGGTCGAAGACGACGGAGGACACGCCGGCGTCCTTGGCCCGCTGGCCGATCAAGGCGCCGACCTTGGCCGCCGTGTCGACCGTGAGACGGTCGCCCCGGAAATCGCCCTCCTGAGACGAGGCGGCGGCCATGGTGCGGCCCTCGACGTCGTCGATGATCTGGGCGTAGATGTAGCGGTTGCTGCGGTAGACGGCCAGGCGCGGACGAGCCGGGGTGCCGGCCAGACGTCGCCGCACCCGGCGGCGACGGCGGTCCCGGGCGGAAGCTCGGGTTGCCTTCATCACTTACCTGCCTTCCCCGCCTTGCGGCGAACATGCTCGCCGACATAGCGGATGCCCTTGCCCTTGTAGGGCTCGGGCGGACGAACCTTGCGAACGTTGGCGGCGATCTGGCCGACCAGTTCCTTGTCGATGCCGATCACTGAGATCTTCGTGGGCTCTGGCACCTCGAACGTGATGCCTTCGGGGGCGGGGACGGTGACCGAATGGCTGAACCCGACCTGCAACTCGAGGTCCTTGCCTTTGAGCTGGGCGCGGTAGCCGACGCCCTGGATCTCCAGGTCCTTGCGGTAGCCGTCGGAGACACCGGCGACCATGTTGGCCAGCAGTGCCCGGGAAAGGCCGTGGATCGCCCGCGACTCGTGGGTCTCGTCGATGCGATCGAGCGTGGCGACTCCCTCGTCGACGCTGATCGAGACACGCTCGTTGAAGCGGCGATCCAGTTCTCCCTTGGGACCCTTCACGACCACCTTCAGACCGTCGACCTTGACGTCGACGCCCGAGGGGATCGTGATGGGGCTCTTGCCTACGCGACTCATTTCACCAAACCTCACACACGATCTCGCCCCCGAGGCGGCGGCGGCGCGCTTCCCGGTCGGGAAGGAGGCCCTGGGAGGTGGACACGACGGCCACGCCGAGACCGCCCTGGACGCGGGGCAGCTCGGCCGCTCCGCGGTAGACGCGGTGGCCCGGCTTGGACACCCGGCGCAGCCCCTGGATGACGGGCTTGTGGCGCTCGGCATACCGCAAGGACAGGGTCAGGGCCTTGCCCGGACCCGCCTCGGCGATGTCGTAGCGGTCGATGTAACCCTCCTCGGTGAGGATGCGGGCCACCTCTTCCTTCTGCTTCGACGACGGCATGGTCACGTCGTCGTGGCCCACGGCCACGGCGTTGCGGATGCGGGTGAGCATGTCGGCGATGGGGTCGGTCATCATGACTACCACGAAGCCTTTCTCACGCCGGGCAGCTCGCCACGCGAGGCGAGCTGGCGCACGCAGAGTCGGCACATGCCGAAGTCACGCATGTAGGCGCGCGCTCGGCCGCACCGCTTGCACCGGTTGTAGCCCCGGACCTTGAACTTGGGTTTCCTGCTCGCCTTGACGACCAGTGATGTCTTAGCCATTAGTTGTCACACCCCTGCTGTCTTGCGGAAGGGAAAGCCGAAGGCATCGAGCAGCGCTTTCGCCTGCTCGTTGGTCTCGGCGGTGGTGCAGATCGTGATGTCCATCCCCCGGGTGGAGGAGACATCGTCGAAGCTGATTTCGGGAAAGATGAGCTGTTCGTTGACGCCGAACGTGTAGTTGCCGCGCCCATCGAACGAGCGCGGATTCAGACCTCGGAAGTCGCGGATACGGGGAATCGCCACCGCCAAGAGGCGGTCGAAGAGTTCCCACATCCGGTCGCCCCGCACGGTGGCGGAGACGCCGATCGGGGTTCCCTCGCGCAGCTTGAACCCGGCGATCGACTTGCGGGCCCGGTTCACACGCGGCTTCTGTCCGGTGATCAGCGACAGCTCGTCCGTGGCCGACTCGATGACCTTGCGGTCGGTGTTGGCTTCGCCGAGGCCCATGTTGATGACGATCTTGGAGAGCCGGGGAACCTGCATGACGTTCTCGAGACCCAACTCGTCTTTGAGCTTGCTGGCGATCTCGGTGTTGTACATCTCCTTGAGGCGAGGAGCGCTCACAGGTCACCTCCGCACTTGCGGCACACACGGTGCTTCTTGCCCTTTTCGTCGATGCGGATGCCGATACGGGTGGCGCCGCAGTCGTCACACAGGACCATCACGTTGGAGACGTGGATGGGCATGTCGCGGTCGATGATCCCGCCCTGCATCGTCTGGCCCCTGGCCTTCTCGTGACGCTTGGCGGTATTGACGCCTTCGACGATGAGCGTCTGCTTGCGCGGGAACACCCGGCTGACCCGTGACTGCTTGCCCCGGTCCTTGCCGGCGATGACGACGACCTTGTCGCCCTCGTGGATCCGGGTGCGACCCGGGTTCGTCTTACTGGATGGCATCACAAGACCTCCGGGGCGAGCGAGACGATCCGCATGAACCTGCGGTCGCGCAGCTCCCGGGCCACAGGGCCAAAGATGCGGGTGCCTCGGGGCTGGGAGTTGTTGTCGATGATGACGCACGCGTTCTCGTCGAAGCGGATGGTGGTGCCGTCGGGGCGCTTGCGGCCCTTGCGGGTGCGAACCACGACCGCCTTGACCACTTCGCCCTTCTTGACGGACCCACCGGGAGTGGCTTCCTTGACCGTCCCGACGATCACATCGCCGATACCGGCGTAGCGGCGGCCGGACCCACCGAGCACGCGGATGCAGAGCAACTCACGGGCGCCGGTGTTGTCTGCCACCTTCAGCCGGGATTCCTGCTGGATCATCGAGCGCGCTCGACGATCTCCACCAAACGCCAGCGCTTCTGCTTGCTGAGCGGGCGGGTCTCCATGATGCGGACGGTGTCGCCGGTGCGGGCGTCGTTGGTCTCGTCGTGGGCGTGGAAGACGCTCGAACGCCGCACGACCTTGTCGTAGCGGGGGTGCTTGAACGAGGTTGGCACCTCCACCTTGATGGTCTTGTCGCGGGCGTCCGATACGACCACTCCCTGACGGACCTTGCGGCGGGCGCGGTCGGTCATGAGCTGCTCTCCTCTGTCAGTTCCCGCTGACGCATGACCGTGCGGATGCGGGCGATCTCTCTCTTGACTTCTCTGAAGCGCGACGTGTTGTCCAGCTGGTTGGTCGCCAGCTGGAAGCGCAGGTTGAAGAGCTCCTCTTTGGCGTCGGCCAGCGCCTCGACGAGCTCGTCGGCCTTCATCTCGCGAATCTCGTCGGCTTTCACGATTCCTCCCGGGTGACGAACCGGGTCTTGATGGGAAGCTTGTGGCTCGCCTTGCGCATCGCCTCGCGGGCGAGCTCCTCGTCGACACCGGCTAGCTCGAACATGACACGACCGGGCTTGACGACGGACACCCAGAACTCGGGGTTGCCCTTGCCGGAGCCCATGCGGGTCTCGGCCGGCTTTTGAGTCACCGGCTTGTCGGGGAAGATCGTGATCCACACCTTCCCGCCACGCTTGATGGCGCGGGTGATGGCGACACGGGCTGACTCGATCTGACGGGCGGTGATCCAACCCGACTCGACGGCCTGGAGCCCGTACTCGCCGAAGTTGACGTGGGTGCCGCCCTTGGCGATCCCGCTGCGCCGACCGCGATGGGTCTTGCGGTGCTTGGTCCTCTTGGGCATCAACATGTTTGCCTGCCGACGTCGGAAGACGGAAGACGGAAGACGGAAGTTTGTCCCCCTGGAGCAAAGCGACAGGGGGAAGGGGCCCCCGCCGGCGAAGCGCCAGCGGAGCCGGTGGGGTAGGGGGGAAGCGTTCCCAACAGGGATACCCTCACTTGTCACCCTCCTCGGTCTTCTTGTGATCCCAGCGGGCGAAGCCGGCGGCAGCCGCCGTCGCCTCGTCCTGGAACCAGACCTCGGCCTTGGTGCGCCCGTAGTAGGGCGAGTCGGGAGTGTGATAGAGCATCGAATCTGCGTTGCCCTTCACCTCCCAGCCCGCGGGACCAGCACCCTGGTCATCGGAAGCAGCCGAGCCGGGACCGTAGGGACCGCCGGCGGCCTCGGCCTCGGCGGCGTCGACCTGCGCTTCCTCACGGGCAACGTCGAACTCTTCCTGGGCGGAGAGGGTTGCGGGGTCGTCCTCCAACTCGTCGTCGCCCTCGGGGGCGGCCGCCTGGGCGTCGTCGGCCAGGTCCTCGACCTCGTCGGGAGTGATGTTGTCGACATCTTCGGGCTCGGCGGCCACTTCCTCCTCGAGATCCTGGACCGTGTCCGCGGTGACCTCGGCCCCTCCCTCGATGGCGGCCTCGACCGCCTCGATGTCGGCGACGGCAACCTCGTCGGGAACGGCATCCTCGACGATCACCTCTTCGCGAGCGTTCTCGTATTCGACCTTGGCCTCGGCCGCGGTCGGACGACGACCGCCGCCTGCCTCGATGATGCGGCGCCCCGTGGCCTCCTTCTTCCCGCCTCCGGCTTCGATGAGACGCTTGCCGCCCCCGGCCTCGATGAGGCGGGGCTTGCGCTCGCCACCCTCGGCGGCGGCCTCGGCGCGGGACTTGACGCTGCGTCGGCGGGCGGGCCCACCGGTTGCCAGGTCGGCCTCGGCGGCGATGCGGTCGGAGGTGGAGCCGGACTCGAGCACCTCGCCCTTGTAGACCCAAACCTTGACACCACAGGTGCCGACGGTGGTGTGGGCAGTGGCGGTGCCGAAGTCGATGTCGGCGCGCAGGGTGTGGAGAGGGACCCGGCCCTCGCGGTACCACTCGCGGCGACCCATGTCGGCACCGCCCAGACGACCCTTGGCCTCGACCCGGACACCCTCGGCGCCGGCCTTCATGGCAGCGGTGACGGCCCGTTTCATGGCCCGGCGGAAGGCAATCCGGTTCTCGAGCTGGTCGGCGATACCCCGGGCCAGCAACGTGGCGTCGAGGTCGGGATCCTTGACCTCGTTGATGTTCAGCTTGACGGGACGGCGGGTGAGATCCTCGAGTCCACCGCGCAAGCGCTCGGCCTCCGAGCCGCGGCGGCCGATGACGACGCCGGGACGGGCGGTGTGGATGTCGACGATGAGGCGGTCGCGGGTGCGCTCGATGTCGATGCGGGAGACGGCGCCGCGCAGCAACTCACCATTGAGATAGTCGCGGATGCGCCAGTCCTCGTTGACGAGGTCGACGTAGTTGCCGTCGGAGTACCACTTCGACTTCCAGTCGGTGACGATCCCGAGGCGGAAGGCGTATGGATGTGTCTTCTGTCCCATGTCAGTTCACCTCTCTGGCGCGCTCGGCCACGGCGACCGTGATGTGGCTGGTGCGCTTGCGGATTCGGGTGGCACGACCCCGGGCGCGGGGGCGGAAGCGGCGCAGGGTGGGGCCCTCGTCGGCGAAGGCCTCGGCCACGAACAGCTCGTCGGCATCGAGGGCGTGGTTGTGCTCGGCATTGGCGACGGCGGAGCGCAGCACCTTGCGGATCGGCTCGGCGGCCGCCCGCGAGGTGAACTCGAGCACGCGCTCGGCCTCCTCGACCGGAAGGCCCCTGATGAGGTCGAGCACCCGCCGCACCTTGTAGGGCGACTGGCGGATGAAACGGGCCTGGGCGCGAACCTTCATCCCCGCCTCACTGCCTGCTCGCGGCGGCCGGCGTGGCCGCGGAACGTGCGCGTGGGCGCGAACTCGCCCAGCTTGTGGCCGACCATCGACTCGGTGATGTAAACGGGCACGTGCTTGCGACCGTCATGAACGGCGATCGTGTGGCCGATCATTTCGGGGATGATCGTGGAGCGCCGGCTCCAGGTCCGGACGACTCGCTTCTCGTTCTTCTCGTTGAGCGCCTCGATCTTCGCGGACAGATGGTCGTCGACGAAGGGGCCCTTCTTCAGACTGCGTGCCATGGTTAACGACGTCCCTTCTTGGACCGGCGGCGCACGATGTACTTGTTGGACGGATTCTTCTTCTTGCGGGTCCGGGACTCTGGCTTGCCCCACGGGCTGACAGGGTTACGGCCACCGGAGGACTTGCCTTCGCCGCCGCCCAGCGGGTGATCGACCGGGTTCATGGCCACGCCTCGGGTCTGGGGGCGGACCCCCTTCCAGCGGTTGCGACCGGCCTTGCCGAGCTTGATGAGTTCGGCCTCGGTATTGCCGACCTGGCCCACCGTCGCCCGGCAATCGAGCGCCACCATCCGCATCTCCCCCGAGGGGAGGCGGAGGAGAGCCATGTCGTTCTCCTTGGACATGAGCTGCACGGCAGAGCCGGCCGACCGGGCGAGCTTGGCGCCTCCGCCGGGACGCATCTCGATGGCGTGGACAATCGTGCCACCGGGGATGTTGCGCAGCGGCAGGGCGTTGCCGGGACGGATGTCGGCGCGGGGACCCGACTCCAGCATGTCGCCCGGCTTCACACCCAGAGGGGCGAGGATGTAGCGCTTCTCACCGTCGACATAGTTGAGGAGGGCGATGCGTGCGTTCCGGCTGGGGTCGTACTCGATGGTGGCGACCCTGGCCGGGATGGCGTCCTTGTCGCGGCGGAAGTCGACGATCCGGTAACGCTGCTTGTGACCGCCCCCGCGATGGCGCGAGGTCACCCGGCCGTTCGTGTTGCGGCCACCTGTGGAGTTCTTCTTGTCGATCAGCGACTTCTCGGGCTCGCTCGCAGTGATCTCGGCGAAGTCCGAGACCGTCTGGAACCGGCGCCCCGGGGAAGTCGGCTTGCGCTTTTTTACTGCCATCTCAAACTCCGAACAGGTCGATCGAGTCTTCGCTGGCGAGCTTGACCAGAGCTCGCTTGATGCTCTTGCGGCGACCCGTCACGTAACCGGTGCGCTTGAGCTTGCCCTTGCGGTTGAGCGTGTTCACGCTGAGCACCCGCACGTCGAAGATCGACTGGACGGCGTCGCGGATCTCGTCCTTGTGGGCAGTGGGGTGAACCTCGAATGTGTAGGTGTTGTTCCGCTCGATCAGGTCGTAGGACTTCTCCGAGACCACCGGAGCGAGAATCACATCGCGTGGGTCCCTCATCAGGCCTCCCCTCCTTCGTCGTCGGCGGCAGGGGCGGCCTTCTCCTTGACGAAGTCGGTCTCGGAGACGGCGTAGCCGCCCCGGGCGGAGCCCACCGACCCGACCGTGTGGCTGGTGAATACGACCCGGTCGGCGGCGAGCACGTCGTAGGCGGTGATCGCTCCCGGCTCGACGAGGCGGATCCCGGTGAGGTTGCGGAACGACTTGGTGGCGACGAGGTCCGAGCGGTTCAGCACTACCAGGGTCTTGGTGTCGGCGCCGACTGCGTCGAGAAGCGCCTTGGCGAGCTTCGTCTTCGGCTCGGTCCAGTCGAATGACTCGATCACCAGCACGGCTTCCTCCGAGGCGCGGGCCGACAGGGCGCTGTGCAGGGCCAGCTTCTTCATCTTCTTGGGGGTGCGCTGGGCGTAGTCACGCGGCTTGGGACCGTGGGCGACGCCACCGCCGATCCACAGCGGCGACCGGCTGGAGCCGTGACGGGCGCGTCCGAGGCCCTTCTGGCGCCAGGGCTTGGCGCCACCGCCACGGACCTCGGCCCGGGTCTTGGTGGAGGCGGTGCCGGCGCGCTTGGCGGCGAGCTGGGCTGTGACCACCTGGTGGAGGACGGCCATGTTGGGCTCGATCCCGAAAATGCCGGCGTCGAGGAGTACCTCGCCCTTGAGGGAGCCGTCGGCGGCGTAGAGCGGGGCTTTGACTTCAGGCACGGGCCTTCACCGCCTCCCGCACCACGACATAGGAGCCCTTGGGGCCGGGAACGGCGCCGCCGAGGAGCAGCAAGCCCCGCTCGGGGTCCACCGCCACCACGTCGAGGTTCAGGGTTGTCACCTGGTCGCCACCCATCCGTCCCGCCATGCGCATTCCCTTGAACACCCGGGCCGGGGTGGCACAGGCGCCGATCGATCCGGGGGCGCGATGCTTCTTGTGGTTCCCGTGGGAGCCACCCTGGCCGGCGAAGTTGTGCCGTTTCATGACCCCGGCGAAGCCCTTCCCCTTCGAGGTGCCGGTGACGTCGGCCTTCTGCCCGGCGGAGAACACGTCGGCCACCGAGATCTCCTGGCCCACCTCGAAGGAGGAGGTGTCGGGCAGGCGGATCTCGAGGAGGGCCTTGGCCGGGGCCACGCCCGCCTTGGCGTAGTGGCCTTTGGTGGGCTGGTTGACCCGATTGGTCTTGGCCTCCCCGAAGGAGATCTGGATGGCGGAGTAGCCGTCGGTCTCGGCGGTTTTGATCTGGACGACCCGGACCGGGCCGGCCTTGATCACGGTCACGGGTCGAGCCCGCGACTCGTCGTCGAAGATCTGGGTCATGCCCAGCTTCTGACCGATGATGGCGGTGAGAGCGCTTTTTGTGTCGGGCTTGGTGTCTGTCATCGCGACCTTCTATCGACGCCTGACTTCCGTCGTCCGACTTCCGACTGCCGACTTCTCATAGCTTGATCTCCACCTCGACCCCGGCGGGCAGCTCGAGGCGCATGAGCGAGTCGACGGTCTTCGGGGTGGGCTCGAGGATGTCGATGAGGCGCTTGTGGATGCGCATCTCGAAGTGCTCCCGCGAGTCCTTGTGGACGTGGGGACCACGGATCACGCAGTAGCGATGGATTTCGGTCGGCAGCGGGACCGGGCCCTTGATCTTGGCCTGGGTCCGGAGGACGGTTTCGGCGATCTTGCGCGACGACTCGTCGACCACGTTGTGGTCGTATGCCTTGAGCCTGATCCTGATGGTCTGTTCGTCTGCCACGCTTTGAGTTCCTGTCTGTCGCTACCGGAGGTGCGGGAGGAGCTCAGGCCAGGAGGCGCAGCAGTGCGCAGGGCAGCTGCCGGACCACCTGGCGGGAGGTACCTCCGTACTCGCACACGGGTACGCCGCGGGTTTGGTCGGGTGTGGGGACGCACCCGGACCCGCCAGGGCCCTAAGGGGTGAGTCCACGAAACGCGAACGGCGACATTGTAGGACGTCACTCACCCGCAAAGCAAAGCGGCCCGGCCCCGATGCCCCCAACCCGCATTTTCGCGCATCGATCCCGACAAATCCGAAGCGTTTGATGCGCGAGAACGAGGGGGGCGGCTAGTCGGGGGAAGGGGGCATGTCCGACATCCTGGGGAGGGCGCCGACATCTCCGACGGTCTGGTCGATGTGAGAAACGGCCCGCTCGATCACGGCGACGAGGGCGGCGCGGTCGATGTCCTCGAGCCGCTTGATGTAGATGCACGACTTGCCGGTCTTGTGAGGGCCGAGCCGCCCGAGGAGGTCGTCGTAGCCCACCAGGCCCGACATCGTGTAGATGGTGAGGTTGGCCTTGCGAGGCGAGAACCCGACCTTGAAGGTGTCGCCTTCCCGCCCCGAGGCGTACTTGTAATGCACAGGCCCGAACCCGACGATTGAACCCGCCACCACAGGCTCCTCGCCGGTGACGGTGCCCATCAGCTCCGCCAACTCCCGGGCGTCCTCGCGCTTGCGTGCGTCTTCGATCCCTGAGAGAAACTCGTCGAGGGTCGTCGCTTCGCTCCTGTTCTAGGTTCTATGTTCTAGGTTCTACGTTGCAGGTTTTAGGTACTTAGAACCTAAAACCTAGAACTTAGAACTTGCTACTTCAGGATTTTGGTTACCCGGCCGGCGCCTACGGTGCGGCCACCTTCGCGGATGGCGAAGCGGAGGCCTTCGTCCATGGCGATAGGGTTGATCAACACCACGTTCATCTCCGTGTTGTCGCCCGGCATCACCATCTGGGTCCCCTCCGGCAACGTCACCGACCCGGTCACGTCGGTGGTGCGGAAATAGAACTGGGGCCGATACCCCGAAAAGAACGGGTTGTGGCGGCCCCCCTCCTCCTTGGTCAACACGTACACCTGCGCCTCGAAATCGGTATGCGGAGTGATACTCCCCGGCTTGGCCAACACCTGACCCCGCTCCACCTCATCCTTACCCACCCCCCGCAACAACACCCCCACGTTGTCGCCCGCCCGGCCCTCATCCAACAACTTGCGGAACATCTCGATACCGGTAGCCACCGTCTTGTGAGTAGCAGAGATCCCCACGATCTCCACCTCCTCGTTCACCTTCAACACCCCCTGCTCCACCCGGCCCGTCACCACCGTCCCCCGACCCGTAATCGAAAACACATCCTCGATCGGCATCAAAAACGGCTTCTCAGTGTCCCGGGGAGGCTCAGGGATATACCCATCCACCTGCCCCATCAACTCCATCACCGCGTCCCCCGCCGCCACATCCCCCTCCAACGCCTGCAACGCCGACACCCGCACCACCGGAGTGTCATCACCCGGGAACTCATACTCGGTCAACAAGTCCCGCACCTCCAACTCCACCAAATCCAACAACTCGGCGTCGTCGACCATGTCCACCTTGTTCAACGCCACCACAATCGAAGGCACCCCCACCTGACGGGCCAACAACACATGCTCCCGCGTCTG
>DATFFO010000215.1:0-6770 GCA_035250025.1 Acidimicrobiia bacterium
AAGATGATCAACGCCGTGTCGAACAGCGAGGTGCCGCACCTCACCGTGAACCTCGGCGCCTCCTACGGAGCCGGCAACTACGGCATGTGTGGCCTCGCCTACAACCCTCGCTTCCTGTTCGCCTGGCCCAACGCCAAGTCGGCGGTGATGGGCCCCCAGCAGTTGGCCGGCGTGCTGTCGATCGTGGCTCGCCAATCGGCGGCCGCCGCCGGGCGACCCTTCGACGAGGAGGGCGACGCCGCCCTGCGCCAGATGGTCGAGGATCAGATCGAACGCGAATCGCTGGCATTGTTCATCACCGGCCGGGTGTACGACGACGGCATCATCGACCCCCGCGACACCCGTACGGTGCTGGGCATGTGCCTGTCGGCCATCGACACCAACGTGGTGAAGGGCACGCCCGGCTTCGGCGTGTTCCGGATGTAGCGATGGACGCCCCTCGCATCTCCAAGCTGCTGGTGGCAAACCGGGGCGAGATCGCCCGCCGGGTGTTCCGTTCCGCCCACGAGCTGGGCATCGCCACCGTCGCAGTGTTCAGTGACGCCGACGCCGACGCCCCCCATGCCGGCGAAGCCGACGAGGCCGTTCGCCTCCCCGGTACCGCCGCCGCCGACACCTACCTGCGGGCCGACCTGCTGGTCGATGCCGCATTGCGCACAGGCGCCGACGCCGTGCACCCGGGGTACGGGTTCCTGGCCGAGAACGCCGCCTTCGCCCGAGCCTGTGCCGACGCCGGCCTCACCTTCGTGGGCCCACCCCCGGAGGCCATCGAGGCGATGGGATCGAAGCTGGCGGCCAAGGCCTTGATGACCGAGGCCGGGGTGCCGGTGTTGCCGGGCATGGCGCTGACCGAGACGAAGGCCAAGGCGCTGGCGGCAGGAGCAGCCGAGGTGGGCTACCCGTTGCTGGTCAAGGCGAGCTTCGGTGGCGGCGGCCGGGGGATGCGCGTCGTACGGACCGAAGCCGAGCTGGCCGAGGCTGTCGCCGGCGCCCGCCGCGAGGCGGAAGCTGCGTTCGGAGACGGCACGGTGTTCTTCGAGCGCTACGTCGAGGCGCCCCGCCACGTCGAGATCCAGGTGCTGGCCGATGGTCTCGGCGGGGTGATCCAGCTGTTCGAGCGCGAGTGCTCGATCCAACGCCGCCACCAGAAGATCGTCGAAGAGTCGCCGTCGGTGGCTCTCGATGAGGCCACCCGACAGAAGATGGGTGAGGCGGCAATCGCCGCCGCCCGCGCCGTGGACTACGTCGGAGCCGGGACCGTCGAGTTCCTCTACCAGGACGGTGACTTTCGTTTTCTGGAGATGAACACCCGGCTCCAGGTCGAGCACCCCGTCACCGAGATGATCACCGGGCTCGACCTGGTGCGTCTCCAGCTCCTGGTGGCGATGGGCGAACCCCTCCCGAACGAAGCTCTCAACCCCTCTTCTCGGGGGCACGCCATCGAAGCCCGGCTGTACGCCGAGGATCCCCGCACCGACTTCCTGCCGGTGACAGGAACCCTTCACGGTTTCTCGTTTCCCGACGTCGACGGGCTGAGGGTCGACAGCGGCGTGGAAGGCGGAAGCGAGGTCGGAGTCCATTACGACCCGATGCTGGCCAAGGTGGTGGCTTGGGCGCCGACTCGACCCGAGGCGATCTCGTTCCTCTCCCGCAGCCTGGAACGGGCATGGATCCACGGCCTGGTGACCAATCGCGACCTGCTAGTCCGTGTTCTGCGTCATCCGGAATTCGTGAGCGGGGACTTCCACACCGGCTTCCTCGACCGTCACGACCCGGCCGAGCTCGGGCGGCCACTGGTGGATGCCGCCGGGGAACAGGCGGCGGCGGTGGCTGCCGCCCTGGCAAGCCAGGCGGGCCGGCGCCGGGACGCACCGGTCCTATCGACCGTTCCCAGCGGCTGGCGCAATGTCCCCTCCCAGCCCCAGCAGGTGAGTTTCGCCGGCAGCCACGGCCCCCTCGAGGTCGGCTACCGGTTCGATCGAGTCGGGGCTCTCCAGATCACGGGCTTCGAGTCTGCTCGTGTCGTCGAAGTCACCGCCAACCGGGTCGGTCTCGAGCTGGACGGGATCCTCGGCTGGTACGACGTGGCCCGTGTGGGCGACACCGTGTTCGTCGACGGGCCGCAGGGCCCGGTTCGGCTCGCCGAGGTGGCTCGTTTCCCCGCCGCCGAGGTCGCCGAGGCCGCCGGGTCGCTTCGCGCCCCCATGCCGGGCAAGGTCGTCCGCGTCGCCGTCGCCGAGGGCGACGAGGTCACGGAAGGCCAGGAGTTGCTGGTGATGGAGGCGATGAAAATGGAGCACACGCTGCGGGCCCCCCACCGCGGATCGGTCACCGCCCTCCATGCCAAGGAAGGCGACCAGGTCGGTGCCGATGACGTGCTCGTGGTGGTCACCGAGCCATGACCACCCACACCGTCGAGCTCGTCGAGTTGGAACCCGCTCCGGTAGTTGTCCTCCCGCGCCGGGTTCGGTCCGATGCACTCGGCGACGAGATCGGCAAATCGATCCAGCGAGTGGAGGCGGCGGTCACCGCCGCCCAGGTGCCGGTCGCCGGAGCTCCCTTCGTCCGCTACCTGGACATGGGACCCGAGATGGAGATCGAGGTCGGGATCCCCCTGGCCGGTTCCCACGCCGTTCCGACTCTGCGCGCCTCACTGCTCCCGGGCGGCCCGGCGGTCACGACCTGGCATGTCGGGCCGTATTCCGGCCTGGCGGGCGCGTTCGCCGAGCTGGAAGCGTGGATCAGCGAGCACGCCCAGGCAGCCGGTCCGCCTTGGGAGTCCTACTGGACCGGACCCGAAGCCGACCTGCCCCGCGTGCAGCTGGTGTGGCCGGTGAGACTGCGATGAGACCGGAGCCCGCCATCGGCGATATGAAGGCGGTCCTGGCCGACCTGGCGGAGGAGACCGCCGCCCTGACAAGCCTCGTTGCCGGGCTCGACACCGCCGGCTGGGCAATCCCTACTCCGTCGGAGCCCTGGAAGATCGTCGACCAGGTCGGGCACCTGGCCTACTTCGACGAGCAGGCAGCTCTCTCGGCGAGTGACCCGGATGCGTTCGCCGCTGCCGTGAACCGGGACGCCGAGCAGCTGAGCGACGTCGCCGCCCTCCACCAGGCGCGCCGCCTCGATGGCCCGGCCACCCTGGCCTGGTGGATGGGGGCTCGGGGCGACCTCCTCCAGGCGTTCGCCGGTCTCGACCCAGAGCAGCGGCTTCCCTGGTACGGGCCGCCCATGCGAGCCGAGTCGGCGGCGGTGGCACGGCTGATGGAGACCTGGGCCCATGGCACCGACGTCGCCGACGCCCTCGCCACGGCTCTCCCCATCACCGATCGCCTCTTCCGCGTCGCCGACCTCGGGGTGCGCACCTTCTCCTGGTCGTTTCGCCTCCGGGGCCTCGACGTCCCCGACGAGCGTGTGCGGGTGGCGCTGCGAGGCCCGTCGGGCACGAGCCGGATCTGGAACGATCCCTCCTCGGCTTCGATCACGGGACCGGTCGAGGAGTTCTGCCTGGTCGTGGCCCAACGCCGCAACGTGGCCGATACCCATCTCGTGCTCGAGGGTGGCCTCGCCCGCCAGTGGATGCAGATCGCCCAGGTCTTCGCCGGACCTCCCGGTGAGGGACGCTGAGCAGGTCAGCGTGGAAGTCCGTCCGTTCGGCCAGAGTGGGATATCGGTTCCCGCAGTCGGCATGGGTACCTGGCAGACCTTCGACGTCCGCTCCGCCTCAGAAGAGGCGAGCCGCGCCGATGTCGTCGATGCCGCCCTCGCCTGCGGCACCGACCTCTTCGACACCTCTCCCATGTACGGGCATTCGGAGCGAGTGCTGTCGGCGGCGCTGCAGGGAAAGCGGAACCGGGTCATGGTGGCCGACAAGGTGTGGACGCCTTCCGGGAGGGATGCCGACGCCCAGATCCGCCGGGCACTCGACTGGTATGACGGGAGGGTCGACATCTATCAGATCCACAACCTGGTCGCCTGGCAGGAGCACCTCCCCAGGCTCGAGGGCCTCCGAGCCGAAGGCCGCGTGACCGTGATCGGCGCCACCCACTACTCCCACGGGGCGTTTCCCGAGCTCATGGACGTGATGCGCACCGGTCGCATCCAGATGATTCAGGTCCCGTACAACGCCGCCGATCGTGTGGTCGAGAGAAGGGTCCTGCCCCTGGCCGAGGAGCTGGGCCTTGGGGTACTGGTCATGCGACCGCTGGGAGCCGGTGCCCTGGTCCGCCGTCCACCCGAGCCTGCCGCGTTGGAGCGACTGGCCGCTTTCGGAGTGGAGACCTGGGCCCAGGCTCTCCTGAAGTGGGTTTTGAGCGATTCCCGGGTCCACAGTGTCATCCCTGCCACGAGCAAGGCGGCGCGGGCCACCGAGAACGCGGTCGCCGGCAGTCCGCCCTGGTTCGATCCCGAGACCCGGGAGTATGTGGAGGGCCTCACGGTCCCGTGAGGCGCTGCGGTCAGCCCAGGAGGTCGCTCTTCAGACGCTCGACATGGCCGGTGGCCTTGACGTTGCGGTACTCCTTGTCGACCTCTCCTTCGGGATCGAGGACAAAGGTCGAGCGGATGATCCCCTCGTACTCCTTGCCGTAATTCTTTTTCAGACCCCAGGCACCCAGCTCCTCGGCCAGGGCATGGTCCTCGTCGGAGAGAAGCGGGAAGTTCAGCCCCTCCTTCTCCCTGAACTTGCGATTGAGCTCGGGGGTGTCGGGGCTGATGCCGACGATGTCGTAGCCGGCCTCGAGCAAGTCGTCGTAGGAGTCCCGGAAATCACAGGCTTCCATCGTGCACCCGGGAGTCATCGCCCGGGGATAGAAGAACATGATCAGGCGACGGCCGGCGTAGTCGGACGAAGAGACCGAATTTCCGTCCTGGTCAGGCAATGTGAAGGTAACGCTCATACCGAGACGGTACCCCGGGCGGCGAGAAAGATCCGACTCCCGGCGAGAAGGCCGGCACCGGCGGGAAGCCAGTAGGAGACCAACCGGAACACGAGGATCGGGGCCAGCGTCACGGACGCTCCCAGGCCGAAGACGGCAAGGGCCCCCACCAGCCCCGCCTCGGCGAAGCCCACTCCGCCTGGCGTTCCGGGGATCCCGGCGGCGATCTGAGACAGCCCGAAGGCAGCGGCGACCTCGACGGGGGCGGTCGGCAGTCCGAATGCCGTCAGGACAATTCCCAGCACCAGTGCCTCTGCCCCGAGGCGGCCCCACATCAGGACCTGAGCACGGCTGTCGACCGGGAGGTCCACCATGCTCTGACCCAGGCGGCTGCGCAGCCACTCGGGGAGTCGGTGCGCGACGGCACCCAGTCGGGTGGTGAGTGCCATCAGCCCGAGGCCGATGACGACCGCCACCGCCGCAGCCACCCGCATCCAGGTCGCCCACCCTGCCGGGGGATCGAGAAACGAGATCAATGCCAGCGAGAGCCCGGTGCCGACGAGGAGGGCGGCATAGTTGAGGCTGGTCGCCCGGATGGCGGCACCACCGGCGCCGGGAGCCTCCTCGCGGACCGTCCACGCCATCGCCACCGGCGTCACTGCGCCGCCGGCGGGCAACAGGCGGGCCACCGTGGAGCCGACGAGGGCAGCCTGGAAAGCGCTCCATGGCGAGACTCCCCCATCCAGTCCCGAGCGGAACAATTCACCGAAGAACCAGACCGAGCCGAGTTGGATGAGGGCCGCCCCGGCCAGGACGATTCCCGTCCACACCGACATCGGGGGCAGGTCTGCCCGCTCCAGAACGAGGGCGAACACGACGACGTAGACGGCCAGGCCGATGGCGGCAGTGAGCCCGACCCGATCGAGGCGCTTCACGAAGCCACCGCGTTCTCGGCCTCGAGAGCCGACGGCCGGGTGTCGGTGTCCCACACCACACGGGACACCATGTTCCGCCAGCCGCGGGCGTCACCGGGAGAACCCTGGGCCCTCCGCACGAGGATGATGGACGCCAGCGACACCGCCACCATCACCACGATCAACGGCTGGCCGGCGGTGATCGCATAGGCGGGGAGTACTCCCCATCCCACGAATCCGCCCAGTCCGCCGCCCATCTTCCAACCGACGACGGCCCACAACGTGGTCCAGATGAGGAGCATGGGGGCGACGCCGACCGCCACGCCAACGGCCGTGGCCAGCCCGCGACCCGCCCGACCGCCCAGATAGACCGACCAGTTGTGACCGACCACGGCTGCGATCCCGGTGACGGCGGCGACCTCAGCCGGAAGCCCGGCGCGGCGGGCCAGAAGCACGGGCAGCAAACCTTTGAGGCCGTCCGCCACCGCGGCGGCCACCCCATAGCGCAGCCCCGCCAGTCGCGTCAGGTTCCCTGCCCCCGGATTCCGGCTTCCCTGGGTGAGAAGGTCGATACCCACGCTCCGCCCGACGAGCAGCGCAAACGGGATCGCGCCCACCAGATAGGCGGCGATCGGGGCGAGCGTCAGCACCACGAGCTCAGGCATGCCCGACAGCATGCCATGAGAAGCAGTCCGGGACCATCGGTTATTCCCCCCAATCGACCCTGAGTCGCAGTGCCGCTCCGCAGTGAGTTTCGCTCACACTTCGGTGATGACGCTCAGACCTGGTACTCCGCTGAAGACTGAATCGTGAGTCACAAGCGGAACACCGGCAAGATACGCGGTTGCCGCGATCCAGAGATCCCCATGGTGATTCTTGTCCTGAAGTGCATGCCCAATCTTTCGGCACTCGTTCCGCAGGTGAGCCCAACCATGAGCCCGGGCGTCATGAGGCGGCACGACAAGTGCCTGCCGGAGCC
>DATFFO010000216.1:0-16171 GCA_035250025.1 Acidimicrobiia bacterium
ACACGTTCCTGTGCGCTGGGCGTCGAATGGCCTTTGACCGGACGGGGCGACATCCAACAGCTACTCTCGTCTCATGCCGATGAACGGTGGGATGAGAGAGGATCCTGTCGTTTTAGGGCCGACGGAGGAGGTTCCCGGCCGAACGTTCACGGCCGTTGGCCAGATCGAACGCGACCGCCTGATCCTCCATGGGATGCTGACCGACGTCATCGGTGTCCTACTCGAAGCCGATCTCGGACAGCGGACGGTAGTCCCCCATGAGAAGCTCGTCTGGCAGGTGAGCGACCGGACCCATCGCCTGCTGGTGTGCGACGAGGGCCGGCTTCGGTTCCATTCCCGCCTCTGCGTCGTCGGGTTCTTCGGGGAGCGGCACCGCAACATGGACCCGTCGCCCCTGGAGGACGCCAACACCGCCATCGTCGCCGCCTTCGTCGACCACCCCGGGATTCTCAGCTACAGCTCGGTCGAGTTCGGGCGTGGGAAATGGGCCAACCTCGTCCTGCACGACGATCCGAGCGACCGCGATTACTGGCGGCGCAACCCGCTCCACACCGAAGCCGTCCGTGTGCTCTCCCCGGTCCACTACCGGAACGTCCGGATCTACAACGGCGAGCTGACCGCATCCCTGACCGACTCGCCCGCCATCACCCTGCAGCGGACCAAGTACTTCGACTACACCGGCTCCAAGTCATGGCGAGCGGAACGCACTCTCGTCGGCTGAGCAGGCCTTTCTAACGACGCGCCCGGGGTGGTGTCGGTAAGGTCTTCCCCACCGGGTGCCTCGGCCGGGGCGTCTACGGCTGGACGAGAAGGAGGCAACGACCATGAGCAGAGCCAAGAAGCGGGCACAGATGGAGAGGGTCGACGCGCTCCGACGACGTTCCACCCCCGCTCGCAACCAGATCATCGACGAGTACTCCGCCGGAAAGATGACCCGTCGCGAGTTCCTCCGGCGGGGCTCGATCCTGGGGATGTCGCTGCCGATGATGGGTTTCCTGGCGAGCGCCTGCAGTCCCGAAGGGGCCGCCACGACCACCACGGCGGCGGCGGGCACCACGCTCACCACGGCCGCCCCCGGAACCACGTCGCCCGCCCCTTCGACCACCGGTGCACCAGCCGGTCCGACCACCGTGCGCGCCGCCTTCTTCGCCCCGGCCGGGCCGATAGATCCCGTCCTCGCCAACGACGAGGGACGCCTGGCTGTGCTCGGCCAGACGGCGCAGTACCTCACATTCTCCGACGCCGAGCTCAACCTGCGTCCCGTCCTGGCCGAGAGCTGGGAACCGAACGAGACGTTCGACGTGTGGACCTTCAACCTGCGTCAGGGCGTGCTCTATCACGACGGCAGCGAAGTGGTCGCCGACGATGTCGTCGCCTCTATCCGCGGCATCGCCGAGGGCAACGCCGCCTCGGCGTTCGGGACGTTCGGTGTCACCCCCGACAGCGTCTCCGCCGTCGACCAGTACACGGTCCAGTTCACGCTGGAACGCCCCAGCGGGAGCTTCCCGTTCTTCGTCAGTTCGGACAACTACAACGCCGTGATCCTTCCGACGGCGTTCTGGGAGGGCTACGCCGAAGGCAGCTACGAGGCGGAGTTCCCGGGATCGGGGCCCTGGGTCATGGAGAGCCACGAGCCGGGTGTGTCGGCCGCCTTCGTGAAGAACGAGAACTACTGGGACGACAACAGCGGACAGCCCGACCGGCTCGAACTGCTGTTCTTTGCCGACGAGGCGCCCGCCGTCACCGCCTTCCAGGAAGGGCGCATCGACGCCATCCCCCACGTCTCCTTCTCGGGCGGCCAGGCGATCATCGATACCCCCGACGCCACCACGTCGAGCATCTCGACGGCCCAGCACCGCCAGATCTACTTCGACACGTCGGCCCCGCCGTTCGAGGACGTCCGCGTCCGTCAGGCGATCGCCCTGACGCTGGACCGCCAGACCCTGATCGACGGCCTGGTGGGCGGATTCGGCGTGATCGGCAACGACCACCCCATCTGGAGCCTGTTCCCCGTCTACAACCCCGACGCCGTAGCCCAGCGGGAGGCGGACCTGGCCACCGCCCAGCAGCTCCTCGACGCCGCCGGGTTCGGCGACGGGCTGGAGGCGCCGCTCGACGTGCTCGAGTTCTTCGAAGTCGAGGACCTGGCCCAGCTGGTCCAGGCGTCCGCCGCCCAGCTCAACGGGGTCAACCTCACCGTCGGCGTGTACGACGCCGGCACCTACTACGAGGATTACTGGCTGGCGGCTGCCTCGTCCATGGGCATCGTCAACTACGGCCATCGCGGCGTGCCCGACGTCTACCTGGGAGCCCCGCTGCTGAGCGACGGGACATGGAACGCCTCGCATTGGGTGAACGAGACCTACGACGATCTCTTCTCCCAGTACAGCCAGGCCCCGGACCTCGACACCCAGCGCTCGCTGGCGGGCGAGATCCAGACGCTGCTCAACGAAGAGGTCCCCTTCATGGTGCCCTACTTCGTCGATCACATCTCGGTGACCAAGCCCAACTTCACGGGCATGGAGGTGACCGGGATGGGCCATGTGAACCTGGTGCAGAGCGGATTCAGCAGCTGACCCCACGGTGCCTGTGATATCTCGGCTGGTTGACTAGGCCATGACGAGATTCCTCCTCCGTAGGGTCGGGCTCGCCCTGATCACGATCTGGCTGCTGAGCGTGCTGGTGTTCGTGGGGACCCAGATGTTGCCCGGCGACGTCGGCCGGCGCGTCCTGGGGCCGTTCGCCACGCAGGAGGCGGTCGACGCCCTCAACGCCCGTCTGGGAACCGATCGTCCCGCCCTGGTCCAGTACGCCGACTGGATCGGCGGGGCGGTGACCGGGGATCTGGGAACGTCGATCTCGTTCGCCCGTCCGGTCAGCGAGATGCTCGCCACCGGCTTCGCCCGCTCGGCCAAACTGGCCGCCCTCGCCTTCGTGGTCACAGTCCCGCTCTCGCTGGGCGGCGGGATCCTGGCGGCCTTGCGGCGCGGGAAGCTCACCGATCGCGTGGTGTCCCTGGGCGGCCTTTCGGCGACGGTGATCCCCGAGTTCGTCTCCGGGATCGTCCTCATCCTCGTGTTCGCGGTGGTTCTGGGGTGGCTGCCCGGTACGGCCACGGCACCGGCCGGGTCGGGCTTCTGGACCCAGTTGCGGTACTTGATCCTGCCGACCATCCCGCTCGTTCTGGTGTTGTTCGGCTACATCGCCCGCATAACGCGGGCTGGCGTCATCGACGCCCTGGAGGCCGACTACACGCGGACCGCCATCCTCAAGGGCCTGCCCAGGTCGACGGTCATTCGCCGCGAGGTCCTCCGCAACGCCCTCCTCCCCACCATCGCCGTGGTCGCCACCCAGGTCGGCTATCTCATCGGCGGTCTCGTCGTGGTGGAGGTTCTGTTCAGCTACCAGGGGATCGGCCAGCTCCTCTTCATCGCCGCCCAGAGCGCCGACTTCCCTCTCCTCGCCGGGGGCGTACTGCTGGTGGGGGTCGTCTATCAGGTGGCGGCCCTGCTCGCCGACCTGGCCTTCTCCGCCCTCAACCCGCGCATCCGCCTGGGAAGCACGGCATGACCGGCCCCGTCGAGGAGGTGGCGGTTCGCTCGACCCGGGCGCGGCGGTGGGCCGCCCTGCGGCGCATGCCCACGTTCTGGATCGGCGCCGCCATCACCCTCATGTGGGTCGCCTTCGCCGTGTTCGGTGACTTCGTCACCCCCTACGACCCGCTGGGCACGCCCCAGGATGTGCTCAACCGCCTGCAAGGGCCCTCGGCCGAGCACTGGTTCGGGACGGACGAACTGGGCCGCGACGTGTTGTCGAGGGTGCTGGCCGGCGCCCGCCAGGTCCTGACCGTGTCGCTGGCGGCGACGGTCTTGGGAACCCTGGCCGGCACCGCCATCGGCCTGGTGATCGGTTTCTTCGGGGGTCTCGTCGACGACATCATCAGCCGGATCCTGGAGGCGTTCCTGTCGATCCCGCTGGTGATCACCGGCATGCTGGCGCTGGCTGCGCTCGGCCCCACGACAGTGGGGGTGGTGGTCGTGATCGGGCTCGTCTTCGCTCCGATCATCGCCAAGACGGTGCGGGCGGCGGTGCTGGCAGAGCGCCGACTCGATTACGTGACCGCGGCCCAGCTGCGGCGGGAGAATGTGCTCTACATTCTCTTCGTCGAGATCCTCCCCAACGTCACCGGGGTGATCGTGGTCGAATTCACTGTTCGGCTGGGGTATGCCATCTTCACCGTTCTCGCCCTGTCGTTCCTCGGCTTCGGGGTGGAACCGTCGATCCCCGACTGGGGCCTGACGATCTCCCAGCACTACGGGTATCTCACCGGGGGCGTATGGTGGCCGGTGTTGTTCCCGGCCCTCGCCATCGCCTCCCTCGTCGTCGGCGTGAACCTGCTCGCCGACTCGATCAGCCAGGTGAGCGAATGAGCGAACCGGTGCTGGCCGTCGACGACCTTGCCATCGACTACAAGATCGGTCCCGACTGGAAGGCGGCCGTCAGGGACATCAGCTTCACGATCGACCGCGGCGAATCGTATGGCCTGGTCGGTGAGTCGGGATGCGGGAAGACGACAGTGGCCATGGCTGTCATGCACTACCTGCCGAGGAACGGGAGGGTGAGCGGAGGCTCCATCCGCCTGGTTGGCAAGGAAGTCAACAAGGTGAGCCGCAGTGACTTGCGAGATCTCCGCGTCAAGCAGGTGTCGATGGTCTATCAGGACCCGTCGTCGGCCCTCAACCCCTCGATCCGGGTCGGGCGCCAGGTGGCCGACGTGTTCGATCTGATGGGAGTGCCGGGCCGCGAGCACGATCGCAAGGTGATCGAGATCCTGGACAAGGTGCAGATCGCCGATCCCGAGAGAGTGGTGCGCCGCTACCCCCACCAACTTTCGGGCGGGATGTTGCAGCGGATCGTGGTCGCCATGGCGATTGCCTCGCGGCCGTCGCTTCTCGTCTTGGACGAGCCGACCACGGCACTCGACGCCACGGTCGAGGCTGAGGTCCTGGATCTCGTCTCCGACCTGCGAGAGGAGATCGGCACCTCGGTGCTGTTCATAAGCCACAGCCTGGCCGTGGTGCGCAAGATGTGCGACCGCACCGGCGTCCTCTACGCCGGTCGGATGATGGCCGAAGGCCCTACCGAGGGTGTGTTCAACGACCCCCGGCATCCCTACACGGTGGGTCTGCTGCGGTGCCTCCCATCGTCCGAAAAGGATCAGGCCGACGACACCACCCTCGACACGATTCCTGGATTCCTGCCGCCGCTGGGCGCGGAGATCACCGGGTGTGTCTACGCCCCGCGATGCGGCAATGTCGAAGACATCTGCCGGGAGATCGAGCCGGCGCTGAACGAGCTGTCGGGCGGTCGGGTGAGCCGGTGCCATTTCCCGGATCGGGCTCCCGACCTGCCCCGCTTCGTGACGGAGAAGGCCACCGCCCGCCAACACAGCAGCGAGACCCTCGTCGAGATCACCAAGGCTTCCAAGACGTTCATCCAGGACGGTCAACCGGTCTACGCCCTGAGCAATATCGATCTGCAGATCAGGGTCGGGGAGACGGTGGGATTGGTGGGGGAGTCTGGCTCGGGAAAGTCGACCCTGGCCAAGGTCCTGCTCGGGATCCACGCTCCCGACGACGGCACGGTGATCACCCTGAGCGGGGAGGAGCTGGCCGGACATCTGGAGGGTCGTGGCCAGGACGCCATCGCCGCCCTGCAGATGATCTTCCAGAACCCCGACAGCGCCCTCAACCGGCGCCACACCGTGAGGCGCATCATCGGCCGGGCCGTCCGCCTGCTGTGGAGAGAGGGCCGCAAGCAGGGCGACGATCGGACCCGGGACCTGCTCTCCGAGGTGAGGATGGGGTCCCAGCACTTCGACGCCAAGCCCCGGCAGCTGTCGGGCGGCCTCAAGCAGCGGGTGGCGATCGCCCGGGCCTTCGCCGGCTCCCCGGCGCTTGTGGTGTGCGACGAGCCCACATCTGCTCTCGACGTGTCGGTGCAGGCAGCCATCATCAACCTGCTCTCCGAGCTGCGCGCCGTCGAGAACGTCGCCTACCTGTTCATCTCCCACGACCTCAACCTGGTCCGCTACATCGCCGACCGGGTGGCGGTGATGTACCTCGGCCGGCTGATGGAGGTGGGCCCGTCCAAGCGGATCTTTGCCGGACCCCATCATCCGTACACCGAGGCGCTCCTGTCGGCGTCACCGGAACTCGACGAGGACACCCGCATCCGCCTCGAGGGGGAGATCCCCGCCGCCTCCAATCCTCCCTCCGGTTGTGTGTTCCAGACCCGCTGTCCCCGCAAGCTCGGCGAGATCTGCGAGACGGTCGAACCCGACCTGGTGGAAGCCGAACCGGGCTACTTCAAGCGATGCCACATCCCCGTAGAAGACCTCCGCCGCATGCAGACAGCAGAACCTGTCACACCGGTGGGCCACACTGCGGACGATGACGCGTCGCAACATCCCGTCACGGACTGAGAACGCACGGCGGCTACGCCGGAGGATGACGGAAGCCGAGACTGTCGTGTGGAATGAGCTGCGCCGCCGGCAAGCGCATTGCAGGTTCCGTCGCCAGCACGTCATTGGTCCTTTCGTCGTTGACTTCGTCTGCCTGCGCCATCGCCTCATCGTCGAGATCGACGGTTCCCAGCACTTCGAGAGTCGCTATGACGTCGCCCGCACGACCTGGTTGGAGGAGCACGGTTATAGCGTTATGCGGTTCTGGAACAACGAGGTGCTGGGCAATCTGGAGATGGTGATGACCACGATCTCGGGCCACATCGACCTTTGTCCCCCAAGAGCGAAGCGATTGGGGGAAGGGGTCCCCGCGCCGTAGGCGCGGGGTAGGGGGGTGGTTCCCCCACAACTAGACGTGGGAGACGGGTTCGGCTCCCCCCTACCTCCCACCTCCGCTGCGCTCCGGTGGCAGGAACCTTCCCCCACTGCGTGGGGGACGAAGACCTAGACCCAGGGGCTGTGGGTGGTGCCGCTGCCGAAGGCGGCGCCTCTGGCGAAGCGGTCGAAGCGGAATGGCGCCAGCTCGGGGACGGCGGTGGAACCTTCCAGCTGGCGGGCGACGAGCTTGCCGATCCCTGTCATCTTGAACCCGTGGTTGGAGTCGGCGATCATGAAAACGTTGGGGAGCACCCAGTCGATGACCGGGATGTTGTCGGGCGTGAATGCCCCGATTCCACCGTTGCGCCGCTCCTTGAATTCGGGCCGGATGCCCTCGAACCGGCTCATCAGCATCCCCATCGCCGCCGTGAAGTAGTCGGCGAACTGCGGTCCTGCCTGATACTCGTCGTTGGCGTGGCCGTAGGGCTCGAGCGACGCCTCCGGGCCGAGCTTCACCGGCATCCCTCCGCCCTGGATCCCGGGCCTTTCCATGCGCTCGGAGCCGTTCTTCCAGTAGACATAGACGTTGTCGTCGAGTTCGTCGCCCGTCTGCGGGTCGATGACGGGAGTGTTCATCAGCTCCACGTGGAGCACCGGCGGGTTCTTGTTGTCGGCCGTGTAGTAGGGCCCGTCGTAGTAGACCTCGCCCTCTTCCAGCCGCCAGTAGGTCCACATGTCGGCATCGGCGACATGGGACCCGTCGGCGTAGCCCACGTCGAGCTTGGCGGGTTGGCCCAGCATCGCCCAGTGAGCCGGTATCCACGCCCCCATGCACAGGAGAACGGCATCGGCGGCGATCGTGCCGGCGCTCGTCTCGACCGCCGCCACCTGTCCGCCGCGGACGTCGTACCCGGTCACCTCGACTCCGGAATAGATGCGCACACCGTGTCGCTGGCACATCTCGGTCAACCCCCTCACGGCCTGGGCGGTCCCGGCGTATCCGCTCGGATGCTCATGGAGGACGACGTCGATGGTGTGGTGCCGGAAGTCGGGCCAGATCGAGGTGAGGAAGTCCCGCGCCTCCTGCCCGACGTACATGTCCGACGTGTAGTCGACGCTGTTCTGGCTCTTGTGGATGCGTTCGTAGTCGGCGATCTGGTTTTCTTCGCCACAGGAGACGTAGCCGACCTGCTGGAAGCCGAACAACACCGGGTCGTAGTTCCACACGTCGACGGAATGGCGGAGGATGGCGTGGAGCGGCTCAGTCATGTAGAGGTTGCGCACACAACCGCAGGCAATGCCGGTGGCACCGGCGCCGGGGGCGGTCTTGTCGAGGACCACGATGTCGGCGCCCGATCCGGTGCCGCGGGCTTCGAGTTCCATCGCCAGGTGCCAGGCGCTGCTGAGGCCATGGATGCCGGCGCCGACGATGACGTAGGCGGCGGCCGGGGGAAGTGTGCTCGACATGAGCCGAACCCTACCGGCTGTGTCCCCTGGTAGCCTCCGACGCTCCTATGGGGATCCCGTTTGTGAGGCCGAGTCTCCTGGCGGATCCGCCGCCCAACCCGGAAACGCTCGTCCTGTCGGACGTCAGGCTTTTCGACGGCACGGGTGGACCGATTCGCGACCGCGTCACCGTCGTGGTTGAGGAAGGTCGGGTGGCGGCAGTTTTGAACGGAGCGGCCGGGAGTCATCCCGGTGCCCGCGTGGTCGACCTGGGTGGGCGGTTCCTCTTGCCGGGCCTCGTCGACAGTCACAGCCACGTCGCCGTGGAGATGCCGACTGTCCCGGAAGGGGCCGAACCGTTGCGACCCGGTGTCGCTGGTTACCTGGCTGCCGAGTCGTTGCGGCGGGCGCTGGCGATGGGCATCACCACGGTGCGCGACGTGGGCAGCTATGGCGACACGGTCTTCGAACTGCGCCAGGCGATGCGGCTCGGGGCGGCTCGGGGGCCGCGCCTGCTCACGTGTGGAAAGATCGTCAGCGCCACCTCGCCCGGTGGACGTCATTTCGAGGGGATGTACCGAGAAGCCGACGGCGCCGACGACATGCGCAAAGCGGCCCGGGAACAGCTCCGGGCCGGGGCCGACTTCGTCAAGATCATGATGACCGGCGCCCGCTCCGTGGAGCTGGAGAACCCCGGACCGGCACAGGTGACGGGCGAGGAGGTGGCGGCGCTGGTCGACGAGGCGCACCGGCAGGGTTATCGGGTGGCAGCCCACTGCGAGGGATTGGAAGGCACCCGCCTCGCCGTCGACCACGGCATCGACACGATCGAGCACGGGTTCTTCCTCCACCAGGAGCCCGAGCTCCTGACCCGAATGGGCCGCGCCGGGCAGGTTCTGATTCCCACCCTCTCCTTCCTCGTCGACGTCGCCGATCGCCACGCGTCGACCTGGTCGCCTCATCTCGTCCGGCGCGGCACCTACAACCTCGACGAGGCCCTCAAGACCGTGGCGGCTGCTGCCGACGCCGGCGTAGCGATGGCGATGGGTTACGACTCAGCTCCGGAGGAGGCCGCCGCGTCCGAGCTCGCCCTCATGGTCGAGGCCGGCCTGTCCCCGATCGCCGCCCTGACCGCCGCCACGGCGACCGGGGCGATGGCGCTCGGATTGGACGACGTGGTCGGCACCGTCACCCCGGGCAAGCTCGCTGATCTGCTGGTCGTCGACGCCGATCCGGTCGCCGACATCGGCGTCCTCGCCGACCCTGCCGCCATCCATCTTGTCCTCCAGCTCGGAACCCCGGTCGGCGGCCGGGCGCTGGATGCGGCGTTGTGACCGGAACACACCCCTAGAGATCGGGGTGCGCCGCCCGGTAGGCGTTGTAGCCGCCGATGAGGTCGGTGGCGCCCGTGACCCCGAGATCCTGGAGGATGGCGGCAGCCAGGCTCGACTGGTAGCCGTCGTTGCAGAAGACGATCACCTTCTGGCCCTGCACCAGGTCCATCCCGCGGTGGTCGCTGGACGGGGCCAGGCGCCACTCGAGCTCGTTGCGGTCGATCACCATCGCCCCCGGCATCTCTCCCGCCTGGCGGCGACGTTCGGTCGGGCGGATGTCGACGAGGACCGCCCCGGCCGCCACCTCGGCGTCGACTTGTTCGACCGGCACGCGCTCCAGCCGGGCCCGGGCCTGCTCCAGCATCTCGTCGATTGTCACGCCCGGCAGCTTACGACTCCCCGCCGCCAGCCACAGCCCCTCCCGACCGTTTTTCGCGCATCGATCGCTTCGAGATTGGCGGAATCGATGCGCGAAAAGGGGGGATAGAGTCAGGCGATGTCCGGCTCCACCGCGCGACGCAGATCCCGACGGGAGGACCGGTCGCTTCCGGCCACCAATCACTACCGGAGATTGACCAACCCCTTCAGGCCCCTGGAGGTGCTATCGGCCGACCAGGTCGAGGCGATCCACGCCGCCGCCATCACGCTGCTGGAGGAAACCGGGATGAAGGTGCTGCTCCCCGAGGCCCGCAGCATCCTGGCCGAGGCGGGGGCGGTGGTCGACGAGTCGAGCGAGACGGTGCGCTTCGATCCGGCCACGGTGAACGCCGCCGCGGCTTCTGCGCCGTCCTCGTTCGAGATCCGGTCCCGCGATGGCGGGAGGGACGTGAAGATGGGCGACGGCTCCGTCGTGTTCATCCCGGTCTCGGGGCCACCCTATGCCATGGACCTGGACCGGGGCCGACGGACGGGGACGATGTCGGACCTGGAGGAGTTCATCAAGCTGTCCCAGGCCTTCGACATCATCCATAGCCAGGGTGCGGCCGTCGAGCCTCAGGATGTCTCCCTGGAGACCCGTCATCTCCGCATGACCCTGTCCCAGATGCTGTTGAGCGACAAGATCCCTTTCGTCTACTCCCGGGGGCGGGCCCAGGTGGCGGACTGCCTGGAGATCATCCGGATGGCGGCAGGCATCGACGCGGCGTCCTTTGCCGCTGAGCCGCGGTGCTGGAGCGTGATAAACACGAACTCGCCCCGCCAGCTCGACCTGCCCATGTGCGAGGGGATCATCGACTTCGCCCGGATGGGCCAGGTGCTCGTGATCACCCCGTTCACGTTGGCCGGGGCCATGGCGCCGGTATCGCTGGCGGGAGCCTTGACCCTTCAGCACGCCGAGGCGCTGGCGGGCATCACCCTGGCGCAGACGGTGACGGCGGGAACGCCGGTGGTGTATGGCGCCTTCACCTCGAACGTGGACATGCGCTCGGGGGCGCCCGCGTTCGGGACTCCCGAGGCGTACAAGGCCGGCCTGGCCAGCGGCCAGCTCGCCCGCCATCTCGACCTGCCGTGGAGATCTTCCGCCGTGAACAGCTCCAACACGCCTGACGCCCAGAGTGCCTACGAGACGATGATGAACATGTTCGGGGCGCTCCAGGGCGGCGCCAACATGATCATCCATGCCGCCGGCTGGCTCGAGTCGGGGCTGTCGGCCTCCTTGGAGAAGTTCGTGATCGACATCGACGTCCTGCAGATGGTGGCGGAGTCCTTCCAGCCCATCGACACGACGGACGCCGAGATCGCCCTGGATGCCATCGCCGGCGTGGACCCGGGCGGGCACTTCTTTGGCACCGCCCACACGCTGGAGCGGTACCGGTCGGCGTTCTACGAGCCCATCGTGTTCGACCGCTCCAACTTCGAACGCTGGCAGGAGGGGGGCTCGCTGACGGCGCCCGAGAGGGCCAACCGGCTGTGGAAGTCGATGCTGGAGTCGTTCGAGCCGCCGCCCCTCGATGCCGCCGTGGTCGCCGAGCTCGAAGACTTTGTGGCCCGCCGGACTTCCGAAGGCGGGGCGCTGCCGAGGAGCTGAACTTGTCCCCCCACGCAGTTTGTCCCCCACGCAGTGAGGGAAGGTCCCTGCCACCGGAGCGCAGCGGAGGTGGAAGGTAGGGGGGAGTGCCCAACAAGTAAGCCTTTCGTGGGGGTTTGCGTCCCCCCTACCCCACTCACTTCGTTCGTGGGGGCCCCTTCCCCCACTCGCTTCGCTCATGGGGGACAAAGCCTTCTCGGCGTTCCTCGAAAGGTCGTAGGGTGGCGGCGGCAGACGGCAGCGAGGAGGACGGGTGAAAACGCAGTACCGGGTGGTCGTGATCGGGGGCGGCGTCGTCGGCGCCAGCGTGCTCTACCACCTCGCCAAGATGGGCTGGACCGACATCTGCCTCCTCGAACGCGACGTCCTCACCTCCGGTTCGAGCTGGCACGCCGCCGGCGGAGTCCACGCCCTCAACGCCGATCCGAACATGTCTGCCCTCCAGGCCTACACCATCGATCTCCTCTCCGAGGTCTCCGCCGAGTCGGGAGTGGACATCGGCATGCACATGACCGGCGGGATCTCGGTCGCCTCCGCCCCCGAGCGGTGGGAGTGGCTCCAGTCGGCCTACCGCATCTATCAGACCATGGGCATCGAGGACGTGCGCCTCGTCGAGCCCGACGAAATCGCCGAGTGGTGCCCGATCATCAACATCGACGGAGTTCTGGGCGGTTTGTGGGCCGACCGCGAGGGCTACATCGACCCCTCGGCGGTGGTCCACGCCTACGCCAAAGCGGCCCGAGGTCGGGGTGCCGACATCGTGGAGCACAACCGGGTAGTCGAGCTCAACCGCCGGCCCGACGGCCACTGGGACGTCGTCACCGAGGGCGGCACCATCGTCGCCGAGCACGTCGTCAACGCCGCCGGTCTCTGGGCCAAGCAGGTGGGTCGGATGGTCGGGGTCGAGTTGCCGGTCTCGCCGCTCGCCCACCACTACCTCATCTCCGAGGCGATCCCCGAGCTGGCGGACCTCGACTTCGAGATGCCGATGATGATCGACCTCGAGGGCTTCACCTACATGCGCCAGGAGCTGGGCGGCGTCCTGGTCGGCATCTACGAGATCAACCACCGCCACTGGAACATGGACGGAGCCCCCTGGGACTACGGGATCGAGCTCATCCCGCCCGACCCTGATCGCCTATCCGACGAGCTCGGCATGGCCATGACCCGCTACCCGGTGCTCGAGCACACCGGCATCAATCGCTGGGTCAACGGCGCCTTCACGTTCTCCCCCGACGGCAATCCTCTCGTCGGCCCGGTCCCGGGAGTGCCCAACTACTGGTCGGCGTGTGCGGTCATGGCCGGGTTCCTCCAGGGCGGCGGAGTCGGCAAGGCCCTGGCCGAGTGGATGATCGTGGGCGAACCCGAGGAAGGCGTGTTTGGCATGGACGTCGCCCGCTTCGGCTCCTTCGCCGAGAACCGGGAGTACATCCGCCAGATGACCGGCCAGTTCTACTCGCGGCGCTTCGTGATGACCTACCCCAACGAGCAGCTGTGGGCGGGCCGGCCTTTGAAGATGGCGCCGGCCTACGACGCTATGACCGCCGCCGGGGCCTATTGGGGCAGCTCCTACGGCCTCGAGATCCCGATCTACTTCGCGCCCGCCGGATTCGAGGAGACACCGACGCTCCGCCGCTCCAACGCCTTCGACATCGTGGGGGAGGAATGCCGTGGCGTGCGCTCGGGAGTGGGGATCCTCGACATCACCAGCTTCTCGCGGTACGAGGTGACCGGGCCGGGGGCGGAGGCGTGGCTCGACCGCATGATCGCCGGGCGGCTCCCCCAGCCGGGCCGCATCAAGCTGGCGCCGATGCTGAGCGGCGACGGCCGCCTCAAAGGCGACCTCACCCTGTTCAACTGGGGCGACGGCACGTGGTGGTTGCTCGGCTCCTACTACCTGCGCGCCTGGCACATGCGCTGGTTCGACCGTCACCTCGCCGACGGGGTCGTCGTGCGCGACATCTCCGACGGTGTCGTCGGGTTCTCGCTCTCGGGTCCGCAGTCCCGCGAATTGCTCGATCGTGTCACCCACGACGACGTCTCCGACGCCGCCTTCCCCTTCATGAGCTGCCGGGTCATGGACGTCGGCTTGACCCGCGCCCGGGTGGGGCGGCTGTCGGTGACGGGTGAGCTCGGCTACGAGATCCACTGCTCGGCGACCGACCACGTCGCTCTCCGCCGGTTGCTGCTGGAGGCGGGGGAGGGCCTCGACACCCGGGAGTACGGCTACAACGCCCTCCTCTCACTGAGGATGGAGAAGAGTTACGGGATCTGGTCGGCCGAGTTCCGTCAGGAATACACGCCGGGGATGACGGGGATGGACCGCTGGATCGACTGGTCCAAGGACTTCATCGGGGCCGAGGCGGCTCGCAAGGAACGGGAAGCCAACGGTGCCGGGCGGCGCCTGGTGACGCTCGACGTCGACGCCCTCGACGCCGACGCATCCGGTTACGAGCCGGTATGGAAGGACGGCGATCGGGTGGGCTATGTCACCTCCGGCGCCTATGGCCACACGGTGGGCAAGAGCCTGGCCCTAGCCCTCGTCGACCATGACCTGGCCCAGGTCGGCACCGATCTCACGGTCCACATCGTCGGGGTCGAGCGCCCGGCCCGCATCATCGACCCGTCTCCGTACGACCCCGCCGGTGCAGCCATGCGGGGCTAGCCGAGGAGGCGGTTCTCCATGGCGAACATGGTCGCCCCCGCCCGGGTGGACACGCCGGTCTTGGCGTAGATGTTCTCGACGTGGCGCCCCACCGTCTTCGGCGAGATGAACAACGCCTCACCGATCTGGCGGTTGGTCGAGCCGCGGGCGAGCAGGCCCAGCACCTCCAACTCGCGTTCGCTGAGCCCGCCCGGGTTCTCTCGTGGGGCCGGAGGCGGACCCCCGGCGGCGGCCACCACCCACGACACGGCCTTGCTGTCCAGCCTTCCGGCGGCGGCCTCGGCCTCGAGCAGGGCGGTCGCCGCCTCGACGGTGACTCCGCCCCGTTGCGGCCGGTCGGCGCTGACGGCGGCCAGCACGTCTGCCGCCGCCAGAATCTGAGCTTCCAGGGACAGGTGACCGCCCGACAAGGAACGGTGGTAGCCGGAGCCGTCGATCCGCTCGTGATGGCTCGACGCAATCTCTGCCAGATCGGCGAGGGCCGGGCAGTGGGCCAGGATGCGCTGGGTGAGGTAGGGATGGAGACGGATCTTCTCCCAGTCTCCTGTGGCCAGCCGCCCCGCGCGGTCCCAGATTGAGCTCTCGACTCCCACCCGGCCCAGGTCATGCACCAGTCCCGCCCGACGCAGATCGACGACCGCGTCGGGACCCAGACCGGCCAGCCTTCCCGCTTCGGAGGCCAGGTCGGCCACCCGGGGGGAATGGCCCCGGGTCCACGGTGACTTGAGGTCGACGAAGTCGGCCACGGCAGCCAGGGCACCGTCGAGGTCGTCGACGTAGGCCACGGGGCGCGGCTCTGCCTCGAGCACCTGGTCCCAGTCGGCCTCACCCACCGGTCTGTCGAGCCCGAGGTAGGCGTCGACCACCGCCGGGTCGTAGGCGCTGCCTCGCCGGGCACGGAGCAGGCCGGGGACGTCCTCGCCCGAGCGAGCGAAGAGGTCGGCGTCTCGGGCGACGACGGCGATGCGCACCTCCAGGGGGATGTCGACGCCAGACAGGCCGTCGGGCTGGCCCTTGCCGTCCCACCGCTCGTAGGCGTGGGCCAGGGCAACGGTGACGGCTTCGGCCATGCCGAGACGGCGGGCGAGCATGGTCCCGACCTCGCAATGGTTGGCCAGGCTGCCCGAGTCGGTAAGAAGGCCGGCGATCATGCCCAGCCGCCGCGGCAGCGCCTCGTCGACCCCGACGGTCTTCGCCAGCGCCCGCACGACGCCGACGGGTCCTCCCATGAGGGCGGGAGCCATGGACGCATAGTGGAGTGCCTCCGCGCTCCCGGTGACGCGTCCCGTCTCGGCCGCATCCGATGTGCAGCCCAGGAAACGCAACAGGGCGACCTGCTGGACGGTGCGCACCCGGTCCGGTCCGCAGCCCAATTCGCCCGCCAGTTCCACCGCCAGCAGGCTGGTGCTGAGGCCGTGGCCCAGGGGTTGGTATGTGGCGAGATCGGTGGCCAGCGACAGGGCGGCCAGCAACTCGGTCACGCGGACCCTGGGAGCGGCGGCCATCCATCGACCCTACTCCGCCGGCGTCGAGTGCCAACGGGTTCAGGTGGCTTCGGCCAGCGATGCCGCAGTGGCCGCGGCCGGAACCGGTGGGCGGGCGGCCGCCGACAGCGCCCCGAACCAGACTCCGGCCATCACCAGCAGGGCACCGGTGATTCCCCGGACCGTGATCGCTTCGCCGGCCAGCCAGGCACCCAGGAGCATGGTCACGATCGGAAAGAGCACGAACATGTAGGACGAAGCCGAGGCCGACCAGTGGCGCACGACCAGGAGCACCAGTGCGAATAGCCCGACCGATCCGAGGGTGACGAGGTAGAGGAGCGCCCAGGTGGCTTCCCCCTCCCTCGGGAGCGCCCA
>DATFFO010000217.1:0-9611 GCA_035250025.1 Acidimicrobiia bacterium
TGCTGGCCTGACGGATCAGAACTGGACGGCGGCGGCGCCCCAATGGAAGCCGGCCCCGAAGGCGGCCAGCACCACGAGGTCGCCCGGGCGGATAAGGCCCTTCTCCTGGCTCTCCCATAGGGCAAAGGGCACCGTGGCCGAACCGGTGTTCCCGTAGTCGGCGATGTTGGAGTAGACCTTGCCCTCGGCCCCCAGGTTCTTGGCGACGGCATCCAGGATCCGCTGGTTGGCCTGGTGAGGAATCACGAGGGCGACGTCGTCGAGGGTCTTCCCGATCCGCTCCACGATCTCGCCAACCGCCGCCGACATCCGTCTCACCGCCTCCCGGAAGACCTCCCTGCCGTCCATCGCCAGGTGCTGGAAGGCGCCCGAGTCGATCGATTCCTGATTGAAGGGATGACGGGTGCCCCCGGTGCTCAGCGTGAGGATGTCCGCCTTCGAGCCGTCGGTTCCCGTCAGGACATCGAGCAGCTCCGCCCTCCCCGGCCCCGGGCCCATCACCACCGCCCCGGCGGCATCCCCGAAGAGCACGCACGTCTCCCGCTCCTCCCAGGAGATCAACCGGGAGATCAGTTCCACCCCCACGACGAGTATCCGCTTCGGCGAGAGGGCGATGCGGGCTCGGGCGACGTCGATCGCCTGGAGCCACCCCGCACAGCCGCTGCCGCCCAGGTCGAACGCCGGGACGTTGCCGGCTCCCAGTCGGGTCTGAAGGAAGGCGGCGGTGTCGGGTGTGTAGACCTCAGGGGTGTCGGTGGCAACGATGATCTCGTCGATGTCGGCACCGTCGAGCCCGGCGTCCTTGAGGGCGACCCGAGACGCCTCTTCGGCGAGATCAGCGGTGGACTCGCCTTCGGCGGCGAAATGGCGCCGCTCGATGCCGGTGCGGGTGCGGATCCATTCGTCGTCGGTGTCGATGAGCTTGGACCAGTCCTCATTGGTCATCACGCGCTCCGGCGCGTAGCCGCCAAAACCCAGGAAGCCGGCTGTGTTTGCCATCGTCGCCGACGATAACCCCGTCAGCGCCTCGGCCGGAGGCTGAACATGCCCCCATCTAGAGGAAGCGATACGCCTGTCAGGCCGGGAGAACCGGGGCGGGCCAGGAAGGCCACCGCCGCCGCCACCTCCTCCGGGGCGATGAGACGGCCCGTGGCCTGGCGGTTCTCGAGTGAGGCCTGCGCCGCGGCGGGATCCGGGGCGTTCTCGATGAGCCGACGCACCCACGGGGTGTCGACCGTCGACGGGTTCACGCAGTTGACGCGGATCCCTTCCCGGGCGTGGTCCATCGCCATGGCCATGGTCAGCGCCTGCACCGCCCCCTTGGTGGCGGAGTAGGCCGCCCGGTCGGGGAGCCCGGCGATGGCGACGATCGACGACATGTTGACGATGCATGCGTCGGGCGAGCGGCGGAGATGGGGCAGGGACGCCCGTGTCACCCGGGCCATCCCGACCACGTTGACGTCGTAGAGGCGCAGCCACTCTGCGTCCTGGTTGGCGGTGATGTCCCCGGCGGCGCCTATCCCGGCGTTGTTGACGAGAACGTCGATTCCTCCGAGTTGCGTCACGGCCTCTCCCACTGCCGCCCGCACGGAGTCATCGTCGGAGACGTCACACCGGAGGCCGACGGCACCCGCAGGCAGGTCGGCGGGGACATCCAGATCCAGGCAGGCCACCAACGAGCCCTCGGCGGCGAACCAGTCGACGCACGCCCGGCCGATCCCCGCAGCTCCCCCGGTGACTATGACCCTCCTGCCCATCCCCTACTTCCTCTGACAGTTCGGCGTCGGACGGTAATCAGAATCCGGGACCGCTCACGCCGGCTTCGGACTTGCGACCGCAGCGTCAGCGACGTTCGTGGAGACGATCTCCGCTCAGGCGCAGCGGAACGCCGACGTCGAAACCGGCGGCGAGGTCGAGGTGGAGTGAGACCAGCTTGCTGACCCATTCTTCGTCATCGCGGTCGCCCACGGTGACCCAGGCGTCCCTCTCCAGGGTCGTCCAGAGCAGTTCGTGATACATCTCGCGGCTGATGTCGAGGTCGCGGATCGTGAACGTGGTCGTCGACTGCCCGCTGGCCATGCCGGTCATGGCCTTGCCGCAATCGCATCCGGGCGTGTCGCAGGTCACCGGCAACCTCACCATCTCCCCGTCGACGGTATGCGAGAAGTCACCGTCCTCAGCACCAGCGCGTGTGGCGACAAAGAGTTTCAATTCCCAGCTCCCAGTCTCGGATAACCCACCGGTCAAGTTAGCTCTCGATCCCGCGATTTCTAGGGGTGGGAAGGGGGCCGGGAGGCCCAACGGCCAGGCACCCGCCCGGCCTATTGGCGTCCGCTGATGTGGCTGGCGGACACCGACGTCGCCTCCTCCAGGCGCCACAACATCGCCGAGAATTCCGGCACCCGGATGTAGCGATAGCGGTCCTCGGCCGGGGTGCAGATCCGGACAAGCGTCCCGGATGCCGACCACCAGAACAGATCACAACCGATGGGCAGCGGTGACTCGGCGTACGAGTCGACGGCGTGGCTGAGCATCGCCAGGGCGGCGTCGGTGAACTCCTCGTCCCGGATCTGGTGGAAGAGGATCTCGTCACGCGCCGGGATGGCCACCAGGGCGCCGTAGTCGAACCGATGGTCCAGATACCGATCGAGATCGAGTACCCGGGTGGAGGTCCAGCGCCCGCCCCGGATCGCCTTGTAGCGGACCGACCCGAGCCGAAACTCCTGACGATGGACCGGTTCATCCCACAGCGTGTTCTTGCGAGCCCGCTCCCAGACGGTCTCCGGGTCGGTGTCCCAACCGGCCACCGTCTCCTCGGTGACTGTCATGCCGAGGATCCCTCTGCGCAACATCAGCCTTTCGCCCAGCCCTTCGACCAGGTCGCGCTCCATGATCGCCCCATCGAACAGCCCCAGGTCGACATCGGCTATCACCGCCGAGCGCAGGTTGGCGGCCGCCTCTGGGAAAGTCGCCGGCATCTCGTGGTCGGCCGTGAGGAGCACGTCGAAATGGTGCTGTACCCGTTCGGCCCATTCGTCGGCGTCGTGGCAGGCGAGGCGCCGCCGGAGCGGCTCGAGACCGAAGACCCGCCCGTCCTTGGTGGTCAGGCCCTCGTCGGTGAGAGACACCTCGACGTCGGTGGCGGCGAAATATGCCAGGGCGAGTTCCACGAGTTGGTCTGGGGTAGGAGCGATCATGAGCATCGAACGTACAGAACGACGAGTTACGTTGGAAGTAGTTCATGACCGCGCCGACGCTCTCCTAACCACGGCCAGGGTGGTCCCCGTGAACGTGGCCACGGGAGCATCATCGGCCAGGACGACGGTGTGCCAGGTCGTGGCCCGCGACCCGCCCGGAGACATCGCCGAGATCTCCGCCCGCAGAACGGCGGCATCCTCCGCTCCCCCCGAACGGGTGAGATGGGTGGCTACGGCGACTTCGGCTCGGTCCCGGTTCGAGATGAGGCTCATGGCACAGTCGGCGAGCGAGAAGAGCACACCCGACGCCACCCGCCCCGCCCCGTCCATATGATTTGGCGTGACATCGATCTCGACCGCCAGCGCCCCCTCATCGGCGTCCACGAGACGGACACCCATGAGGGCGGCGAAGCCGTCCCGGCCCAACAGCTCACGTGCGGTCACCCGGCAATCGTAGGGCGGATCGGGGTTCGCTCCCCGGCCCCTTGTGCAGGCCAGGTGAGTCGCGGCAGGGGGAGCTCTCGGCGGTTCCGGTGCCCCTTGATTCGGTGACTAGTCACCCAGCGGATCCCGTTTGTGATTCTCGGGAAGTGTGGCTGGCGGTTCGATAGAGGAGATGCAGGCAAACAGTCGAAAGGAACCGTCATGCAGGTAAGGATCAGGAAAGGATGGGGCGCCGCTCTGGTAGGCGCCGCGATGCTGCTGCCGGCGGGCGCCTACGCGGCGACGTCGTCGTTCACCGACGTGGCCGACGACCACATCTTCGTCTCGGACATCGAGTGGCTCTTCGAAAACGGGATCACCAAGGGCTGCAACCCGCCGGCCAACACCCACTTCTGTCCCGACGATGCCATCACCCGGGGCGAGGTGGCAGCCTTCTTCCACCGCTACCACTCGGGCCTCGGCGCCAACGATGAGCCGACCGAGGCTGCCAGCGGCGCTCCGGGCGAGCGAGGCCCCAAGGGCGACACCGGCGCTACCGGCGCCACCGGCGCCACCGGCCCAGCCGGGCCGCAAGGACCCGAGGGCCCGACCGGTCCGCTTGGACCGCAAGGTGAGCCGGGACTGATTGGCGACGAGGGCCCCACGGGTGAGGCGGGTCCCGCCGGACCTCAGGGCATCCCGGGCGAGGTCGGACCCCAGGGTCTCCAGGGTGAAGCCGGACCTGAGGGTCCCCAGGGCCCCCAGGGAGTGCAGGGAGAGACGGGACCCCAAGGCCCCCAGGGCGAGCAGGGCCCGGCCGGCGGCATCGGCGAGGTCACAGTGTCCACAACCTCCGTGTCATGGTCCGCTCCCACGGCCAGCGTCGAGGCTACGGCGTCATGCCCGAGTGGCACCACCGTGCTGAGCGGCGGATTCATCCTGGCAGGCGACGGCTGGGCCCAGGCCAGCTATCCCGACGGCAACGGTTGGACCGTGAAGGCCCACCGCCAGACCAGTTCCGAGGAGCTCACGGTCTACGCCCTCTGCGCCGCCTCCTGAAGAAACAGTCTCCGACCTCAGAGGGCCCCCGGCTAACGGGGGCCCTTTGTCGTTTACCTCTCGTCGAATCGGCAGCGGACCACGACTCCCTGCTGCGCCTCGCACGTCACGCTGGCGGTGGTACCGAGCGGCATAGTGGCGGTGTCGCCCTCCAGTTCGATGTCGCCCCCCTCGTTCGAAGTCCAGTTGAACTGGGCCACGACGTTCTCCCATGCCACGACTGAAGCCGCCTCTTCGTCGCCGTCCCGCAGAGCCTCGAGGAACGTGGTCAGAGCAGTGGCGTTGTCCGCTGCCGGCTCCGCCGACAGCGAGAACCGATCCGCGCATCTCGCCACCACCGCCTCTTCCAGGCGGAGAGCAGCGGCGGCGATGGCTTCGAACTCGCCCTCGGTCGAGAGCATCGTCTCGAGGTCGGCCAGCTCCTCGCCCTGGAGTTCGGGGCGGAGCGCCGAGGGGTCGCCGGTCTCCAGGAGGACCAGGTAGCCGTTGCACAGAGCGGCATGGTCGGCGACGGTGGTGCTGGTAGTCGTCTCCGTTGCGACGGAGGTCGGCGGCACGGTCGTCGTCTCGGCCCTCGGACCGGCGCATCCCACAACGGTCAGCAACGCCGCCACCAGGCAGATTCGTCTCGGCATGACCCGAGTCTACGAAGCGCACGCCGCGTTCCCGGTCGGGACGTGCGAGACCGGCGTGCAACGCACGGGATCATGTCCAGTGCGTTGCACGCCAATCGGGCTGGCTGGCACCATGGCCTGGTGAGCGTCACGATCAGCGAGTACGACCGCCACCGGATGGCAGGTCTGCAACGGACGCGGCGCACCGCCACGGCTCTTCTCGTGGTGGCCACGCTCGTGTTCATCGCCACTTTCTTCATGGGCGACGCCACGTGGGTTGGATTCCTGCGGACCACCGCTGAGGCCTCGATGATCGGTGGCCTCGCCGACTGGTTCGCGGTAGTGGCGTTGTTCCGTCACCCGCTCGGCATCCCCATCCCGCACACGGCAGTGATTCCCAAGTCCAAGGATGGGCTGGGACGCAGCCTGGGCGAGTTCGTGCGCAACAACTTCCTCGCCCCGGACCACATCGTCGAACGTCTCGAAGCGGCCCGGCTCCCGGTCCGTCTCGGTCGCTGGCTGACCCAGGGGTCCAACGCCGGGACCATGGCCGGCCACGTGGCCACGACCCTGGGGGCAGTCGTGGAGGGTCTCGATTCGGCGGCGGTGGAGGACGAGCTGGAGCGCATGGTCGTCGGGCGGCTACGCAGCCTGCCTATGGCCGAGATGATCGGTCGGGGCATGGCGGCCGCCATCGCCGACGGGCATCACCGACCCGTCCTGACGGCGGCCATCGCCGGCATCGCCCACGCCATGGACGACAACCGCGCCGCCCTCCGCCACCGGCTGGGCCAGGAGTCCCCCTGGTGGGTGCCGGAAGCCGTCGACGACGCCGTCTTCGAGCGCGCCTTCGTCGCTCTCCACCGGTTCCTCTCAGAGCTCGCCGCCGAACCCGACCACGAGATCAGGCGCACCATCGACGCCCGACTCGCCGACCTCGCCCGGCGGCTCCGCGCCGATCCCGAGCTCGAGTCGCTGGTGAGCGCCCGGGTGGAGGAGCTGACCAGCCACCCCGAGCTGCGGGAGTGGGCTCGAGGGACATGGTCCGAAGTCGCCGGCAGTCTCGTCGAGGCATCCGGCCGACCTGACTCCCGACTGCGCCGGCGGATCGCCGCTGCGCTCGAGGACTTCGGGAAACGGCTCGTCACCGATGCTGCCCTGCAGGAACGCCTCGACACCTGGATCCGCTCGCTGGCCGAGCCGCTCGCACGGCTGGGGCAACAGGAGTTGGGCGACCTCATCGCGGCCACGGTCGACCGCTGGGATCCCGACGACACCAGCCGCCGGCTCGAGCTGTGGATGGGCCGGGATCTCCAGTTCGTGCGCATCAACGGCACGGTGGTGGGAGCGCTGGCCGGCCTGGCCATCCACACGGTCGTCTTCGCCTTCGGAGGCTGAAGGTCCGCGCAGGGGCGGGCGAGAGGGGAAACGGGACCCCACCACCTGAGCGGTGGACAGACGCTCACAACCTACCCTGGCCATGGTGCAGCCCACCGGACTCCCCGTCGAAGCGGTGCTCGCCGACGTTGCCGAAGCTCTCGTCCGGAACGGGTCGGCTGTACTGGTCGCGCCACCAGGCTCAGGCAAGACGACCGTGGTGCCGCTCCACTTGCTCGACTTCATCGACGGCAAGATCCTGGTGCTCGAGCCCCGCCGGCTGGCGACCCGAGCCGCGGCACGGCGGATGGCGGCCCTCCTCGACGAACCGGTCGGGACCACCGTCGGCTACGTCACCCGACACGATCGCGCCACCGGTCCCGCCACGCGGGTAGAGGTGGTCACCGAGGGCGTCCTCACCCGGCGCCTTCAAAGTGACCCCAGCCTGGCGGGAACGAGCCTCGTGATCTTCGACGAGCTCCACGAACGGAACCTCCAGACCGACCTGGGCCTGGCGCTGGCCCTCGACACGAAATCTGGCCTCCGACCCGACCTGGGCATCCTGGCCATGTCGGCCACCATCGACACCGACGCCGTCGCCGTGCTGCTGGGAACTGACGGCGCACCGGCCCCTGTCATCACCGCCGACGCCAGACAGCACCCGGTGGACATCCGCTGGACTCCCCCACCTCCCCGACAACGTGGCACCGAAGGCCACGTCGCCAACGTCGTGCGGCGGGCGCTCGCCGATGACCAGGGCGACATCCTCGTCTTCCTGCCGGGAATGGGAGAGATTCGCCGGGTGGCTGATCTTCTCACCGACGTCCTCGCCGACGTGCGCCTCCTCCACGGCTCCCTCCCGGTCGAGGAACAGGATCTGGCCATCAGCCCTTCGACCCCGCCGATCCGCAAGGTCGTCCTCTCCACCGACATCGCCGAGTCGAGCCTCACTGTCGAGGGGACGGGGGTGGTGATCGACTCAGGTCTCGCTCGCGCTCCCAGGTTCGACGCTCGCACGGGGATGACCCGGCTCCAGACGGTGCCGATCTCACGGGCGTCGGCCGATCAGCGGGCGGGACGAGCCGGGCGACTCGGGCCCGGCGTCGCCTACAGGCTGTGGTCGAAGATGGAGCATGCCGCCCGGCGGCCACACATCGACGCCGAGATAACCCAGGTCGACCTCACGGGACTCGCCCTGGAACTGGCGGCCTGGGGTGTGACCGATCCCCGACGCCTGCGCTGGCTCGATCCCCCCTCCCCTTCCGCCTGGGCCGAGGCCGTGGGTCTCCTGGAGCGCCTGGGTTCCCTGGACGACGGTCGCCTCACCGACTCGGGCAGGCGAATGGCCCAGCTTCCCCTCCATCCGCGGCTCTCCCGGATGATCGTGGACGCCGGCAAAGACGCCGGCCTGGCGGTGTGGCTGGCAACGATCATCGACGAGCGCGACCCGATTCGGGGCAGACCGGACGAGGTGCCCACCGACCTCGCCCTCCGCGTGAGGCTCCTCATCGATCGCAGCTTCTCCCTGCCGGGAGCAACGATCTCCTCGCTGACCCATCTGAGGGGTACCGCATCGGATCTCGCTCGACGCGCCGGGGTCCAGGCACTGGATGAAGTCAACCTGGATCACACAGGCGTGGTCCTGGCCAGAGCGTTTCCCGACCGCCTCGCCGTCCGCCGGGGCAGCCCGGGCCGCTTCCAGCTCCGCACCTCGACCACGGCGTTCATGGCGCCGTCAGATCCGCTCGCCACCGAGGACTTCGTCGTGGCGGCCGATCTCGACGGTCACCGCAAGGACGCCCGCATCCGACTGGCGGCCGGGATCGATCGAGACCATGTCATCGCGAGCTTCGCCCACGAGGTCGACGAGTCACGCCGGCTGGAATGGGAAGGAGAGCGGCTGGTCGATCGAACGACCCAGCGCCTGGGAGGCATCGTCCTGGCCAGTGTGGACCGCCGTCCCCAGCCGTCTGATGAGACGACGACTGCCCTGGTCCGCCGGGTCCGCGACGAAGGCGTGAAGGTGCTGCCGTGGACCGACAAAGCCGAGAGGCTGCGGTCCCGGGTCCGCCACCTCAGGGCCGGGATGGGCGAGGAGTGGCCCGACTGGTCGGACACAGCCCTTCGAGCCACCGCCGACGCCTGGCTCGGACCTCACCTTTCCGGGGCCACCTCCTGGCCCGAAGTCCAGGCTCTCGACCTGGCGAGGATCCTGCGGAGCGCCCTGGACCCACGCCTCGCCGACGTGCTCACCAGACTCGCTCCCGAGGAGATCACTCTGCCTTCTGGCCGACGGCTCGAGGTCGACTACACCGGCGATCAGCCCCGGGTGTCGGTCCGGGTCCAGGAGATGTACGGCGTCAAGGACACCCCGATGATCGCCGGACGCCCGGTCGTGCTCGAGCTGCTCTCTCCGGCGGGTCGACCGATCCAGATCACATCGGACCTGGCAGGCTTCTGGCGTGGGTCGTGGCACCAGGTGCGCAAGGAAATGGCCGGCCGCTATCCCAAGCACGTGTGGCCTGAGGAGCCCTGGACCCTGCCCGAAGGGCCATCCTCCTAACTGGCGTGCACCGCACGGGACCCCATCCCGTGCGTTGCACGCCAGTCCACTTACAGGATCGTGGCGGCCATCTCGGCGAGGGGAGATCGGATCGTGCGATCCAGCGTCACGTGACCGAAGAGGGGGGAACCCTTGAACTTCTCGATGAGGGCGGCCATGCCGCCGTACGGCGAGATATAGGGGTTGTCGACCTGAGACAGGTCACCGCAGAACACGACCTTCGAGTTGCGGCCCATCCGGGTGAGGATCACCTTCAGCGTCGGGAGCTCGAGGTTCTGGGCCTCGTCGATGATCACGAACTCGTCGGTGATCGACCTCCCCCGCAGGTATGTCACCGCCGCCAGCTCCAGCTCGCCTCGATAGAGCAGCTCCTCCACC
>DATFFO010000218.1:0-3773 GCA_035250025.1 Acidimicrobiia bacterium
GACGGATCGAACTGGGTGCCGCGATAGAGGTTGATCTCTTCGACGGCGTGATAGACAGGTAGCGCCGGCTGATAAGACCGGTGACTGACCATGGCATCGAACGCATCCGCCACGAGCACTATCCGGGCCAGAATCGGGATCTCCTCACCAACCAGTCCGAAGGGATAGCCGAGCCCGTCATATCGCTCGTGGTGGTACAGAATCGCCTCGGAAACCCGGCGGTCGAAGCTGTCAACCGTCATCGCAAAACCGAGCTCGGGGTGGCGGCGCATGTGGTCCAGTTCGACCGGATCGAGCGGGCCGGGCTTGGAGAGAATGGCGGGGTCCACGTGGACCTTGCCCACGTCGTGCAGCACGCCTACCAGGCCGAGACGGGCGATATCGGCCTCATCGAGAGCCAGGATTCGCCCGAGTGACACCGACAGATCCGCCACCCGATGGACATGACCGTGGAGGTCTTCCACCGTGTGCTCCATCGCTTTGAGGAGGGCGTCTCGATCTGCCTTGTGTCGGTTCATGGGCGCGGTGCCACCGTTTCGAGGTCTGTGGAGTCCTGGCGAACGTTCAGTCGCTAGCAAGCATGATGCGTTACCGGGTGATTTTGGACTATGGGCCGAACGCCTCACGGTATTTACCAGCTTCTCGAGCCGCACCTATTACGGCTCACACCCCTCGAGCCCTCGCAGTCTTGTCACGGTCGCCCGATACGCTGGCCGAGATGAGTGAGCTGGACCTCTTCTCCCCCGCCACCCGGGCCTGGTTCGAGGCCAGCTTTCAGGAGCCCACCCCTGCCCAGGCGGGAGCCTGGCCCGCCATCGCCTCGGGTGCTCATACGCTCGTCCATGCCCCTACGGGTTCGGGAAAGACGCTCGCCGCGTTCCTGTGGACGATCGACCGCCTGTTGACCGAGCCCACGCCTGCTGACGCCGAGCGGTGCCGGGTCCTCTACGTCTCGCCCCTCAAGGCGCTGGCCTACGACATCGACCGCAACCTTCGCAGCCCATTGATCGGGATACGCCACGCCGCCGCCCGGCTGGAGTTGCCTGCCCTTCCAGAGATCTCGACCTTCCTCCGAACAGGCGATACGCCGGCCGAGGAGCGGCGGAGAATGCAGCGCCACCCACCCGACATCCTGATCACCACACCGGAGTCCCTCTACCTGGTCCTCACCTCGCAGGCCCGGGAGGTACTCCGGACTGTGCGCTGGGTCATCGTCGACGAGGTCCATGCCGTTGCCGGCTCCAAGCGTGGCGCCCATCTTGCCGTTACTTTGGAGCGGTTGGAGGAGATCACCCAACGTCCGCAGCGAATCGGCCTCTCGGCGACCCAACGCCCCCTCGACACGATCGCCGGCTTCCTGGGAGGCCGCGATCGACCGGTCACGATCGTCGACGCCGCCGCCGAGCGTGATCTCGACGTCGAGTTGATCGTGCCCGTGGAGGACATGGCTGCCCCGGCGCCACCGGACCCCCTCGAGCCTGACCGGCCGCGGACGGTGTCGATCTGGCCTGCCGTGCATCCCCGCATCCTCGAACTGGTACGGGCGAACACGTCAACCATCATCTTCGCCAACTCCCGGCGTCTGGCCGAGAGGCTCTGCGCCGAGCTGAACGAGCTTGCCGGCGAAGAGCTCGCCCGCTCCCATCACGGCTCCGTCTCCCGCGAGCAGCGAGTCCAGATCGAGGAGGCCCTGAAACGGGGTGAGCTCAAGGCGGTCGTAGCCACCTCGAGTCTCGAGCTCGGCATCGACATGGGCGCCGTCGATCTGGTGATACAGGTAGAGGCACCGACGTCGGTGGCATCCGGCCTGCAGAGAGTCGGTCGGGCGGGTCACCAGGTGGGCGCCACCAGCCGGGCCAAGATCTTCCCCAAGTACCGCGGCGACCTCGTCGTCGCCACCGTGGTGGCCGACCTGATGGAAAGCGGGGCCGTCGAACCGACCAGCCTTCCGCGCAACCCGCTCGACGTCCTCTCTCAACAACTGGTGGCGATGACGGTCCTCGACGAGCGGACCGCCGACGAGCTCTACGACCTGATTCGTCGGGCGACTCCGTTCGCCGATCTGCCCCGCTCGGCCTTCGACGCCACCCTCGACATGCTGGCCGGGCGGTACCCCACGGACCTCTTCGCCGAGCTACGCCCCCGCGTCAATTGGGACCGGGTCAGCGGGGTGGTCAGCGCCCGTCCCGGCGCCCGCCAGCTCGCCGTCACCAACCCCGGCACCATCCCCGATCGCGGCCTCTACCGGGTGACGCTTCCCGACGGCTCCCGTGTCGGGGAACTCGACGAGGAGATGGTTTACGAGTCGCGCCAAGGCGACGTGTTTCTCCTCGGCGCCTCCGCCTGGCGGATCACCGAGATCGGCGTGGACAGAGTCGAGGTGGTGCCGGCTCCTGCCGAACCGGCTGCCAAGATGCCGTTCTGGCACGGCGACATGCTGGGACGCCCACTCGCCACTGGCCGCGCCGTCGGTGCCTTCGTCCGCACGATCGGGGCGATGTCGCCCCAGGCGGCGCGGGATGAGCTCACGGAGCGCTACCACCTCGACCACCTGGCGGTCGAGAACCTCCTCGCCTATCTCGCCGAGGAGCAGGAGGCCACTGGCGTCCTCCCGACCGACCAGACCCTGGTGGTCGAGCGCTTCCGCGACGAGATCGGCGACTGGCGGGTTGTCATCCTCAGCCCGCTCGGTGCCCGCGTCCATGCTCCATGGGCGATGGCCCTCACCCACCGTCTCCGCCAGGACTACGGGAGCGGCATCGACGTGATGTGGTCCGACGACGGAATCGCCCTCCGCTTTCCCGATGCCGACTCAACTCCGGATCTGGCGGAGCTCACCCCCGATCCCGAAGAGATCGAAGAGCTGGTCGTCGACCACCTGGGTGACACCGCCCTGTTCGCCGCCCGCTTCCGCGAGGCGGCCGGCCGCTCGCTTCTCCTCCCTCGCCGTCGCCCGGGCTCGCGCACTCCCCTCTGGCTCCAGCGCCGCCGCGCCGCCGGCCTCCTTTCCGTAGCCCGCGACTTCGGCGAGTTCCCGATCGTGCTCGAGACGTTCCGCGAGATCCTCCAGGACGACTTCGATCTGCCCGCCCTCCAGGAGGTGTTGGCGGCAGTCCGTTCCCGCCGTATTCGGCTCGTCGACGTCGAGGTCAACCGGCCTTCCCCGTTCGCCACTTCCCTCCTCTTTGCCTTCGTCGCCGCCTACCTATACGAGGCAGACACGCCGCTCGCCGAGCGGCGGGCGGCGGCCTTGACGCTCGACCGCGAGCTGCTCGCAGAGCTGCTGGGGGAAGGAGAGATGCGGGACCTCCTGTCGAGCGAGGTCATCGCCGCGCTCGAACTCGAATTGCAGTGGTTGGTCCCCGAGCGCGCCGCACGTCACCTCGACGCCGTCTCGGACATGCTGAGGGTCCTCGGCCCGCTCACCACCGAGGAGGTGGACCTGCGCTCGGCCGAGATCGACGCCTCCGCTGCGCTGGACGAGTTGGAGGCAGCCCGTCGCATCATCGCCCTCGCCATTGGGGGTGAGCAGCGATGGGCGGCGGTAGAGGATGCGGGACGCCTACGCGACGCACTCGGAGTGGCAGTCCCCCAGGGAGTCCCGGGAGTGTTCCTCGACCCGGTGCCGGACCCGCTCGGCGACGTTGTCTCCCGCTACGCCCGCACCCACGGGCCCTTCCCCACCGAGGCGGCCGCCGGCCGGCTGAACCTGGGCCCGGCCGTCGTCGAAGAGGTGCTGACCCGCCTGGCGGCGGCGGGCCGGGTGGTGTCGG
>DATFFO010000219.1:0-3328 GCA_035250025.1 Acidimicrobiia bacterium
GGCAGCCCGCCGCTGCGCATCGTCCGCGGCGCGGCGCGCCTCCTCCTCGTGGCTCCGGGCGGCGCTGCTTTCGGCCGCCAGCCGCCCGGCCGCGTCTCGGAGGTTCTCGGGATCACCGTGCTCGGGATCCAGTTCCTTGACCCGATCCAGGGTGGTCATCGCCTCGGAGGCCCGCCCGGCGGCGAGCAGGCTCCGGGCCGACTCGTAGAGCCGGGTAGCTTCCAGGCCGTCGCGGGCCCGCTTGACCATTACCTGGGCGGCTTCGTCCCCAGGTGCGGCGGCCACGATCGCCTCCCAAGCGGCCAGCGCGTCGGCAAAGCGGCGCTCGGTGAGGGCGGCGGTCGCCGCCTCCCGCTCGGGACTGGGTCGAGTCGGACCAGGCGCCTGCCGGCGGAGGTCGAAAACGCGGGCGTCGGTGGCGCGGAGATGGAGGACGGGCGTTCCCCACTCGACGTCGTTACCGGAGGCGAAGATGGCCTTTCGGGCCTCGACCGTGGCGGCGTCGATCGGATACCCGTCACCGATGGCCAGGTAGAACTCGTGGGCGAAGACGAGAGCCGCCTCGTCACTGATCTCGAACTGCATGGCTACCGCCGCCGGCAGACCCTGGCGGATCAGGCTCTGGGCGACCCCTCCGAGAGGATTCTCGACCGAGCCCCGGGCACCCTCGCAGGCATTGAGGACTGCCAGGCGCAGGCTGTGATGGTCGTGGAGGAGGACGCCGAGATCGAGGCCGCTCACACCGCGGCTCCGGCCCTCGTCGTCTTCGAGCATGAGGAGGCCGTCGTCGTCCTTCTCGTCGTAGACCCCATGGCCGATGAAATGGAAGACGTGGTATTCGGCGGTGCGCAACTGGTGCTGGAGAGTCCGGAGCCGGGCATCGGTGAGGACCTCGAGTTCCAGCACCCCGTCGCCGGTGAGGTCGGCGGTGGCCTGCCGCAGGAGCTCCACCTCCCCCTCGACGTCGAGTGGCTCGAGGTCGCTGGGGCTCGAGACCATCACCAGCACCCGCATCGGCGGTTCCACGGTGAGTGGGGCCGCTCCCGTGGGCAGATCCAGATGTCGCACCAGCGGCGTGTCGCTGGACATGACGATGAATCGGCCCAGACCTTCGGCGTACAGGTACTCCCAGGGAACCTCGGCCAGTGTCGGGGCGCCATCGATGCGGAGGCGGATCCGCAGGCCCTTCTCAGATGCCAGGACCTGGTCGAGGCTGCGCCGGAAGGCGATCTCGACCTCGCCGTCGAAGACGGCCCGGTACAGGGCATCGCCGAAGTCACGGGCCGTGCCGAGACGGGGCGAACGGGCCCGCCGGGTCGCTCCGCGATTGTGACCCAGTTTGAGGATGAAGTTCTCCAACCCGTCCTGGCTGAAGGGGAGGGTGAACCGGTGGGAGGCCTGCCCGGCGGGCGAGTCGACCACCCGGGCCAGGTACTGGTTCCCGTCGGCTTCGATCCTCAGGTCGAGATCGGCGTACTGCCGTGGCTGCATGGACTTTCCTACACCGGGGCTCTCACCAGCCCGGCGCCACCGTCGGCGAAGGCGAGGCCGGCCACGGTCACGGCATTTCCGACCAAACGGTCGCTCAAGAGGTTGGGGTCGACGGAGCCAGTCTCGGCGACGAGGCGCTCTGCCCACAGCGCGGCCACCCCGGCCACGTGAGGCGTGGCCATGCTCGTCCCGCTCATGGTGCGCAGCCCGCCACCCAGGCCGGCCGACGTGACGCCGACGCCGGGCCCAGCGACGGTGGCGCCGGTGTTGGAGAAGGGGGCGACCTCGAGGTCGGTGCCGGCCTGGCCCAACGCTGCCACCGAGATGAACCCGAGCGAGGCCGCCGGCGGGGCGACGTCGATGGTGTAGGGCTCGGGAGCGGCCCGCTCGCTCTCGTTGCCGGCCGCCGCCACCAGGATGGCCGACCGCCCGAACTCGAAGCTCGCCGTGACGAAACTGGCTAGTGCCTCCAGCAGCCGGAGGTTGTCGCGATAGGCCGCCAGTGCCCGTGATGTGGCCGGCTCCACTTCCCATCCGGCGTCCTGGAGGCGCCGGACGAAACCGGGAAAGTCGATGCCCAGCGACATCGAGATGATGTGCGCCCCCTCGTCGACCGCCCACTGGATGGCGGCCGCGATCGTGTCGGTGCCACCTCCCTCACCGCCTAGAACCTTGCCCGCCAGCAGTCGGGTCACACCCTGGGCGACGCCGAAGCGCGTGCCGTCGACATCGCGTCCGGCGATCGTTCCCGCGCAGTGGGTGCCGTGGCCATGGGTGTCGCCGTTGCCTTCGCCCGTGAAATCCTTCTCGACCACCTCGATGCCGGCGAAGGCGGGGTGGTCGGGTTCGATCCCGGTGTCGAGGACTGCCACCGTGATACCGGCGCCGGTCATGGGGGACTCGAGGGCACCCACGGCTTCGACTCCCCAGGTGACGCCTGCGGCGGGCAGGGCGTCTGGCTCGTCGAAGGGCTCGATGAGCTTGAGAGGCATGGTCTCGGCCACGAACCGGCCCGGCCGGCTGCGCTCGATGATCGCCTCGCTCTGAGTCATCGGGCCGCGGCTCATTCCAAGGTCCGGCAGACCCGTGTCGACGAGGTGGTCCATGTCGACATCGATCACCACGTAGTAGCGCTCATCCACTTCAACCCCCGATCTCGGTTTGGATCCTGCGGTGGCGTGCTCGTCCCCGATGAGAGCCTCGTGGTGAGGCTCTGATACCAACTCGAACCTACTCCGCAGCCGTGCTGGGCGCGGCGTGTCAGGTATCAGGGGCGGTGAGCACGACATCTGGTCCCGGGTCGGCGTACGTTCGATCCGGAGGAAACAGATGACGTGGGAAGAATGGTGGGATGACCGGGGGCATCCCTCGGAGCACGACCCCGGTCCGCCGCGCAACCGAAGCTGGGCCAGGCTGTTCGCCGAAGTCCCGAACTATCGGGGGCTGGGCGTGGCGGTCACCGGACGCGAGAGCTTCCGGTGGCATTTCGGGCCCATGTTCTATCGGGGGCGGCTCGGTGATGACGACGTCAAGGTCCTCGTCGTCGGCCAGGAGGGTGCCCAGGACGAGTCGCTGGCCCACCGCTCGTTCGCCGGGGGAACGGGCGCCCGGATGCAGCATTTCCTCAACCATCTCGGCATCACCCGTTCCTACCTCTTCCTCAACACGTTCTGCTATCCGATCTTCGGCCAGTACGGCGAGCATCTGCACTGGCTGGCCAGGGACCCGAGCTCGCCCATCGCCTCCCACCGCAACGAGATCTTCGACTACGTCGTCGCCCGCAACGATCTCCAGCTCGTGGTGGCCGTGGGGACGGCTGCCAAGGATGCGGTGGCGA
>DATFFO010000220.1:0-8291 GCA_035250025.1 Acidimicrobiia bacterium
TTCACGATCATCATCGTGCTGGGGGCCATCTTCGTCCCCGCCCTGCTGGGGGGTGACGGCACCACCCACCAGATCGGGCTGGTAGGCGATGGAGGCCAGGAACTCGTCGATGCGGCCGCCGCGCTGGCCGAGCAGCGAGCAACCGAAGAGGAACCCGCCGAATTGTTCGAGACCCAGATTTTCGACTCCGTCGAAGAGGCTGAAGCCGCCCTGGACGAGGGCACCATCGACGCCGCCGTTGTGGACGCCACTGCCCTTCTCACCCGGGGAGGAGGCTTCTTTGGCGGGTCGTCTGCGGACAGCCGGCTGCAGGAGGCTGCCGCCACCGTACGGATCCAGGACCTCGTCGCCGAGAACGCCGAGGCGGCGGAGGTGGTGGAGCTGCTCGCCTCCGAACCTCTCGAAGTCCGTCGCATCGGCGAGGCGAGCGAGGAGGAACAGGCGATCCGGGGCGCCATCGCCTTCGGCGGCCTCATCCTCATGTACATGGCCGTGCTCACCTATGGCACCTGGATGCTGTCCGGCGTCACCGAGGAGAAGACCAACCGGGTGGTCGAAGTCCTGCTGTCGACACTGAAGCCGTGGCAGATATTCGCCGGCAAGCTGGCCGGCATCGGTCTGCTCGGCGTCGGCCAGATGGCCGTCCTGATCGCGATCGCTTTCGCGGCCCTGAGCCTCAGCGACACGATCGATTTGCCCAGTCTCCCCGTGGACTCGGTTATCGCCCTGATCGGATGGTTCATCCTCGGTTTCCTGCTGTATGCGACGCTCTTCGGAGCGGCCGGCTCCCTCGTCTCGCGGATGGAGGACGCCCAGAACGCCGCCGCCCCGTTGTCGATCCTTGCGGTGGTCGGCTACCTGTTCAGCTTCACCGCTTTGGGCGATCCAGGCGGCACAGTCGCTGTGGTCGGCACCTACATCCCGTTCACCGCCCCGTACGTGGCCCCGATCCGGCTGGCATTCGGTGAGATAACCGGCCTGGAGATGGCGCTGGCCGTCGCCATCACGATCGTCACCATCGTGCTCATGGTTCGTCTGGCAGGTCGCGTCTACGCCGGTGGGCTGCTCCGTTTCGGCAGCCGGGTCAAATGGAGCGAAGCCTTCAGGTCGGCCAGTTGACCGCGACCTCAGGTTCCCTGTTTGGGCGTGACGTTGGCGGCCCGTCGGACCTTCGGTTCCTCCGTGACACTCGACGCGACGCCGCGTCCATCGGCTAACCGATAGGCTGCCGGGCCATGGAGGAGCCAAGCCAGTTCGCCAACCTGAGGCTGGAGCGGCGGAACCGCGTCGGCTGGCTGTGGCTTGACCGTCCCGACAAGCACAACGCCCTCTCGGCCCAGATGTGGGTCGACATCCCCAGGGCCGTCGCCGAGCTCGCCGATGACGACGAGGTCCGGGTCGTCGTCGTGGCGGGCCGGGGACCGTCGTTCACTGTCGGAATCGACGTCGCCATGCTCATGAGCCTCCAGCCAGAGGGCGCGTCCGTGGCGGTCCAGAAACGCCAGCTCATGGGCGAGATCAAGCGGCTACAGGCGACCATGACATCGTTCGCCGAATGTCCCAAGCCGGTGATCGCCGCCATACATGGCTATTGCCTTGGCGCGGGGATGGACCTGATCACGGCGTGTGACATCCGGCTGGCGGCCGCCGACGCCGTGTTCTCGGTGCGCGAGACCAGGCTGGCATTGGTGGCCGACGTAGGCACCCTCCAGCGCCTGCCCCGCCTCGTCGCCGCCGGTCACGCCGCCGAGCTGGTTTACACAGGCGCCGACATAGACGCCGCCCGGGCAGAGAAGCTCGGGCTGGTGAATGACGTTCACCCCGACGCCGCCGCCCTCCACTCCGCCGCCCAGGCACTGGGTGAAGCGATCGCCGTCAACTCCCCGCTGGCCGTTCAAGGGTCGAAGTCGGTGATGAGAGCGGGTGAGCAGCTCTCCACCGACCAGGCCCTCGAGCATGTCGCCCTGTGGAACGCCGCCTTCCTCCACTCCAACGATCTCCAGGAAGCGTTCGCCTCCTTCACCGAGAAGCGTGACGCCGACTTCACGGGGACCTGAACGCCCATCGCGGTGAAGAGGAGAGCTACGGCCCCGGCACAGAGGTCCGGCACCTACCATCCCGAGGTCAGTCGAGGTCGGATGAGGTCGTCGTATGGCCACTGAAGGTGGAACCAAAGCAGTAATTGCCGCCATGCTGGCCAACGCCGGCATCGCCGTGGCCAAGTTCGTCGCCTACCTGGTGACCGGGTCGGCTTCGATGCTGGCCGAGTCGATCCACTCGGTCGCCGACACTTCGAACCAGGGCCTCTTGCTGCTGGGCGGGAAGCGAGCCCAGCGCATCGCCACCGACCGGCACCAGTTCGGGTACGGCCGCGAGCGCTACTTCTGGTCGTTCATCGTCGCCCTGGTCCTCTTCACCCTCGGCGGGCTCTATTCGCTGTACGAGGGCATCAACAAGATCCTCCACCCGCACGAACTGTCGTCGATCGAGTGGGCTATCGGCGTGCTGGTGGTCGGAATCGTCCTCGAAGCCTTCAGCTTTCGGACGGCGATCGTCGAGGCGCGCAAGGTCAAAGGCGACCGTTCCTGGTGGGAGTACATCCGGACCTCACGGTCGCCCGAGCTGCCCGTGGTGCTGCTGGAGGACGCCGGCGCCCAGATCGGGCTCGTCCTCGCTCTCATAGGCGTCGGAGCCTACGCCGTCACCGGCAACGAGCTGTGGGATGCCGTGGGAACCCTCAGCATCGGCGTCCTGTTGCTGATAATCGCCACGTTCCTGACCATCGAGATGAAATCGCTCCTGATCGGGGAGGCGGCCACCGACATCGACGTTGCACTCCTGAGGGATGCATTGGAAAACAGCCCCCGGGTGACGCGGATCATCGACCTGCGCACCCAGCACATCGGGCCCGAGGAGCTTCTGGTGGCCGGCAAAGTCGAATTCGACAAGACACTGAGTGCACCGGCTCTGGCAGATGCGATCGACACTGCGGAGACGGCGCTCCGCACAGCGGTTCCCTACGCCACCCGCATCTATCTGGAACCGGACCTGTGGGAGCACGGCCATCGCGAGACCCCCGACGTGCTCGCACCCGAGGATGGTACCGATCACTGACCCGATGAGCCGGACGATCGTCGACCTCAGCCATCCCATCTCCGCCGGCATGACCACCTATCCGGGTCTGCCCGGCCCGCAGATTGCGGACCATCTGAGCCGCGCTGACTCCGCCGGCTCCTATGCGCCGGGGGTGACGTTTCTGATCTCGAGGCTCACGATGGTGGGCAACACCGGCACCTACATCGACAGCCCCTTCCACCGCTACGCCGACGGTGTCGACCTGGCCGGTCTCGATCTCGAACGTCTGGTGGACGTGGAGGGAGTCCATGTCGAAGGAACGGATGGCGCCAGGGCGGTGGGCCCCGGCGTCTTCACGGACGTCGACCCGGCTGGCATGGCGGTATTGATCCACACCGGATGGGACCGGCACTGGGACAGTCCCGGGTACGGGTCGGAGGCGCCGTTTTTGACCAGGGACGCCGCCGCATGGCTCGCCGATCGGTCCCCGGCTGTCGTCGGCATCGACTCTCTCAACATCGACGACCCCGCCGACCCGGAGCGCCCCGCCCACTCGCTCCTCCTGGCCGCCGGGATCCCTATCGTCGAGCACCTCTGCGGGCTCGAACGCCTGCCGTCGGCGGGTTTCCGCTTCACTGCCCTGCCGGCGCCGGTCGAGTCCTTCAGCAGTTTCCCAGTCCGCGCCGTGGCGGTCATCGACGGTTGAGATGATTCCAGACGCGAGAAGGCCGCACCGCCGGGAAGGAACGGTGCGGCCTCTCGGGCGCAAAAGCCTCTAGTGGTGTGTCAGCTGACCTTGACGGCCGCGACCTCGAATTCGAGTGTCACCTTGTCACTGACCAGCATCCCGCCGGCCTCGAGGGCGGCGTTCCAGTTGATGCCCCAGTCCTTGCGGTTCACTGAGACGGAGCCTTCGAAACCCACGCGCTGGTTGCCGTACGCATCGACGGCGGACCCGAGGAACTCGACGTCGAGGGTGACGGGCTTGGTCACGCCTCTCATCGTCAGGTCACCCGTGACCTTGAAGTCGGTCTCGCCCTCGGGGGTGATCGACGTGGTCACGAAGCTGATCTCCGGATACTCGTCCATGGCGAAGAAGTCGTTCGTGCGCAGGTGGGCGTCACGGTCGAAGCTGCCGGTGTCGATGCTGTCCACCTTCACGACGAGCTCGGCGGTCGAATTGGAGGGATCGTCGCCATCGAGCTTGAGCGAGCCCTCGTACTCCTTGAACAGTCCCCGCACCTTCGTCACCAGCGCGTGCCGGGCCAGAAAGCCGACGCGGCTGTGGGTGGGATCGATCTTGTAGTCGCCAGTCAACTGGCTGAGATCGGTGGTGGTCACCGTCTGGGTTGTCATTGCTCCTCCTTGGAGATCGGGTATCTTGCATACCCCATCTGTTGATGTGTCAACCGAACGATATCAGAGACTGGATGACATGTCAACTATATGGTAAGGTGACTCTCATGGACGCAGTTCGCTGGCTCAACGAAGACGAGAACCGGGCCTGGCGGGGCTATGCCGAGATGAGTGCCCGCCTGAGTGCGTATCTCAATCGCAGCCTCACCCGGGAGACGGGGTTGTCCCTCTCCGACTACGAGGTGCTGGTCCATCTCTCGGAGTCTCCTCACGACCGCCTCCGCGCCTACGAACTCGGTGCCTCGCTCCAGTGGGAGAAGAGCCGGCTGTCGCATCACCTGACCCGGATGGAGCGACGGGGGCTGGTGAGTCGCCAGATGTGCGAGTCGGATGGGCGGGGCCTGTTCGTCGTCCTCACCCCCGAGGGGCGTAAGGCGATCGAGGAGGCGGCCCCCCACCATGTCAACGACGTTCGCCAGATGCTGATCGACCTTCTCACCACCGATGAGTTGAAGATGGTCGCCGCCGTCGCCGGCAGGGTCATCTCCCGCCTGACCGACGACGCCGCGCTCTGCGACGACTGAGCTGTCAGGCGCCTCTCGGTCGCGGTATGTCTCCGGGCGGTAGGTTCGGAGTCGCATGGTGAAGTCACCGCGTCGTGGACGACCTACCAACCTGGCCCTATTGATCCTGGTCCCCGCCGCGATCCTGAGCGGGTTGCTCGCCAACGCCATCGGTCTGGACTGGGCACTGGACGCGGCCACCATCCACGGCGCCCTCGCCCTCGCCATTGCTCTCCTCGCCCCTTGGAAGACCATGGTGATTCGCCGCGGTCTCGCCCACCGGCGGCCCACCCGTTGGACGTCGCTCGCGCTGTTGGGCCTCATCGCCGTGACGCTGATCAGCGGGTTGATCCATTCGACCGGCTTGACGGATCACATTGGCCCGCTCACGCTGATGCAGATCCACATCGGTGCTGCCCTCACTGCCCTCGTCCTGCTGGTGTCGCACTTCCAGGCTCATCCCGTCAAGCCTCGTCCCATCGATTTCGAGCGACGCGCCGTGCTCCGCGTCGCCGGCCTGAGTGCCGCCGCCGGCGCCGCCTGGCTGGGTTGGGAGGCCCTCAGTCGCGTCCTCGGCTGGCCCGGCTCCACGCGCCGGTTCACCGGATCGCACGAGCGAGGATCCTTCGACCCCAGCAGCCTTCCCGTCACGTCATGGCTCGACGATCGCCCTCCCGTGGCCGCCGCGGACTCGTGGTCGATCCGGATCGATGGACGCTCGGTCACACTCGTCGAGATCGAGGGGATGCCCCAAGACGACATCACCGCCGTCCTCGACTGCACCTCGGGTTGGTTCTCGGAGCAGGTCTGGACGGGGGTCCGCCTCGACCGAATCCTGGGCGCCGGGGACGGCCGCAGCTTCGAAGTACGGTCGGCCACCGGTTACGCCCGCCGCTTTCCAATGGCTGACCTGGGCCAGCTTTGGCTGGTGACCGGTGTCGGCGGCGAGCCGTTGTCGGCAGGCAACGGCCATCCAGTCCGCATCGTCGCCCCAGGACGGCGCGGATTCTGGTGGGTGAAGTGGGTTGACCAGATCACTACCTCCGACATCCCGTGGTGGGTCCAGCTCCCGTTCCCGGCCACCTGAGACGCCGCCTCGCTCAGGAGACGGCGAGAAACGCCGCTGTCTCCTCGTATCGTCGCTGGGCGTCCGACGGGGAGTCACCCACACACGTCACCCCGACCTGGCCGGTCTCACCGAGGGCCCGCATCATATGAAATACGGACCCAGCCTGACGTTCGGCATCGAAGGCGAGGCGGTGAGACCGGGCCAGGGCGACGACTTCGCCGGGCGTGCGGCCGGCCATGCCCGGCGCATCGAGATGGTCTGAAGCCACGTAGAACTTCGGATTGCCTTCGGGGGTCCGGAACAGACCGGTCGAACCGTCGTACGAGCCGTCGGTCAGGAACTGAAGCGTGAGGTAGGGGTGGGTGGTTCCTCCCTTGCGCAGGTTGATCTCGATGGCGTAGGCCCGGCAGGCTTCGCCCCCGTTGCGGGCGACTACGAAGTCGACGGCGAACCGGCCGATCACTCCCAGTTCGCCCAATCGGCGGCCAACCTTCATCGCCTCGTCGCCGATGAGCGAGGCGTAGTCCGGATCCGCCGGGAACCGCGAGCCCATGAAGATCTGGCCGCTCTCGCCGCCCAGCACCTGGTCGTGCGTCGAAAGCAGCTCCACCTCGCCAAGCGGTGTCACCCTCATCTGGGCGCTGGGACTCCGGATCTCGGCGCCTTCCACCATCTCCTCGACGATCCCACCCTCGGCGGAGAGTGCCCGGAAGTAGTCCTCTGTTGTCATTGCGGGCGACGCCACCGCGAGGCGCTCCAGTCGCTGACCGACCGCATTCCGCTCCTCGGGGGTCCCCGCCTCAGGGAGGCCGATCAGGTCGACAATTGTGTTCCCGAATCCCGACACCCCGACGTCGGTCTTGATCACTACCCCGCTGACGTTGGATCGGACCCGGCGGATCTCGACAACGGCGTCTACGACATCCTCCCTGGTCCTCACGTCGTTCACGCCGACGGGGTGGCTGACCCCAACCTCATCGAAGAGGCGCCGCCCCGAGCTTTTGGTCCCGAGCACGGCGAACCGGGGGTCGGTCCCGTACATGGGAATGGCCAGGCGCATCGCCAGTTCCCGGTCGGACCAGGTCGCCATGAACGGGATCATGTGGGCGCGGTCGGGATCGGGTATGAAGGAGCGAATCTCCTCGATCGTCTCGGGGTGAGTGAGCAGCTTCGCTGTCAGGGGGACCGACGTGGCCTGGCGGGGCGACACCAGGTGGAGGCGCCGACGGCCGTCCGCCCTTTCCACCCCCGGGAGCAGGTCGAGGTAGTAGTCGATGATCTCGGGATCGATCTCCTGTCCGGTGACGTAGACCATGTGGGCATTGGGCTGGCGCAGCAGCAACAGGAGGAACAGATAGCGTTCCTCGTAGCCCTGGACCTGATCAGGAGTGAGGACCATGTCGACGTCGATCGACGGCACGGCCACGATCGTCTGCGGCTCCTCGGACATATGATCGATCGACCGCCACAACGCCACCAGCTTGCTCTGGAGAGCGTCGAAAGCCGCCTGGTCATGGACGTCGATCGGGGGAAGGACTGACACCATGGCGGCAAGTTACCCGCCAGGTTGGCCTCGGGGAGCGTCCGGCCCATCGCGGCCCCGATGTTGAGCGTGCATCCGACACCACTCTGTGTTGACCTACGCACGCTGAACGTGAAGCGCAGCTCAGCCGGGCGGCAGCATGAAGCGCTCGAAGAAGGACGAGAGCTCCTCGTACCCGTCGAGGGGGAGGACCTGCGCCACATGCTGGTCCGGTCTGACGACGACCATGCAGCCCTGTTCGCGATCGATGCCCCGCATGTCGAAGATATCGTTCCCGCCCTTCAGGTCCGGACAGAACAGCTTCTCGTAGTCACGAAGGCCAAATCGCCCCTTTGGCGGGAAGAGGAATCCGGGCATCGCCTCGAGGCTCAGGTCGCGATGTGCCTGTTGCACCACGGCTCTCACGTCGATCACCGCGTCTATCTCCGCGCCCAAGGGGGTGAACCGCCGGACAGGCGACTCGGGTGACTCGCCCAGAAAATCGCACAGGGAGCGGAGGCCGGATGAAGACGCCATCGGGTCCCCGGAGTCGGCGAAGGCAAAGAGGCGCCAGCGTCCGTCCGCCGTGACGGTGTGGCCCAGATGCATCGGTCTGGCGTCAGCCAACCGGATCACCGGCGCCGAATGGAACCGCATCCCGATCGGGAACCCTTTGGCGAGATGCTGATGCCTGGGCTCCGCCGAG
>DATFFO010000221.1:0-7623 GCA_035250025.1 Acidimicrobiia bacterium
CGGAAGTCGTTGACACCCATCACCTCGGCCGCGACGTCCCGGTCACGGATCGACATGAAGGCGCGCCCGATGCGGGTGCGCTGGATGTTCTTGGCGACCAGCGTGAGGACCGCCAACAGCGCCAGGACGAACAAGTAGATCTTGGCATTGCCCGACATGTTGAGCGACCCGAACCACGTCGCCGGTTGGCCCATGGCCCACAACGGTTCCTCCTCCTTCCACAGCCGGAAGGCAAAGGTGGGGAAGCTCCGCCCTGACTGGGAGCCGCCGGTGATGAAATCGAGGTTGCGCCACAGGTACTCGCCGATGAAGACCAACCCGAGCGTGACGATCGCCAGGTAGAGGCCCCTCACCCGAACCGCCGTCGGCGAGACGAGGATGCCTATGACGGCCGGCACGATCCCGGCCATCGGCAGCCAGACCCAGATCGGCAGCCCCAGCCCCCACAGGGCCCCCTCGGGGGCGCCGAGCACGGCGGCGGTATATGCGCCGACGGCCATGAAGAAGGCGTGACCCAGCGAGACCTGGCCGGCTAGGCCGGTGAGGATGTTGAGCCCCAGGGCGCCGATGGCGAAGATCCCCAGCGTCGTCAGGAGCCGGAGCCAGTCGCTCGACGCCAGGAAGTCGGGACCGGGCAGGGCGCCCTCGGCACCGATGGTCCCCGGGGCGAAAAAGGGGATGGCAACGAGGAAAAGGGCGAAGATCGTCACTGCCACCCGCTGTGTGACCGTCGGGAAGATGGCCTGATCGGCCTCGTACGAGGTCCGGAGGAGCGGCCGCCCCCTCATCCGGCGGCTCGGGCGCGGGCGCCCTCGGCGCCGTTATCGGCGTGAGGTGGGAGGTGATGGGTCGGATGGAACGGCGGACGGCTCATACTCTCCGGATCTCCTCGCTGCCGAACAAGCCGTAAGGCCGGACGAAGAGCACCGCCAGCATCAGAAGGTAGGGCACCACCCCGGCGAAGCCGGTTCCCAGGAAGCTCACGCCGGTGAGGTACTCGGTGGCGATGGCCTGGGCCAACCCGACGGCGAAGCCCCCGACAACCGCGCCGACGACCGAGTCCAGACCGCCGAGGATGATGGCGGGAAAGGCGGCGAAGGCGAGGAAGGCAGTGGTCTGGTCGACACCCGACGCCCGTCTTGGATACAGCGAGAGGAAGATCCCTGCCACTGCGGCGAGCACCGCTCCGATGCCCCAGGCGATCGAGAACACCCGGCCGACGTTGATGCCCTGGGCCCTGGCCGCCTCCTGGTCGAATGCGGTGGCGCGCATGGCGATGCCCATGCGGCTGCGGAAGAAGATGGCCACCAGGCCCACGATGACGATCGTCGCCACGACCTGGGCGAGGATCGTCCAGGGCACAAGGGCGAAGTTCTCGATCGTCCACACCCGGGTTCCGAAGGGATCGCCCAGGGGCCGGGACTGGGTGCCAATGAAGTCGTTGGTGAGCGTGCGGACCACGATGTCCACTCCCAGCGTCACGATGGCCACCGCGAAGAGCGCCTCACCCACCATCGGCCGGATGAAGACCCTCTCGAGGAGCATCCCCACCAGGGCGGCCACCGCCAGGGCAACCAGCACGGACAGGCTCCAGCGCAGCCAGCCCGGGGCGCCGGGGATCCACCTGCCGGGGATCTGGAGCACGGTGAAGAAAGCTGCTACCAGAAAAGAACCGAGCGCAGCCAGAGCCCCGTGGGCGAAGTTGAGCACCTGGGTAGCCTTGAAGATGATCACGAAGCCCATCGCCAGCAGGGCGTAGATGGATCCGACCGAGAGGAAGTCGACCAGCAGGCGGCCGAGCGGGGAGGTGCCCGCCACCTGGGCCAAGACCACCACGTCAGGGGTCACGACCCGTACATCTCCGCGATGAGCTCTCCGAACATCTTGTCCATCGCCGCCCGCTTCAGCTTTTGGGTGGCGGTCAATTCGCCGTCCTCGTGGTCGAGCTCCTTGGGCAGCAGCCGGAACTTGCGGATGTTCTCAACCCGGGCGAACTTGTCGTTCGTCTCGTGGACGACTCCCTGGATCAGCTCGATGACCTCGGGCTTCTCCGAAAGGTCGCGGTAGGTGGTGTAGGGGAGGCCGCGGCGAGTGGCCCAGTCGCCTACGTTGTCGAACTCGATGCCGATGAGGGCCGAGAGGAACTTGCGCCCGTCCCCCACCACCATCGCCTCCTTGATATATGGCGACGTCTTGAGGCTGTTTTCGATCTCCGAGGGGGAGATGTTCTTGCCTCCCGACGTGATGATGATGTCCTTCATGCGATCGACGATCTTGACGTGGGTGCCGTCGACCCACTCCCCCACGTCTCCGGTCCTGAGCCACCCATCCTCGGTGAAGGCGGCGGCGGTCGCCTCCGGCTTGTTCCAGTAACCCGAGAAGTTGCCCGGGTGCTTCGTCTGGATCTCTCCCGTCTCGTCATCGATGCGCAGGCCGATGTCCGGGTAGGGCTCGCCCACGGTGCCGACCTTGTTGCGGCCCCAGAAGTTGATGGTGGCCACAGCCGAGTTCTCCGTCATCCCGTACAGCTCGTGGATGGGGACGCCCATGCCGATGAAGTCCTGGATCACCTCCGGGGCGATGGCGGCGGCGCCGGTGCCGGCCCACACCACACGACGCATCCCGATGCGCTCCCGCAAGGCCCTGAACACGAGCGGATTGAAGATCCAGTGCATGAGACGGGACATCGGGGTATGGAGCCCGCCGTTGCCGACCCGTTGCTCACCTATGAAACCGGCCGCCTTCATGCCCAGACCGAAGAAGAGCCGCTTGAACCAGGTTCCGTCCCGGCCCTTGATGTAGACGGTGGCGTGGATCTTCTCCCAGATCCTGGGCACGGCGAAGAACAGGGTGGGCTGGATCTCGCGCAGGTTCTGCTGGACGGTGTCGATCGACTCGGCGAAGCTCAGCACGGTCCCCACCCCGGCCAGGTGCCAGGCGGAGAAGATGCGCTCGGCGATGTGGCAGAGGGGGAGATAGGTGAGGATCTGGTCCTGCGGTCCCGCCATCCTGCCGGCGGGCAGCCGGCCCGGGACGTTGACCAGTTTTTCGAGGCAGAATTCGAAGTTGTGGTTGGTCAGCATGGCGCCCTTGGGGGGGCCGGTGGTGCCGGAGGTGTAGACCAGGGTGATCGGATCGTCCGGCTTCGCCGACGCCATGATCCGCTCGACCTCGCCGGGATGCTCCTCGGCATGCCGACGACCCAGTTCGAGCAGGTCGTCCCAGAAGATGAAGCGTGAGTCGTGGCGGAAGGTGCGGAACCCGCGGGGCTCCACGTGGATGATCTTTTCGAGAGCGGGAAGCGAGTCGATCACCTCCATCACCTTGTCGGCCTGCTCCTGGTCTTCGGCCAGATGGATCTTGGCGCCCGAGTCCGTCAGGAGGTACTGGACCTCCGTCGCCGGGTTGGTGGGGTAGAGGCCCACCGTGACGCCGCGTACGGCGACGGTGGCGAAGTCGAGGATTATCCACTCGGGTCGGTCCTCGGAGTGGATGGACACGCGATCGCCGGGCTCGAGGCCGAGAGCGAGGAGACCGTGGGCGGCCAGGCGGATCCGCTCCCACAGGTCGGCCCAGGTCAGCTCCTGCCAGATGCCGAAATCCTTCTCGCGCATGGCGACGGCGTGGGGGGTCTTGTCGGCCCAAGCCCTGACTCGCTGAGCGACGGTGGCGAAACCGGACCCCACCGGTGGTATGTCGGTCCGGTCGACTATCGCTGTCATGACAACCTCCTCGCCGCTGTCAACGGTGCCTGGGCGACCGTCGCGCACAATAGAGGACAGATGCCGTCGTTGTCGGGGATCGCCCCAGAATTTGACCCGTTATTCAGATTCCGTGACGGGAACCTAAGCGCCCTCCACCCACTCGGCGCCGCCGGGCCAGTGCTCCTTCTTCCACAACGGAGCCCGGGCCTTGATCTCGTCGATCAGGTAGCGCGCCGCGTCGAAGGCGTCGTGGCGATGGGCGGATGACACGGCCACCACCACCGCCACGCCTCCCAGGTCGACCCGGCCAACCCGGTGCTCGACGACTCCCGCCAGGATCGGCCATCGCTTCTCGGCCTCGGCGACGACCTCGGCGATGGTGTCGATGACCCTCTCCTCGAACGCCTCGTACTCGAGATGGGTGACGCCCGAGTGGTCGTCGGAGTGATCGCGCACCGTCCCGACGAACACCGCCACCGCCCCCGCTTCGGGTCTCCCGACCTCGGCCAGGGCCGCCGCCGGGTCAAGCGGCTCGTCGCGGACCGCGATCCGAACTGTTTGGCTGTGGGCCTCCATACAATCGCCAGTGTATGGACCACCCGGAACGACGACAGCCCACGCCGGGCTCCGACCCGCCCGATCCGGTGTGGCCCTCCACCGCCTGGCCCGTAGGTCCCATAAGCCAGCCTGACGAAGAGGCGGAGCCAGCCCGCCCTCCCCGCTCGAGACCCGACCGGTGGACGATCGTGCTCACGGTGCTGGGCGGCGTCCTCCTGGGAACCGGCGTCACGCTGGCGATTCTGGGAATGCTCGGCGTCCTCGACGACGCCGACGATGTGCTGACGGCGCCGGCGACAACCGTGGCAACCGCACCAACGACCACGGCTCCGGCGCCGCTCCCAAGTGAAGTCGCTCCCAGTGTCACCGACGTCGCCACCGCCGCCATCCCCTCGATCGTCGCCGTGGAGATCGCCTCCCAGGGTGTGGTGATCGGAGGAGGGTCGGGCGTGGTGTACTCAGACGACGGATTCGTCATCACCAACAACCATGTGATCGAGGGCGCCGACGGGATCGTCGTCGTCTTCTCGGACGGGGTCAGCTATCCCGGCACCCTCGTCGGCACCGATCCCCTCACCGATATCGCCGTGATATCGACGACCCGCCCCGACCTCACGCCCATCCCGCTGGGAACCGAAGCTGATCTCGTGATCGGCGAGCGAGCTGTGGCCGTGGGCAACCCTCTCGGTCTCCTCGGGGGACCGTCGGTGACCACTGGCATCCTCTCGGCCACGGGCCGATCGCTGGTGGTGGAGAACAACAACGTCCTCTACGGCCTCCTCCAGACCGACGCCCCGATCACCCGGGGCTCCAGCGGAGGCGCCCTCCTCGACCAGGAGGCCAAGCTCATCGGCATCACTACCGCCATCGGCGTTTCCGATGTCGGCGCCGAGGGCCTCGGGTTCGCCGTTCCCGTGGATCTCGCCATCAGCGTGGCGGACGACCTGATCGCTGACGGGACGGTGCGCCATGCCATGCTCGGCATCACCGGTAGCACGGTGAGCGAGACCCGCGGTGACGCCGGCGTGCCTCTCGGGGTGGGGGTCGAGACGCTGTCGCCGGGCTCTCCGTATGGCACCAGTGGCGGAGAGCAGGGCGACGTCATCGTCGCCCTGGAGGGGGAACCGGTCGCCTCGATCGAGCGGCTCATTGCCCAGCTGCGCCACCGGCGAGCGGGAGAAGAGGTCAGCGTGCGGGTGCTCCGCGGTGACGAGGAGCTGGCGTTCGGAGTCACGCTGGGAGAGTGGACTGATGGCTGACAGCGACGACCTCTTCTCACGTCTCTTCGAGCTGTTCAACCAGCCGGGACCGATCAACTGGAAGCTGGCCGCCGAGGTGTCACATCACCTTGTGGGCGAGCGCACGCCGGTGGATCCTTGGGCCGCCGAGGAGTACCGCGAGCTGACCCGCCTGGCGGAGTACCGGCTCGAGGAGGTCGCGTCGCTCCAGGTGAAACCCGCCCCCGACGTGCTGCCGGTCGACGCCCGCGAGTGGGCCGACCGCCACCTGGAGGCCTACGGGTATCTCAGTGAGCCCTACTCGGACATAGGTGGCCTGGCCGGACCGATGGCGCAACTTGGCCCTGTCATGGTGGGGATGCAGGTCGGGTCTCTGGTCGGCGGCCTCGCCCGATGGCTCCTGGCGAGCTTCGACGGGGGCCTGCCGCCCGACCGTCCGCTGCCGGTGGCGTTGGTCGTGCCTCACATCGAAGCATTCACCACCCGCCACGGTTTCGACGCCAGCTCGGTGCGGCTGTGGGTGGTGTCGGAGGAGGTGGCCTACCGGGCCGTCTCGGCCGTCCCCTTCGCCAGCGACCATCTCCGTCGCCTCCTCGAGGCCGAGGCGTCGACGATCGACTTCGATCCGTCCGCTCTATCGGGCCTGATGGGCATGAGCGATCCCGGCGAGATCCAGGACGCGGTGGCGGGGAAACTGGGAGGCATGTTCGACAGCGAGGCCACCCGCGCCGCCCAGAGCGAGACAGAGTCGTACCTCGGGCTCCTGGCCGGCTACGCCCGGGTCCTGTCCGAGCGGGCCAGCCGCGAGCTGCTTCCGGACATGGCCAGCATCCGTTCCGCCCGCGACCTCGAGCGCGGCGCTCCCGAAGGCGAAGTGCCATTCGGGCCCGCTTCTCCGTCTAGCGACGCCATCAGCCGGGGGCACGAGTTCTGCCTCGATGTCGAGCGTCGCTACGGGGCCGATGAACTGACACGGCTGTGGACCTCCCCCGACCGCATCCCCAGCGCCGGGGAGATCGCCGACCCGGTGGCGTGGGCGGCACGGGTCCTGCTCGACGACTTCTGAGTGCCTGAAGGCCACACCCTCCACCGCCTGGCGACCCGCTTCAACCTGCGGTTCGCCGGCCGGCCCACCCGGTCCACCAGCCCCCAGGGACGCTTCGTCGTCGAGGCTTCCATCCTGGATGGGCGCGTCCTCGATGAGGCCGAGGCCCACGGCAAGCATCTGTTCCTGACCTTCGAGGAACACGTGGTCCATGTCCATCTCGGCCTGGCTGGCAAGCTGACATTCGTGGATCGCAACGGGGACGAAGCAACGGTGCGCTGGCGGCTGGAGACGACCGACCACCGTGCCGACCTGCGCGGACCAGCCGCCTGCCGGTTGCTCACCCACGGCGAGGCCGAGACGCTCCAGGAGCGGCTCGGTCCGGACCCCTTGCGAGGCGACGCCGACCCGCAACGGGCCTGGGACGCCATCCGACGCTCACGCCGCTCGATCGGGGCATTGCTCATGGACCAGCAGGTGTTGTCGGGGGTGGGGAACATCTATCGGGCGGAGGTGCTCTACCGCAATCGCATCGATCCCATGATGGAGGGCAGGCTGTTGCGTCGGAGCGAGTGGCAGGCGATCTGGGAGGACCTGGTGACGCTGATGCGCATGGGGGTCGAGTACGGCCGGATCGATACGGTCGATCCAGAACACGAGCCGGAGGCCATGGGGAGGCCGCCGCGAATCGACCCCCACGGGGGCGAGGTCTACGTCTACCGCCGGGCCGGCGAACCCTGCCTGGTATGCGCCACCCCGGTCAGGGCGACCGTGATGGCGGACCGCAACCTGTTCTGGTGCCCCCGGTGTCAAAGGCGCACCCGCCGCCGCTGACCTTTGTCCCCCGAGCGAAGCGAAGGGGGAAGGTGCCCCCGTAGGCGGAGCGCAGCGGAGCCGGCGGGGTAGGGGGAAGGTTCCCAACAGGAATAGGTCTGCCAGAGGGTTTGCCTCCCCCTACCCCACTCACTTCGTTCGTGGGCGACCCCTTCCCTCACTCCGTGGGAGACAAAGGCACGCCGTATTCGGAGGTGGCCGAGTCGGCGTAGGCGGTGATCGCCGTCTCCGTCTCCGCCGCCGA
>DATFFO010000222.1:0-9476 GCA_035250025.1 Acidimicrobiia bacterium
CCGTGGCGCCGCCGATCCGCGCCAGGGCCTCGCCGTGCGGCAGGGGTCCGGTCAGCTCCAGATTGACGCCCCTCTGGAGCGCCCGGCGCCGCAGGCTGGTCGTGAGCTCGGGGGGCGAGACCCGCCCGACCATGACGAGGCTCATCTCGGCCCCGGCGGCAGCCTCGAGGGCGAGGAGGGCGCCCCTCTGCTCGGTGATGTCGCCCAGATAGGCGAGGAAGGGGGGCTCGGTCGTGTCCGCTACCGGCGGGAGCGTCGCCGGGAGATAGTTGGCCAGGACCGGGTGCGGCCTCGTGAACAGCCCGGAATAGCCTTCCTCGGCCAGGGTGATCGCCATGCGGCGCTCGGCGACCCGCAACAGCCGCTCGGCGAGCCACGCCAGCGGGGGGCGCAGCCGGACAGGCACCCAGCCCTTGGTCCGGATCTGGCCGGGCACGTTCTCGTGGACGTCGAACAGCGTGGGACGGCCCGAGACGCCCCTCAGAACCGCCGGGAGCAACAACTCGGGATCATGCACCGCCACGAGGTCCCAGCGCTTGGACTGCATGAGACGACTGGCTTTCCACCACCGGCGAAGCCTGCTTCCGCCCAGAGGCATCCAGACGAGGCCCTCAGCGTCCGACGGCCCGGGTCGGCGGGTGGCGTAGGTGACGTCCCATTCTTCCGCCAGTGTCGGTATCAGCTTGGAGCGAATCCGGGCGTCGTCGGGCACATGCACCGTCGTCACCACCAACAGGCGGCCTCGATTCACAGGGCGTGGACGTTGGAAGCCTCGATTCCGCGGCGTCGGTAGACGCCGCGGGTATCGAATACCTCGGAGACCTGCCGGGCGACGGCGGAGTAGTCGATCACCGAATGGTCGGTGAGCACCACCGCCAGCGGGAACTCTGAAAGGTCGGCTTCCGGGGACAAGGGCTCGAAGCCACGGAGCCGGACGCCTTCTTCGCCTACCACCGGATCGAGGACCGAAACCCGGGCGCCGCGCCGTTCCAGCTCTCTGATGACCTCCACCGAAGCCGATTCCCTGTCGTCTGAGATGTCAGGCTTGTAGGCGATGCCGATGGCCAGGATCGAAGTCCCGAAGACCGGCTTGCCCTGGCGATTGAGCAGGTCTGCAACCCTGTCGGCGGCGTAGGTGGGCATGCGGCTATTGACCTGCTCGGCGGTGTCGATGAACCGGGTGGCGAATCCCGCCTCTCGTGCCCGCCACGCCAGGTACTGGGGATCGAGCGGGATGCAGTGGCCCCCAACCCCGGGACCCGGATAGAAGGCCTGGAAGCCGAAAGGCTTGGTGGAAGCGGCGTCGACCACCTCCCAGATGTCGATCTCCAGCTCGTGAGCGAGCTGGGCCATCTCGTTGACGAGCCCGATGTTGACCGCCCGGTAGGTGTTCTCGAGGAGCTTGGCCATCTCGGCCGCCCGGGCGGAGGAGACCAAATGGACCGAGGGAACGAGACGACCGTAGGCAGCAGCCGCCACCCGACCCGAGAGTTCGGTGACCCCGCCCACTACCTTGGGGATGTCGGCTGTCTTCAGGGTGTCACCTGGCGACACTCTCTCGGGCGAGAAGGCCACGAAGACCTCCTTGTCGATCTCCAGTCCGGCCTTCTCGACGGCGGCGACCACGATGTCCTCTGTCGTGCCGGGATAGGTTGTCGACTCGAGCGATATGAGATGGCCCGGTCGGGCAACGGCGGCAACGGTGGCGGCGGCCGACTCGATGAAGGAGAGGTCGGGCTGGCGGTTGCGGCCTAGGGGCGACGGGACGCAGATGAAGATGGCGTCGGCCTCCGCCAGCTTGGAGGCGTCGTCGGTGAAGAGTGCTCCCCGTACGAGCGCATCCCTGAGTTCCTGATCCGATACGTCGCCGACATGGGAGCGGGCGTCCATCAAATCGGCGACGCGGTCGGGCGAGACGTCGTATCCGATGCAACCGAGTCCCGCCTTGGAAGCGGTTATTGCCAGCGGCAGGCCGACATAGCCGAGCCCTATCACGCCGGCCGTCCACGGGCCGTCGGCGAATCTATCGACGGGAGAAGTCACGGCCGCCAAGTCTATCCGCCGCCCCCGGGAACCAGGTTGAGCGTGTCTACGACCACACTCCTGGTTGTCGTACGCACACTCAACACGAAGGACCGGGCCCTACCCGGCCGCTCCCCGCATCGCCCGGGCGATGAAGGAAGCCATCTGCTCGCGGGTCACGGCGTCGGTCGGGCAGAACCTGTCGTTGGCGGGCGGGTTGCAGCCGTTGGTCACGCCCGCCATGGCGAGCCGATCGATGTCCGCCTGGAAGATGGAGGAGTCGTCGTCGATGAAGAGGTTCCCGGCGCCTCGATCCCGATAGGCGTAGGCGCGCACGAGGAAGGCCGCCATCTCCCCTCTCGTCACTGCCCGTTCCGGGCAGAAGCGGTCGTTGGCGGGCGGGTTGCAACCCTTGGTGATTCCGGCGGCGGCCAGGGCGTTGATGTCGCCCTGGTGAACGGAGTCGGCATCATCGACAAAGGCATCGGCGTTGGCCGAGCCCAGACCGAGAGCGCGGACAAGGAAGGACGCCATCTGCTGACGGGTCACGTCCTGCACGGGGCAGTAGAGATCGTTGGCGGGCGGGTTGCAGCCCTTCGTGACCCCGAACTCGGCGATGTACACGATGTCGTTGCGATGGATGGACGTATCGATGTCGAGGAACGGGCTGGGGCCGATGACGCCGACTATGTAGGGGGACACCCGCGAGCCCTGGGCGTTGAGGATCCTGTAGAGCCACACGGCCGGGACCTCCGTGCTGACCACCTGCCGGCCGACCAGCCCCAGCATCCGGATCGTGGCGGCGGGCGGTGTGGACAGCATCTGGCCCCCGGTCACCTTGTCCCAGCAGCTCCCGAGGTCGCAGAGCTCGGCGCGCAGGTTGGGCTCGGGGACCGTGACCCGCCACCGGGCCAGGGGATTGATACCCGCATCGCCCCCCCACGGGTCGGACACGGACCTGAGATGCGGTTGCGGCGAGCCCCCGAAGACGTCTTCGACGTTCTCTGTGACGCCGCCGGTGGAGGACGAGTAGTAGGTGGTGACAACGCTGTCACCACCGTCGATTCCCGAGTGGGTGACCACCAGCCCGGCGGTGTCATCGACAGCCTCCCGCCAGTCGCCGAACACGTCGGCGCTCTCGACCAGCCAGGCGTCATAGTTCTGGTCGGCGGTGGTACGCCGGATGTGGCATCCGCACTCGGCGAGACGACCGCTCCCGTCGGCGCCTCCCCTAGCGGCGACGGTGTTGATGGCGTATGACCGGGCCGCCACCACCTGGGACTTGAGAGCCTCGACGGGCCAGCTCAATGGCACTTCTCCGAGTCCGTAGAGATACTCCTCGAGCCCGAGTCGAACCGTGGTGTCGAACCGGGCGACGCCGATCGAGGGGCGGACTTGGAGAGGACCACGGGCGTAGATGAGCTCCTCTATCTCGACCAGGGTCTCGGCGTTGAGACCGGAGAAGGCGTCGTTCCATGTGATGTCGAGCGAGCAGTTCCCGTCGACGGCTGAGTCGGGGACTTCGGAGCCGTCGGCGGCGATCACGCGCCTGGTGCACTCCGAACCGCCGCCTTCGACCCGCAGGCGCTGGCCGGCGGTGAGAACGACGTCCGGAGTGGCGCAGCTATTGGTGCCGTCACCGCGGTGGCATACCGAAACTCCCTCGCCGGCCGGGGTGCTCCTGACCCAGAAGTCGAGGGTATCGCGCTGCGAGGCGACGTTCACCGCCAGGGCTTGGGGTTCGAAGATCCATCCCGGGACGGTGCCTAGATCCTGAGCTGGCTCGAGCGAGGCGCCGCTGTACCAGTGGCCGATGATGTCGCTCACCTGCTCACCGTCGAGAGCCATCCCGAAGGCGCCGTATTGCGACATGCCGACGCCGTGGCCCCACCCTCCGCCGTCGACCTTGAAGTCGTCTTCGTCGGCTGCTCCGGCGACGCCGGGCAGGGAGATCAGGACGACGAGGGCGGCGACCACTGGGGCGCGCCAATTGATGGATCTGTTCATGTGAATCCTCCCCGAGGCGGGGACAGGATAAGCGAGGCTGGCGCGGATACGCGTGGTTGCGACCCGTTCACCGCTCGCCCAGCCAGTGGTCCGCCCGGTGCAGGAACGCCGCCATCTGACCCCGGGTCACGCTTTGGTTCGGGCAGAACTCGTCGTTGGCGGGCGGGTTGCAGCCTTTCGTGATCCCCGCCGCCGCCAGCGCGCCGATGTCCGCCTCGAACACGGACCCGTCGTCATCGACAAACCGGTTGGCCGCAGCGGCGAGGTGGAGAGCCCGGTGTAGGAATGCCGCCATCTCGCCACGGGTCACGCTCTGGTCGGGGCAGAACTCGTCGTTGGCGGGCGGGTTGCAGCCCTTAGTGATCCCCGCCGCCGCCAGCGCGCCGATGTCCGCCTCGAACACGGACCCGTCGTCGTCGACAAATCGGCTGGTGGCGGGTTCGAGACCGAGGGCCCGGGTGAGGAACGCCGCCATCTGGCCGCGTGTCACGAGGTCGTCGGGACAGAACCGGTCCTCGAACGGCGGGTTGCATCCCCTCGTGACCTCAGCTTGGGCCAGCCACTCGATGTCGGCCTGGAACTCAGAGTCGTCGTCGTCCGCAAAGCGCCCCGTGTAGAAATAGGGCACGGTTCCCTCGGGGCACTCGAAGTCGTCGGGGACGAACCAGGCGGACGGTGACCCCGCCAGGGGCGAGTTGCCGAGCCATGCCTCCAGCGTGCCCTCGGCGGTGGCCACCACGAGGTCGGGCCGTCCATCCCCGTCGTAGTCCTCGAAGCCGACGCTGTCGCCGGCGGCGACTCCGGCGGCGGCGATGACTTCTGCCACGGCCGAGACGTCGCGGCCTGAGATGACGGTGACGGTTGAAGTCTGCTCACCGGGCTTCACGAGGAAGAGGTCGTCCTTACCGTCCACGTCCCTGTCGGCCACGCCGAGGCGGACATCGTCTTCGAGGTCAACGCCGTCGACCGTGGCGGACCGGATGAGCGTCTTGAACGCCGACTGGGCGGACCAGACCTCGATCGCCAACGACCCTTCCGTTGCCCAGAGCACGACCAGGTCGTCGGCGGCGTCGCCATCGATGTCGGCGAAGGTGTACCGCCGCCCCGGTGATGTCGTTGCTCCTGTCACGATGTCCGCTGTCCTGGCGTAGCCGTCTGCGGCCGCGAGCCGGGCGAATACGAGGGTGGCACCGCTCTCGTCCGGATAGAGAAGATCGGGGCGTCCGGTTCCGGCGACGTCGCCGAGCAACGGCGTCCCGGGAGGCGGGTCGTCGAGCCACCACCTCCAGACCGAGCAGTCGCGATAACCCGCCCTCGAGATGGCGGTCTCGAGGACGGCGTCGTCACCCCACGGCCGGATACGGGCGACGTCGGGGGCGCCGTCGCCGCTCATCTCGGCCACGATCGGGCTGAAGCTGTCGGCACCGAATACGACGTCGTGGAGTCCCGCTCGGGCGGTGAACTGCCGGGCCGAGGTCAGCGGTGGTAGCGGCGCCGGGATAGCCGCGCCCGGTGTCGCCTTGGGACCTTCCCAGGAGAAGTGCATCGGATCCTTGACGTGGTTCCAGTTGCCTCCCCAGCACATCCCCGCCTCCTCCCACGCCTGGGAGAACCATGCCGGGATGTCGGTGATGAGATCGCCGTCCAGGCTGTAGGGGTTCGAGATCGAGTTGATGTCGACCGCCGCCCCGAGACCGTGGTAGCTGATGCCGTCGTGGGCGACGCTGGTCCTGGCGTTGTACGCCGATGTATAAGCGGCCCTGACCTGGTAGTCGAGCCCCCTGGCGGCTGCCGCCGCCAGGTTCGCCTCCACCCTGGTCAGGGAGGGGATGAGCCCGCGATGTACCTGGACCCGAGCATTGTCCGACATGGGAACCGTCCACCAGACCAGTTGGTCCTTGACGGCGGCGACCGTCCGCCCGAAGAGCGCACCGGCCGGGCCGCGGATGAGGTGTGAATCGGCGAGCGGGCCCGTGGCTTCGGCCCGGGGCGGATAGAACCGCAAGTAACCGCACCCAGGAGACTCGGCCGTGTACTCGTAGTCGGCCCGGGCGGGGGCGGCGACCGCGACGAACAGGAGGGCGGCGGCGAAGACGCCGCCGAGCAGAAGCCGCCTCACTCTGTTTCCAGCCGGTACACCGCTCCTTGCGAACCGGAAACGACGAGGAGCTCCCCGGCGCCGTCGACGCCGAACGACCAGAACCCGGGCACGTCTCCGAGTGTGCTCGTCCAATCCTGCTCGTCGTCGATCTGGACACCGTCGTGGGTACGGAAGCTGCGGATGAAGCCGGCGCACAGGTCTCCGTAGAAGTAGTGGCCCCGGAGCCAGTGGATGGCGGCGCCCCGGTACACGATCCCTCCCGTGACGGCACACGCCCCGCCCGCCCTTTCGTACTCGACGTCGGGGAACTCCATCCCCGCCGAGCTGCATGAGGGATCGGCATCATCGGGATTGCACAGGGAGCCCTCGAAGCGCGGCCACCCGTAGTTCACCAGGGGACGATCGGCGGCGACCACCGTGATCTCCTCCCTCGCCCCCTGGCCCACGTCGGCCACATAGAGCAGGCCGTCGTCGAACCAGATCCGCCACGGGTTGCGCAGGCCCAACCCCCAGATCTCGTCGCGGCCCGGACCGGAGAGGAAGGGGTTGTCGGCCGGGATCGTGTAGGGAGTGGCCCCGTCGACATCCACCCGCAGCAGCGATCCGAGGAGGGTGTTGGCATCCTGGGCGTTGCCGAAGGTGTCGTTGCTCCCCCCGCCGTCACCCAGGGCGACGACGAGGTACCCGTCGGGGTCGAAGAGCAGGTGGCCCCCATTGTGGTTCGTCGCCGGCTGTTCGATCGTCATGAGGCGGGTCTCGATCGGGATCAGGACGTCGGGGTCGGACGACAACCTGAAGGAGGAGACACGTGACTCCAGACCGTCGTCCTCGTTCGAGTAGTACACGAAGACGCGGTCGTCCTGGGGGAACTGCGGGTGGAACGCCATCGAGAGGAGACCCATCTCCCCGCGGTTGGCGACCTCGGCCGAGATGTCGAGGAACGGCTCGGAGAGAACCGCGCCGTTCTCGACGATGCGGATGACGCCCCCCTTCTCGACCACGAAGAGCCTCTCGTCCCCGGGCGGAGCAATGGCATATACGGGCTGGGAGAGATCGCCGACCACTTCGGCCAGATGGAGGTCGGGACGTGCGGGCACTGCTTCCGTCGGCAGACTCTCGGCGCGGGCGAGGAAGCTCGCCATCTGCTCACGGGTCACCTCGTCGTCGGGACAGAAGTTCTGGTTGGCGGGAGGGTCGCATCCCTTGGTCACGCCCGAGGAGGCCAGGGCGTCGATATCGCCCTCGAACACCGAGCCGTCGTCGTCGGCGAACCGGTCCGACTCGGTGGCCTCATAGTCGTAGGCCCGTGTCAGGAAGGCTGCCATCTCGCCGCGGGTCACGGGGCGGGTGGGGCAGAAGGCGTCGTTCGCCGGAGGATTGCAGCCCCGGGTGATACCGGCTGCGGCCAGGGCGTTTATGTCGTCCTGGAACACCGAGAACGTGTCGTCCTCGAACTGTTCTGGCCCGGGGGGAAGATCGAGGGCGCGCACGAGGAAGGCCGCCATCTCGCCTCGGGAGACGTCGCGGGTGGGACAGAAGTCGTCGTTCCAGGGCGGGTTGCACCCGAGCGTGATGCCCGACGCGGCGATGGCCTCGATGTCGGACTCGTGCACCGAGCCGTCGTCGTCGAGGAACGACCCACCAGGTGGCAGATCTGCCCCGGCGGGGAGAGCGATCAGCAGGGCAAGGAGGCCAGCGAGGGCGGGGAGCATCCGTGGCATGCGTCTCTCGGTCATGGCGGGAAAGGGTAGGGAGCCCCCTGCCGATATGTCACCCGTCCCCTCACCCCTTCATTTTCGCGCATCGATTCCGTCAAATCCGACGCTCCTGATGCGCGAAAGCGGGGGGCGGGTCAGGCTTCGAGGGCGCGGACTATGAACGATGCCATCTGCGCCCGGGTGACGGCACTGGCCGGGCAGAAGCTGGTGTCCGAGCAGCCCTTGGTGACCCCGGCGGCGGCGAGCGCGGCGATGGCGGAAGCGTGTTCGCTCGTGGCGATGTCGTCGAAGACCTCGTCACCTGATGTGGGCCCGAGGCCCAAAGCCCGGGTGAGGAAGGTGGCCATCTCGCCGCGGGTGACGGGACGGTCGGGACAGAACCTTCCCGGCGCACAGCCCCGCGTGATGCCAGTACCGGCCAGTACCTCGATCGCCGCCTCGTGCTCCGATCCGTCGTCGTCGGAAAAGGCGTCGCCGGCGGAACTCTCCAAACCGAAGGCGCGGGTCAGCATGGTGGCCATCTCGGCTCGGGTGACGGGGCGGTCCGGGCAGTAGGTGTCGGGTCCACATCCTCGGGTGATCCCGAGGGCATAGAGGGCGGCGATGTCAGGCTCGTGGACGGAGGCGTCGTCGTCGCGGAAGGGGGGCCTGAACGCCGCCGGGACCGCCTCGATTGAGTCCATGAAGACCTCTGACACGTACGGTATGCCGTCCGACCACACGACCCCCACGCCGACGGCGTCATAGACGGGATTGAGGAGGTTGTCGCGGTGACCGGGGGACGCCATGAAGGCGGCGTGGAGGGACTCGACGTCTCCCCCCATCCCCACGTTCTCACCCATCAGGTACCAACCGTCGGTGATCCCGCCCAGATTCTGATTGTGAAAGATCTCTCCCCTGGTGGCCATGGCGGTAGCCTGGGCGCGGGCGCCGTCAACCAGTTCCGGGACGACCACGAGACTCCTCGACCCTGCCGCGGCCCGCTCGGCGTTGATCATCTCGACGAACTGCTGCTCGTGGGCGTTCGATTCGGCGGCGGCAGAGAGAGGCGTCGACACCGACGCCACAAGTAGAACCACCACTACCGAAGCGAGGCGCCCGCAACGCTTGCTTCCATCCATGGGGGTGTTCATCGACTGGCGCGGCGGTGGTCTTGAGCCTCGATGCAGCTTCTCGCTTCCACCTACGCTGGGCCTGTGTCGATCCTCCTGGCCCTGGTTGGCCTCCTCGTCGCCGGGCCCGCCCCCGTCGCCGGGGAGACCGTGCTCGTGAAGGACGCAGCCACCACGGCCTCGCAGGATGAGTCGGGGCTTTCCGTCCTTGGATGGCACCGCGTGTCAAACCACGACGTCGATCCGGGCGCTATCACCGTCCCCGACGTTTACCTCGATCTTCTCGGCCCGGACCCCGAGACCGAGCCCCTCGCCGGCGACCAGTGGGCCCTCGAAAAGATCGGCGTGGCCGGCGCCTGGTCGATGACGGCAGGTAGCACCGATGTAGTCATCGCGGTCGTGGACAGCGGGCTGGCACTGGACCATCCCGAGTTCGCCGGGCGCCTGTTCATGAACCCCGGCGAGATCGCGGGCAACGGCGCCGACGACGACAGCAACGGGTTGGTCGACGACATC
>DATFFO010000223.1:0-3940 GCA_035250025.1 Acidimicrobiia bacterium
AGTCGGAAGACGGAAGACGAAAGTTTGTCCCCCACGAGCGAAGCGAGAGGGGGAAGGGGCCCCCGCCGGTGGAGCGTCAGCGGAGCCGGTGGGGTAGGGAGGATCCCGGTCCCACCAGGGTGGCTCGGTTTGAAGGTTCGCCACGGGTTCGCCCTGCCCTTCGGGCATCCCCCTACCTCCCATCTCCGCTGCGCTCCGGTGGCAAGGACCTTCCCCCACTTCGTGGGGGACAAAGGGGGGACAAGGTGACCTTTGGCATTGCTGCTGCCGGCACCGGGGGCCACGTCTATCCCGGGCTCGCCGTGGGCGAGGCCCTCGTGGCCGCCGGAGTCGCCCGGTCGGACGTTCTCTTCATCGGCGGCTCCCGCCTCGAGGCGACCGCCGCTCCGGGTGCCGGATTCCCCTTCCTCGAGGTGGAACTCCGCGGGTTGCAGCGCCGCTTGACGCTCGCCAACGTCGGCATTCCCGGTGTCGTCCTCAGGGCGGTCAGGGCCATCGGCCGCGAACTGGCGGCGAGAAACGTCGCCGCTCTGCTGGGCATGGGCGGATATGTCAGTGTCCCGGCGGCGCTGGCCGCCAGGCGACGGCGCCTGCCCTACGCCCTGGCCGAGCAGAACGCCGGGGCGGGCCTCGCCAACCGGACGATGGCGGGAGGGGCACGACGTGTCTTCGGGTCGTTCCCTCACACCCACGGTCTGCACCGGGCGGAATGGGTCGGCAATCCGATCCGCCAGTCACTGGCCGCGTTCGACCGTTCCGCGCTGCGGTCGCCCGCCCTGGATCGATGGGGCTTCGACCCTTCCCGTCCGGTGCTGGGAGTGTTCGGGGGTTCGCTCGGCGCCGGGATCCTCAACCGGTCGCTCATCGATCTCACGGGGCGCTGGCCGGGTGAACCGCTCCAGATCCTCCATCTTGCCGGCCAGGGGGCGGCTGACCTCAGCGAGGTTGCCCGGGTTTCCCCTCATCGATGGGTGGTGCTGGACTTTTGCCACGACATGGAGAGTTTCTACGCCGCCTGCGACCTCGTCGTCGCCCGGGCCGGCGGCTCGGTCGCCGAGCTGACCGCCACCGCCACCCCCTCGGTCCTGGTTCCCGGCGGCTTCGGCTCGGGCGGGCACCAGGCCGCCAACGCCGCCGCCCTGGAATCGGTCGGGGCGGCAGTCACCGTTCCCGAGGACGAGTTGGGCCGGCTTCCCCACGCCGTGGCGGAGCTCCTCGCCGACCCCTCTCGCCGGGCGACGATGGCCGCTGCTTGCGCCCACCTGGCCAAGCCCGACGCCGCCTCCACGATCGCCGGGGCCCTTGTGGAAATGGCGAGATCGTGACGGAACTGCCTCACCGGATTCACATCGTCGGCGTGGGTGGCGCCGGGATGAGCGCCCTGGCCAAGATGCTGGCCGGGCTGGGCCACGAGGTGACCGGCTCTGACCAGCGCGGCGGCGCCGACATAGCTCAGCTCTCCGACATCGGCCTCGACGTGTGGCAGGGCCACGATCCCGAGGCGGCGACCCGGGCAGAGCTCGTGGTGGCGTCGTCGGCCGTTCCCGATACCGATCCGGAGCTGCGCGCCGCTACTGCTGCCGGCGTGACAGTGTGGCGGCGTCCCGACCTGTTGAGATCGCTCAGCGCCAAGTTTGCCACCATCGGTCCGACCGGCACCCACGGCAAGACCACGACCACGGCGATGATGATCTGGGCGCTGCGGGCAGCGGGAGTCGACCCTTCCTTCGTCGTCGGCGGCGAGCTGGCCGGGTTCGGGACCAACGCCCATCTCGGTAACGACGACCTCCTCGTCCTCGAGGTCGACGAGGCGTTCGGGACTTTCGAGCACATTCACCTTGAGGGACTCGTCGTCACCAACGTGGAAGCGGACCACATGGACCACTTCGGGTCTCCCGACAGCATCGAGGAGAGCTTCATCAGAGTGGTCGAGAACGTGACCGGTCCGGTCCTCCTCTGCGCCGACGATCCCGGCTCCCGCCGGGTGGCGGAGCGCACCGGCGCACCGACCTATGGAACCGATCCCGCCGCTACCTGGCGGATCACCGACCTCACCGCCCGCGGCGCGACCAGCCGTTTCACCCTGCTCGGTCCGAAGGGGCGAGCAGAGGTCAGCATTCCCCGACCGGGGATCCACGTCGCCCGCAACGCCGCCGGAGCCTTGAGCCTCCTGGCCGAATTGGGCCACGACCTCGAGCAGGCGGCGTCGGGACTGGCCGGATTCGCCGGCGTGCGACGCCGTTTCGAGACGCGGGGGCGGGTCGGCGGCGTGTGGATCATCGACGACTACGCCCATCACCCGACCGAGGTGGCGGCCACCTTGCGCGAAGCCGGACAATACGGGTCCAACCGCGTGTGGGCGGTCTTCCAGCCCCACCTCTATTCGCGGACGCTCGACCTTCACCGGGAGTTCGGAGCCGCCCTGGCCCTTGCCGACGGGATCGTGGTCACCGACATCTACGGCTCTCGGGAACAGCCGATGCCCGGCGTCACCGGCCGTCTGGTGGCGGAGGCGGCGGAGCGGGCGGGGGCGAGCCCCGTCCACTATGTGCCTCATCGGGCCGAGGTGGCGGTCCATCTCCTCGACCTCGTCCATCCAGGAGATGCGGTGGTGGTGATGGGGGCGGGAGACGTCACCCTGGTCGCCACCGAGCTCGCTGCTGCCCTGGAAGGCCACCACCAGCCCCTTATCACGCCTGAAGCCCGCCCATGACCTGGGACGACTTGATCGGGGACGAGGTCGCTTCCCGGGACGTCAGCCTCGCCCCGGTCACGACCTACAAGCTGGGCGGCCCCGCCGACCTCTTCTTGGAGGCGCTCGACCTGGTCACGCTCGAGAGGTGCGCCGCGGCCCTGGACGCCGATCCGGTTCCGGTTCTCGTCCTCGGCCGGGGGTCGAATCTCCTGGTGTCCGATGCCGGCTTCAGGGGAGTCGTCATCCGCCTGGGCGGCTCCTTTTCGGAGTTCACGGTCGATGCCGAAGGTGTGGTTCAGGCCGGCGGGGCGGCCAGCCTGCCCCGGCTGGCCCGGGCGGCCGCCGCCGCCGGTCGCGGAGGACTGGAGTGGTGCGTGGGCGTTCCCGGGTCGGTCGGTGGGGCGGTTCGTCAAAACGCCGGCTGTTTCGGTTCCGAGGTCGTGGACGTCCTCGTCGACGCCGATGTGGTGTCGCTGGTGGCAGGCGACACGACCACCCGCTCCGCCGCCGATCTCGACCTGGCCTATCGTCACTCGAATGTGACTGCGACCGACGTGGTCACCTCGGCCCGCTTCTTCACGACCGTCACCGATCCCGCTGCCGCCGCCGAGGAGATGCGCCGGATCACGCGCTGGCGACGGGACAACCAGCCCGGCGGCACGCTCAATGCCGGGTCCGTTTTCAAGAATCCGCCGGGCGACGCCGCCGGGGCGATCATCGACCGGCTCGGTCTCAAGGGATTCTCGATCGGCAAGGTGCGGGTCTCGCCCCGCCACGCCAACTTCATCGAGGCCGATCACGGCGCCACCGCCACAGACGTCCACGCCCTGATCGCAGCCGTGCAGGCGACAGTGCGGGAGCGGGGAGGAATCGATCTCGAGCCGGAGATCCAGTTTGTCGGCTTCGAGGACTGAGATGGACCCGCGCCTCGAACACCGCCGCCGGCGCGTGGCCGAGGACCGGGCCCGCTCCAACCTCGGCCGCCTGGTCAGGCTTCTCCTCGTTCTCGCCGTCGCAGCCGGTTTGGTGTGGGTGGCGCAGTCGCCGTTCCTCTCCGTGGCCGAGATAAGGGTGACGGGGACGAGGCAGGTCGACGTGGGATCCGCCCTCGACAGCCATGACATCGTCGAGGGCAGACCGATGCTGCTGCTCGACATCGACGGAGCGGAAACGGAACTGCTGGCCGACCCCTGGGTGGCCGATGCCGAGGTCGCCCGGGACTGGCCCACGAAGGTCGTCGTGAAT
>DATFFO010000224.1:0-21564 GCA_035250025.1 Acidimicrobiia bacterium
TCGGGTCCCATGCGCAGGAGCAGGTTGTCGCGGTTGATGCCGGCGTTGTTGACCAGCACGGCCACGGGACCGAGGGTCGACTCGACGCTCTCGAACATGCCAGTGACGTCGTCTGCGACGGAGACGTCGGCCTGGACGGCCATCGCCTCTCCCCCTGCCGCCTCGATCTCCTTCTTGACGGACTCGGCGGCGTCGGCGCGGGAGGAGTAGTTCACCGCCACGGCGTGGCCCCGGGCGGCGAGTTCGACGGCAATGGCGCGGCCGATCCCTCTGGAGCCGCCGGTGACGAGCGCAACCCGACCGGCGGGGCTGGGCTCGGGCGTCATTGCTTGTCTTCGATGTCGGGGCGCCCGAAGAAGTCGAGGTTGGGCTGGAGAAGGGTTACGGCGTCGACGTCGGTGGCAGGCAGTTCGGCGTCGGACTCCGCCACAGGTGTGACCCGGTCACCCCAGCGCACGACGGCCGCCGCCCAGGACAGGCCGGCCCCGAAGGCGGCGAAGGCCACGATCGAGCCCGGCTGGACCCTTCCCTCCTCGATCGCCTCCGTGAGTGCCACCGGGATCGTTGCCGCCGACGTGTTGCCGTAGGAGGCGATGTTGACGTAGACCTTGGCGTCGGGGAGCCCGAGACGGCGGGCGGCGGCGTCGATGATGCGCACGTTGGCCTGGTGGGGGACGAAGAGGTCGATGTCGTCGAGCTCTAGTCCCGCCTCCGCCACGGTGCGGGCGGCCGCCTCCCCCATCGTGGTGACGGCCCGCCGGAACACCTCGGGTCCGTTCATGCGAATCCCGCTCTCCTGGGGGGTGGGCGGGGTGAGGTCGCCGGCGCTTCCGTCTCTGGGGACGCGCAGGATGTCGTGGACGGTGCCGTCCATCCCCAGTTCGGAGGCCAGCACGCCCACCGGCTCGTCCGTGGCTTCGAGCACGACGGCCCCGGCGCCGTCGCCGAAGAGGACGGCGGTGCTGCGGTCGGTGAAGTCCAGATGGCGGGAGAGCTTCTCGCCGCCGACGACGAGCACGGTGCGATGGGTGCCGGCGCGCACCATGTTGCTCCCGACCACGAGAGCGTATAAGAAGCCCGAGCAGGCGGCGTTGAGATCGAAGGCGGCGGCGCGGGTGGCGCCCAACTTCTCCTGGAGGATGGCCGAAGATGAGGGGATGAGGGAGTCGGCCGTGCAAGTGCCGAAGATGATGAGGTCGAGGTCCTCGGGCTGCCGGCCGGCGGCCGCCAGCGCCCGCAGGCCGGCTACCCGGGCGAGGTCGGACAGATCGACATGGGATATACGGCGCTCCTTGATCCCGGTGCGGGTCGATATCCACTCGTCGCTGGTGTCGGTGAGTTCCTCCAGATCGTGGTTCGAGAGAACGGCCGGTGGCATGCACTTGCCCCAACCGGTGATTTCGGCGTTCGGCACGCCCACCTCCTCACTGGTCGATCCATCGTAACTGCCGGCACCCCCCACCCCCGTTTTCGCGCCAGCCGTCGTCTCAGGTCAATGCCGCGGCCACCGCCGAGATATCGCCCAGCGACGAGACCGTGAGGGTCGTCGCCTCAGGCAGGGTCCGTTTGACGAGGCCGGCCGTGACGTCCCCCGGGCCTACGTGGACGAAGGTGTCGACCCCGGCCGCCGCCATCGCCTCCAGGGTCTCGGCGAAGCGCACCGTCGAGACGACCTGGGCAATCAGGTTTTCCACGATCCCCGATGCGTCCAGGGGCCGGGCGGAAACGTTGGCGTACACCGGGAATCGGGGCTCGCCGAGCTCGACGGGGCCAAGCACCGCCGCCAGCCGCCCGGACGCCGGCTCCATGAGCGGCGAGTGGAAGGCGCCGGCGACGGCGAGAGGTATCACCCGGCGCAGCCCCAGGTCGCGGGCATTCTCGCCCAGCCAGACCAGGTCGGCGGCGGCACCTGCCACGACCACCTGGCCGGGGGCGTTCACGTTGGCCACCCAGAGCTCTCCGCCGGACCGGCGGCGCCGGCGACAGACCTCCTCGGTGGCAGCGACGTCGGCGCCGATGACTGCGGCCATGCCGGAAGGCCGGACATCGGCGGCGGCTGCCATCGCCCTCCCCCGCTCGGCGACAACGGCCAGCGCCACCTCGTAAGCCAGGACCCCGGCGCCGGCCAGCGCGGTGTACTCGCCCAGGGAGTGCCCGGCGGCCGCGGCGGGGGGCGGGACGACGGCCGCCAGTGCATTCCACAGGGCGTACGAGATGGCGAACAGGGCCGGCTGGGCGTGTTCGGTGCGGGTCAATTCCTCCTCAGGTCCGTCCAGACAGACACCGGCCAGCGAGAAACCAAGGATCTCGTCAGCTCGCTCACCCACCAAGTCGGGCCGGGCTGCGAACACGTCTGCCCCCATCCCGACGAACTGGCTCCCCTGGCCCGGGAAGAGGACGGCGAAGGTCATCAGGCGGCGACGGCGTCGATGGCGCCGAGCAGCCGGTCGACGTCGGCGCCGTCGACGTCGCGATGGGTGACGAGGCGCCACACCCGCCCGATGGCGCCGTTGGTGAGGATCCCCGACGAGCTCAACTCCCGCCGAACTGCGTCCAGGTCGCCGCCCATTGCCGGGATGGCGACGTTGACGATGTTGGACTCGACACCGCCCAGCTCGACCGACCCGGGCCAGCGCTCGGCCAGGCCAGTCGCCAGCCGTCGCGCCAGCTCGTGATCCTCTGCCAGGCGGTTCCTATCGCGCAGGGCGATGCGGGCGGCGGCTGCGATCACCCCCACCTGGCGCATCCCGCCTCCCAGGCGCTTTCGGATGTAGCGCACCTCGGCCATGAGATCGGCCGGGCCACATGTGATCGACCCGATCGGCGCCCCCAAACCCTTCGAGAAACAGAACTGGATCGTGTCCGCGCAGGCCGCGAACTCCTCGGCGAGCACGCCGGTGGCGGACACGGCATTGAAGATGCGGGCGCCGTCGATGTGGACGCTGAGCCCGTGGGCCCGGGCCCGCTCGGAGGTCTTCTGCATGACCTCGAGCGGGATGACGCGACCCCCCGACAGGTTGTGGGTGTTCTCCCATGCCATCAGACCGATGCGGGGGAACATGGACCCGGCCGTCTCCATGACCATGTCCACCTGGTCGGGGAGGATCTGGCCCCCTTCGGTGCCCACGGTCCGCCACGCCACGCCGGCGTGGGCAGGGCCCCAACCCCGCTCGAGGCTACGGATGTGGGCTTGTTCGTCTACCAGGACCTCTTCGCCCGGCGAGGTCTGCACCATCACCGCCAGCTGGTTGCCCATCGTGCCCGTCGGCACGAACACCGCGGCCTCCTTGCCCACGACTGCGGCCGACTCCTCCTCCAGGGCATTCACGGTGGGGTCGTCGCCGTAGACGTCGTCGCCCACGGGCGCCTCGGCCATGGCCCGGCGCATCTCGGGGGTGGGCTGGGTGACGGTGTCTGAGCGGAAGTCGGCGGTGCCATCGGGAAAAGCCATCCGCGGAGGGTAGCCCCTCCGTTTTCGCGCATCGATCCCGTCAATTTCGACGCGATCGATGCGCGAAAAACCCGACGAAGGGTCAGAGCTGGTCGAGGGCGCGGCGCAGGTTGAGGGTCGCCTGGGCGATGCGCTGCTCGTTCTCCACCAGGGCGAAGCGAACGAAACCTTCTCCCTCGGCGCCGAAGCCGATCCCGGGCGACACCGCCACCTTGGCCGTTTCGAGGAGGTGGAACGAGAAGTCGAGGGAGCCCATCTCCTGGTACGGGTCGGGAATCGGCGCCCACAGGAACATCGTTCCTTGCGGAGCCTCCACCTTCCATCCCATCCTGGTGAGCCCGTCGACGAGGGTGTCACGTCGGCGGCGATAGATCTCGTTGACCTCGGACACGTAGTCGTCGCCTTCGTTGAGGGCGATGATGGAGGCGATTTGGATCGGCTGGAACGTGCCGTAGTCGAGGTACGACTTGAGCTTCCCGAGGGCGGCCACGATGTCGGCGTTCCCGACCACGAACCCGACCCTCCATCCCGCCATCGAGTGCCCCTTGGTCAGGGTGTAGAGCTCGACGGCCACGTCCTTGGCTCCTTCGACCTCGAGCAGGGACGGCGGCTGGTAGCCGTCGAAGGCGACGTCGGCGTAGGCGAAGTCGTGGACGATGATTGCCTCGTTGGCCCGGGCGAAGGCCACGAGACGCGAGAAGAAGGCATAGTCGACGCAGGTGGTGGTGGGGTTGTGGGGGAACGAGACGATGATCACCCGGGGCCGGGGCCAGGAGTTGGCGAAGGCATCCTCCAACTCCTCGAAGTAGTCCTCCGTCGACCCGACCGAGACCTTGCGCACCTCGGCTCCCGCCAGGACGGGGGCGTAGATGTGGATGGGATATGACGGCTCCGGCACGACGGCCACGTCACCCGGCTGGACCAGGGTCCACAGCAAATGAGACAGACCCTCTTTGGCGCCGATGGTGGTGATGACCTCGATCTCGGGGTCGAGATCGACGCCGAAGCGGCGCCGATAACGCTCGGCCACGGCCCGCCGCAGGTTGGGGATGCCGCGCGACGCCGAGTAGCGATGGTTGCGCGGGTTGCGGGCCGCCTCGGCCAGCTTGTCGACCACCGCGGGCGGACTGGGAATGTCGGGGTTGCCGAAGCCGAGGTCGACGATGTCCGCCCCCGCCCGCCGCGCCGCCACCTTGGCCTCGTTGACCTGTGCGAACACGTACGGGGGCAGGTGCTCGATCCGTCTGAACTGCATGGCCTTCACCCGCTGAAGCGGTCGATCCATTTCCTGAGCGGCGGTGGCACCAGCGAGCTGGAGGCGTCCAGCACCGAGCGGACCATTTCCAGGAGGTCCTGAGGACCGTCCCAGTGCTCGAGTACGACATCCTCGCCGGCGCGGGCGATGAGGTGGTTGACGGCGTACGCCGCCAGCAGCACGTCGTCGACCATCCCCACCACGGGGATGGCGTCGGGCACGAAGTCGATCGGCGAGGCGAGGTAGGCCACGAGGGCGACGAGAAGCACCTTCGACCTTCTCGGGACCCGCGGGTCCATGACCAGGCGGCTCAGGAGCTTGACCAGGTTGGGGAGGAACTGGACCAGGTCCCTGGTGAACACCCGCAGCTGCAAAGAGGGCTTCCCTTCCGGAGGGATCACCTCGTCTGGTCGGAGTGACTCGTTCATTTCGTCCCCTCGCTGCTTCGCACCGCAGCCATGGCGGCGCCGACGGCGCCGGCGTCGGGACCCAAGATACCCGCCCCAACCGGGATACTCGGGCGTCTTCCGGCGCCCTCCGTGGCGGCCAGGCGGCGCCGAACCGGCTCCAACAGCAGGTTCCCCGCACCGGCCACGCCGCCACCGACGACCACTTCGTCCGGGTCGTAGGCGAGCACCAACGCCTCGATCCCCCACGCCAGCCAACCCGCCGCCTCGTCCAGCCGGGCGCCGGCGGCCCGGTCCCCACGCCGGGCCGCATCCACGAGGTCGGCGGCGCCGGCCCCGGGTCCGAGCACCTCGGCAGCGTCGGCGTCGAGGCGCCGACCTGAGATCCGCGTCTCCCAGCAACCCCGGCGACCACAAGGACACCGCTCGCCACCGGGTTCGACCGTGATGTGACCGACCTCGCCGGCATGAGCCGCCCCGTGGAAGATGTGGCCGTCGACGACGATCCCGAGGCCGATGCCTGTGCCGATGGTGAGGGTGGCAGTCGTTCCCCGACGCCGTCCGATCTCATGTTCGCCGAGGGCGGCCAGGTTGGCGTCGTTGTCGACGGTCACGTCGACACCGAGGCGACGGCGCAGCGGTGCGGCGAAGGCAACCTCCTCTCCCGGCAGGTGCGGCGCCCACACCAACACGCCCCGAAGATGGTCGACCAGTCCGGCGAGCCCCACACCTACGGGGAGACCGGGGCCGAGCCGGGCAGCGACCTCGGCCACGGCGGACAGTATGGCGTCGGGGGTCGACGGGGTAGGCATGCGCTCTCTGACGTCGACCTCCCCCTCGACGAGGCGCACCGCTTTGAGGTTGGAGCCGCCCACGTCGATTCCGACGGCGGCAGTCATTCGACGTCGATCCGCACCCGCCGCGGAGTATCGCCTTCGTCGCCCTCTTCGTCCTCCCGCCCGACCTTGGCCATCTCATCCACGAATGCTTCGACGGCCTTGACCCCTTCCAAGGCCGCCCGCAGGAGGTGAAAGGTGGCGCGCCGCAGCGCCCGGCGCATAGCGGCTGCCGATTCCGACTCGACCATCAGGGAAGCCCGAAGCGAACAGCCAGGACGCCGTCATCGAGCTTGGCGCCCACGACGGAACGGCGCTGGAGCGTGTCGGGGAGGACGAACGATCGGCGGTACGGGCCGACCTGGAGGTAGAGCTCGTTGCCCTGCCGGTAGACATCGAGAGAATCTCGCTCGGCGAAGGGGACCTCCATCTCGAGGATCACCTCGTCATCGATCTGGACCACCCGGAAAGGGCTGTGGGCGTGGAAGTCACTCACGGGATGGCGGTCGCCGTAGAGCTCGCCGGCCATCGTCCGCAGCCGCTCGAGCCCCACCATTTCGTCGTCGAAGAGACGCAAACGCAGACGGGGGACGTCGGCGAACGCCTCATCGACCGTGTCGAGGTGGGCCTTCTGGATGGTGCGCCAGCGAGAGAAATAAGGATCGGAGACCTCGTCGGGAAGCACCCGATTGACCACGACACCGTCAACCCCGTAGCCGAAGAGAGAAAGATAGGTGAAGGTTCGGCGGGCCTCGTCGATGACCATCTTCTCGGGATTGACCACGAGCCGGGCGGACGTGACCTGGGGGTTCCCGAGCAGCATCTTGACCTCCTCGATGCCGCCGAACACACCCTGGGCCGCCTCGAAGACCCGGTCCTCGGGAACGGGCAGGTCCGTCATGCGCGCCAACAGGGGCCTGGCCGCCTTGAGGATGCGACGTTCGGTGGGGAGGATCTTCTCGAAGTACCACGACAGCACCTCGGGCAGGGAGAGCAGGCGCAATGTCTCGGCGGTGGGGGCGCAGTCGACCACGATGGTGTCGTACTCGCCGGAGCGGGCGTGGCGGTTGACCTCGAGCAAGGCGAACAGCTCGTCCATGCCCGGGAACACCAGGAACTCCTCGGCCTCGATTCCCTTCACGCCTCCCCAGTCGAACACGTTCATGATCTGCTCGCGGATCGAGCCCCAATAGCGGTCCAACTGGCGCTGGGTGTCGATCTGCTGGCCGGCCAGGCCCGACGCCACCTCGACCGGGTCGTCACCCAGAGACACCTCGAGGGCATCGGCGAGCGAATGGGCCGGGTCGGTGGACGAGACGAGAGTGCGATCGCCGGCGTCGGCTGCGGCGAGGGCGGTGGCAGCCGCAACCGTGGTCTTCCCAACCCCGCCTTTGCCGGTGACGAGCACGATTCTCATGGCGGCTCCGGCTACCCGGCTCGCTCCTGGACCCGCTTGCGCAGGCCTCGCAAGGCGGTGGTCACGATCTGCTTCTCGGCTTGGCGCTTGATGAAGCCGGGGATCTTGAACGCCGGCTGGACGGTGAAGGCGTAGACGACCTCGGTCGCACCATCGGCTGTCACCGTGAAGGTGTAGGAGCCTTCGAGCATGTCGATGTCGGGGCTCGGGTCCGCCACCCAGGACATGCGGTTCGGCTCGTCGTAGTTGTAAACGAGCTCGTAGGCGATTTCCTTGACGAAGCCCTCGAGCACGAATGCGGCCCGGTGCGGGCGACCCTGGGAGTCGCTCTCGAGCACGTCGACCTGGCGGACGCCGTTGGCCCAATCGGGATACGAGGCGATGTCGGCGGCGACAGCGAAGATCTCCTCGGGGGCGGCATCGATCTCGATCGACTGGACGGTGCTCTCGGTCACAGCAAGGGCTCCTCAGGCTGCTCGGCGTCCCTCTCATACTACCTGGTGCTAGCAGTTGTTAGCACCAGGTATGCGCCTGGCTATCGGTGGGCGGCAGGGTCGAAAGGGAAGGGGCGGCGGGTGGCGCGGAAGTAGCCCACGTTCTGGCACTTGGTCTTCCCGACCCGCCACGTCGTGGCCTGCGGCTGGTGGACGTCGCCGAAGAAGTGGAACCGGGGCTGGTGGGTGTGGAGGTAGTCGAGGATGGGCGTGGAGTACCGCTCGAGCCGGCCGGTGATCACGTCACGGTGCAGCGGCTCGATGCCGGGCGACAAGTGCGAGCACAGCACGTCGACCGGACCGAGCTTCTCGAGCTTGCGGGCCATCTCGCCTTCTGTCACCTCCCCCGCCGCCCCAACCGGCGTGGCCACGCCGCCGCCGACGAAGCCGAAGCGAAGGCCATCGATGTCGACAACGTCGCCATCGACGAACTCGACCCCGTCCGGCAGGGAATCGCGCAGGATCGAAGGACGGTCGACGTTGCCATAGGTGACGTATCCCCGGGCCCCGGTAAGAGCCTGACGGCACCGTCCGTAGGACGACGCCACTTCGCTGGCCATGGCGGCGGTGATCTCCTCGCCGCGACCCCCGGCACTTTCCTGCCAGAGCTGGCGCATGCCCCCGTAGTCGGAGTCGGCACGGCGCTGGGACACACGCCGGCCGAAGTCGCCGCCCATGACATCGGCGATGATCCCCTCACCAGTGCGATAGTCGAGGAGGTTGATGAGGTCGCCGAGAATCAGGAGTGTCTCTCCGGAGCGAGCGAGCTCGGCCAGGGCGTCGAACTCGCCATGGACGTCTGAGATGATCAGGACCACGTCAAGCAGGCTCCGGCTTGGAGCCTTCGGCATCCTCGTCCTCGCGGTCGACCCATCCGGCGTACCAGGCGGCCGCCCCCGCGCCCAGGATGGCCAGGACCAGGGCGAATGGCCATGACAGGTCGCGGGGCGAGAACTCGGCCGACATGCCCCCGATCCCGAAGCCGACCAGGGCGGCAACTACCCGTCGTCCCATGAGTCCGAGGCGCTGCTCGGGGTCGATAGACGCCCGGTCGATGTTGGCCGACAGGGTCCGCATCATGATCCAACCCAGAAGGGCGACGACTCCGACAACGAGCGCAACGGCGTAGACCTTGACCATTGCGCCGAGGTTAGGACGGAGACGACCCGTTCCTCAGTCAGGCCGCCTGGGGCTTGGCCGTTCTGCGGGCCGACGACCGCGGAAACCGCACTGGGGAACCCGGGGGTTCGGCACCGCCACCCGCCACCCTCCCGGCGACGGTCAGCCCGTTATGGCGCCCGTCTCGGCCGAGCCCACCAGGCGGGCGTACTTGGCGAGGACGCCCCGGGGGTAGCGGGGTTCGTGGGGTTTCCAATCGGCCCGGCGTTCGAGCAGTTGGTCCTCCTCCACCATCAGGTCGAGCGTGCGGTGGGGCAGGTTGACCCGGACCACGTCGCCGTCGCGGACAAGGCCGATCGGTCCTGCCACCTCCGACTCGGGGGCGACGTGACCTATGCACAACCCGGTCGTGCCGCCCGAGAAACGGCCGTCGGTGACCAGAAGCACCTCCTGGCCGAGACCGGCGCCCTTGATGGCCGCCGTGATCTGCAGCATCTCCCGCATCCCCGGGCCGCCCCGCGGGCCTTCGGTCCGGATGACCACGACGTCACCGGCCACGATCCGGTGGTTGAACAGCGCCTCGAGGGCGTCCTGCTCCCCGTCGAAGACCCGCGCCGGCCCCTCGAACGTGTCGAGTTCGATCCCTGCCACCTTCACCACTGCCCCCTGGGGGGAGAGCGTCCCACGGAGGACGGCGATCCCTCCTTCCGGGGCGAGCGGCTGGTCGGGTGACGCGATCACATCCTGACCGGTGGGGAACTCGATCCCGGCCAGGTTTTCGGCCATCGTCCGACCCGTGACGGTGAGGACATCGCCCTCGATCAGTCCCTCGTCCAGCAGCGCCTTGAGCACGACAGGAATGCCGCCGATCCGATCGACGTCGACCATGTGGTAGCGGCCGAACGGCTTCAGGTCGCCGATATGGGGGGTGCGGCGGCTGATGTGGTCGAAATCCTCCAACTCCAACTCGATCCCCGCCTCGTGGGCGATGGCGAGAAGGTGAAGCACGGCGTTGGTCGAACCGCCCAACGCCATCACGGTCGTGATGGCATTCTCGAAGGCGGGCCGGGTCATGATCTGGCGGGGGCGGACACCGGCGTCGATGAGCGCCATCACGGCCTCTCCCGAGCGACGGGCGTACTCGGACAGACGGGCGTCGATGGCCGGGACCGAGGCGGACCCGGGCAGGGACATGCCGATGGCTTCACCGACCGACGCCATCGTGTTGGCCGTGAACATGCCGGCGCAGGATCCGGCGCCCGGACAAGCATTTCGTTCCAACTCGAGGAGGTCCTCGGGCTCGATTCGCCCCTCGGAGAGGGCGCCGATGCCCTCGAACACGTCAACGATCGACACGTCGCGGCCCCGGTACCGACCCGGCAGGCTGGAGCCGCCGTACAGGAAGATCGAGGGAAGGTTGGTGCGGGCGGCCGCCATGAGCATCCCTGGCAGCGACTTGTCGCAGCCGGCGATGGTCACCATCCCGTCGAAGCGCTCGGCGTGCATCACGAGCTCCACCGAGTCGGCGATCACCTCTCGCGAGACCAGGGAGGCTCGCATCCCCTCATGGCCCATCGAGATTCCGTCGGAGACGGCGATGGTGGCGAACGTCAGCCCCACACCGCCGGCCTCGACAACGCCGAGCTTGGCCGCCTCGGCCAGGGCCGGTCCGGTGACATTGCACGGAGTCACTTCGTTGCCCGCCGAGACCAGACCCACCTGGGGCTTGGAGAAGTCGTCCTCTGTCAGCCCCACCGCCCTGAGCATGGCCCGGGCGGCTGCCTTGGTCGGCCCTTCGGTGACGTCCTGGGAGTGGATCTTGGGCATGGCTCGATGTTAGGACCCGCTCGGAGGGGTATCGCCGCCCCCTTCGAGGCGGCCGACCGCCAGGGCCACTGCCTCCTCGGTGGACATCGCCTCTCCCTCGGCCTCCAGCTCGGCCGCCTGCTCCGTCCCCAGCCGCGCCCGGACCTCGTCCAATTCGGGGATCTCGTTGTGGACTTCCACGAGGTCGAGACCAGTCCGCTCCTGCAAGCCGCGGTACGCCCCGGCGAGGATCATTGCCCGGGCGTCGTCATCCTCGAGGATGGCCAATTTCGCCACGTCTCTCAGCATGAGGACGAGGCCGGACGTGTCGTTGGCCCGCGTGAAGATCCCCATGGCGGCCGCGATGTGGGGCCGGGCGGCTTCGGGCTGGCCGAGATCGAGGAGCGTCGTGGCCAGCATCCGGTGGGTCCACCCAAGCTGGAACTGGTCATCCAGTTCGGCGTAGAGGCCCAACGCCTCCTCGAAGTCCCCCCGGGCGGACTCGAGGTCGCCGCGAATCGTGTTCAAGGTGCCCCGGGCCCAGAGCACTCGGGCCATGCCTTCGCCCACACCCGTCCTGCGGTAGATGGCTAGAGCCTCGTCGATGGCCCTGTCCCCTGCCTCCCAGTGCCCGCCGAACGCCTCGGCAAAGGCAACGTTGTAGAGGGCATTGGCCAAGTCGGCATCGTCGCCGTGGGCTCGGGCCAGCTCCAGGGCCTCGCCATATGACCCCTCCGCCGCCTCCATGTCGGCCGCCCAGTAGGCCAGGCCACCCGCCGCCTCCAATGCCGCCATCCGGGCTCGCGGGTCGGCCGCGGGGATGGCGAGAGCCTCTTCGGTCCAACGTCGACCCTCGGCCAGGTCGCCCCGCATGTGCCAGTAGCGCCACAGGAACCCGACGAGCAGGCCGGCCTCCGTTCCCCGCTGCATGTCGATCACCCAGCGCAGGGCGGCGCGCAGATTCTCGAGGTCGGCCGAGAGTCGGCTGAGCCACGTCCCACGCTCGGCCTTGAGGAGCTCGGGGGCGGCCCGCTCGGCCAACGATGCGTAGTGGTGGTAGTGACGGTCCATCAGGGCTCCCACTTCATCCAGAGCCGAAAGCTGCTCCAGGGCGAAGGCCCGGATCGTCACCAGCATGGCGAAGCGGCTCCCCAGGGGCGTGGGATCTGAACGGAGGAGGCTGTGAACCAGGAGGGTTTCCACCTCGGTGAGGAGATCCGTCATGTCCGGGACGAAACACACCGCCTCGAGGGCATCGAGGTCCCACCCGCCCTGAAAAACGGACAGTTGCCGGAAGAGTGCCTGGAGGTGCGGTTCCAAGAGGTCGTACGACCAGGCGATAGTGGCCCGCAGGGTCCTCTGTCGCTCCGGGCGGTCGGCGTCGCCGGTGCGGAGCAAGTCGAGGCTCGACGCCAGGCGTTCGGCCAGCTCGGCCGGGCCCAGCAGCCGCATCCTCGCCGCCGCCAGTTCGATGGCCAGCGGGAGCCCGTCGAGCCGCCGCGTGATCTCGGCCAGTGCCGGCGCGTTCTCCTCGTCGATGTGGAAGTCGGGCCGAATGGCCCGGGCCCGTTCGACGAAGAGCGAGGCCGCATCGTGACGGGCGAGGGCCTCCGGGGTGGTCGTATCGAGGACGCCGCCGAGGGGCGGGAGTGGGTACTCGACCTCGCCGCTCAAACGAAGTGGAGCTCGTGAGGTCACCAGACAGCTCACCGCCGCGGTTTGGGCCAGCACCTCGCTGACAACGGTGGCACCGCCCAACACCTGTTCGAAGTTGTCGAGGACGAGGAGCCAGCTGCTGTCCCCGAGATGTTTGACCAGGCGATCCAGCGTGTCGGTGCGGCCCGATTCGACCTCGAGCCGCCCGGCGATGGTGGCTGCGACCAGGTCAGGATCCGTGACGGAGGCGAGGGGCACGAAGGCAACCGAGCCGTAAAGATGCGCCAACTGCCGGGCCGACTCGATCGCCAATCGGCTCTTGCCCGCTCCCCCGGGTCCCGTCAGGGTGAGGAGCCGCGTCTTCGAGAGCAGCTCGCCGATGCGATTCAGCTCGGCCAGGCGGCCCACGAAGCTCGTTTCGACCTTCGGGAGGTCGACTTTGCCTGCCGGCCTGGTCGTGAGGGCCGGAAAGCCCTCCTCCAGCCCTGGCGCCCGCAGTTGCCAGAGCCGGTGGGGCTGGTCGAAGTCCTTGAGGTGGTATTCGCCGAGGTCGACCAGGGACAGCGCGTCCGCCAGGTCGTGGCCGATGAGCGCCCGGGTGGTGTCGGAAACCAGGATCTGACCTCCGTGGCCGGCGGCGGCGATCCGGGCCGCCCGGTTGACATCCACGCCCCGGTAGTCGGCTCCGCCCAACTCCCCGCGTCCGGTGTGGATTCCGATCCGGACCGCCACCCGTCCGTCCATCGGCCAGGGCTCAGCCTGCAGGGCGAGCTGGGCGTCGACGGCAGCGGAGACGGCAGCCTGGGCCTCCGTGAACACGGCGAAGAAGGAATCACCTTCAGTGGTCAGGACCACGCCGCCACGGGCCGCTATCGCCTCGTTCATGATGGTGTCGTGGCGGTCGAGAACCGGGCCGACCTTGTCCCCGAGGGCGCGGAGGAGCCGTGTCGAGCCCTCGACGTCGCTGAACATGAAGGTCACGGTTCCCGTGGGTAGAGACGTCAACCCCTGCCTCTTCTGAATCCTTCGCATCGTACAACCGGATATTTCGCGATCCCGGCCGGCGGCGGGCCCGTGACTAACCTCCTTCGACTCCCGAACCCGCGAGCGTCTCTTGCTGCCCGAGATCAATGTCCTCAACCATGTCGACTATCCGATCCCGCGCTCGCTGGACCGGGTTGTCGATCTGGCCAACAACATGTGGTGGGCCTGGAATACCGCCGGTTCCGACCTGTGGTCCGCCCTCGACGCCGATCAGTGGGAGCAGACCCACAACCCTCTCGACATCATCCGCTCGCTCGAGCCCCATCGCTGGCTGGAATTGGAGCAGATCGAGACGGTGCAGGAGCGATATGCCGACGCCGTCCGGCTGTTCGACGAGTACATGGAGTCGGAGAACACGTGGTTCCTGGGCAACGGCTCGCCCGTCGACGGAGCCATCGCCTACTTGTGCACCGAGTACGGGATCCACAACTCGCTGCCGCTCTACTCGGGCGGTCTCGGCATCTTGGCCGGAGACCACGTCAAGTCGGCGTCCGACCTGGGTCTTCCGCTCGTGGCTGTCGGCCTGTTCTACCGGCGGGGCTACTTCCGCCAGGAGGTCGACGCCGACGGCGACCAGCAGCACATCTCCCCCGTCCTCGACCATCAACGGATGCCGATCCGACCAGTGGCTTCTCCGACCGGGGGACAACTGAAGGTCACGGTGGAGCTTCCGGGGCGAAGCCTGTCGGTGGCGGTGTGGCGCCTTGCCGTTGGACGCGTCTCCCTGCTCCTTCTCGACACCGACATAACAGACAACGATCCGTCCGATCGCCCGGTCACCCACACCCTGTATGTGCGTGGCCGGGAGATGCGCTTCATCCAGGAACTCGTTCTCGGCGCCGGCGGGGTCCGGGCGCTGGCCGCTCTCGGCATCGAGCCCTCCGTGTGGCATGTCAACGAAGGTCACGCCGCCTTGGCTGTGGTCGAACGGGTGGGCGAGCACACCGACACGGGCATGGACCTCGACAGCGCCTCGGCGCTGGTGAAGTCACGCACCGCGTTCACACTCCACACCCCGGTCCCGGCCGGCAACGAGACGTTCGAGCGGTGGATAGCCGACAAGTACCTGGGGCCATGGGCCGAGCGGCTCGGGCTCGACCTCGATGGTCTCGCCGGCCTCGCCCAGGCCCACGACCCCGGTCATTTCGACATGGGCGCTCTCGCCATCCGCTTCGCCCGCGTCATCAACGGCGTTTCCCAACGTCACGGTGAGATCGTCACCCGGGACTGGGCTTGGCTGATAGGCCACGATGCGTCCTCGGTCACCAATGGCGTCCACACGCCCACGTGGATCGGCCGCAGTGCCGGCCGCATCCTGAGAAGCCAGATCGGGAGCCGCTGGGCCTCGGACCTGCTCGAGCAGCCGGAGCGCATGGAGGAGGTCGCGGCACTCCCGGCCAAGACGATCTGGGAAACGCACACGCGGTCCAAGGAATCTCTGGCCCGTTTCGCCCACAGCCGCCTCCGCCGCCAGTTCGCCCGCCACGGCGCCGCGCCCGACGAGCTGCGTGCCGTCGACCGTCTCTTCTCGCCCGATGTGCTCACGCTCGGGTTTGCCCGCCGCTTCGCCACCTACAAACGGGCCACGTTGATGTTCCGTGATGTCAACCGGCTGGCATTGATCCTGGCTAATCCGGCCCGTCCGATACAGGTCGTGTTCGCCGGCAAGGCCCATCCCGCCGACGACAACGGCCAGGCGCTGATACGGCATCTAGTCGAGCTCTCCCGGATCCCGGAGCTGCGTGGCCACCTGTTCGTCCTCGAAGACTACGACGCTCGCATGGCCCGCTTCCTGGTCCAGGGCTGCGACGTGTGGGTCAACAATCCTCGCCCGCCCAACGAAGCGTCCGGCACGTCGGGTATGAAGGCAGCCATGAACGGCGTGCTGAACCTGTCGGTTCTCGACGGCTGGTGGGCCGAGGGCTATGAGGGCGACAACGGATGGGCCTTCGGCTGGAAGGATCCCAACGACGATCTCGAGGCGGCCGACGCCCACGATGCCGACGACTTCTATCGCATCCTCGCCGACGAGGTCGCCCCGATGTACTACGACCGGGACGACGACGGCATCCCCCAGGAGTGGGTCGAGAGGATGCGGAGGTCGATCATGTCCTCCCTCGTCCGCTTCTCCTCGCACCGCATGGTGGCTGATTACGTCGATCTGGCCTATGGCCCTCTGTCGACCGTCGAGTAAGCCGCTCCAAGGTCAGACCGCCGCCAACTCCGCCTCGATCTCCGTGACGACCTCGGGGCGGCGCTCGCGGACGAGTTGCGACTCGAGCACCGGGAGGAGGGCCGGTCCACCCAGACGGCCCAGCGCCCAAATGGCGTGGGCGCGGAGCAGCCAGTCGGGGTGCCCGACGTGGAGAGCGACATGCTCCACGAACCGGGGGTCGCCGTCGTTGCCCATCGCCACCAGGGCGTTGCGGCGCAGGATGCGCGCCGAGCGGCCCGGGAGGTAGAAGTGGGAGAACTCGTCGACCAAGGTTCGGTCGGCGGCAGTGAGGATCCAATCCAGGCTCACGCTCCCTCGCTCCTGGTCGGCCTCGGAGGCAAGGCGAAACCCGGGAGGGCAGGCGTCGAGGCAGTCGTCGCAGCCGTAGAGCCGATCGCCCAGCAGTGCCCGCCACTCTCGGGGGATTACCCCCGGCGATTGGGCGATGGCTGCCAGGCAGCGCCGGGTGTCGAGGACGCCGGGAGCCACCAGGGCGCCAGTCGGGCAGGCCGGCAGACAGGCCGAGCAGGTGCCACACGTGCGCACCATCGGCCCGTCGACCGCCATCTCGGCGTCGGTGACCACCGTTCCGATGACGAACCACGGCCCCAGCCCCGGCGTGATGACGACCGTCGACTTCCCCCACCAACCGAGTCCCGCCCGCACCGCCGCGGCCCGGTCCACGAGACGGTCGTCGTCGGCCAGGACCTCGGCCCGGTGACCATTCCCCCGCAGCACCTCAGCCACGGCCTCCAAACCTTCGCGGAGCGGTCCGTAGGGATCGTCGACCGCGAAGCGGGCAATGCGACCGTGACCTGGCCGGCTCGGAGCCGAGCCGCTGTCCGGCACATACGATCGGATCCCGACCACCAGACGGTGGGCCCAGGGGAAGCTGGCCGAGATGTCCGTGGCCCGGTCGGGGTCCTTGAACGTGAAGCCCAGCCTGCCCGACCTTCCCGACTCGATCTGGCTCATCATCGCCAACCGGGTCTCGGGAAAAGGTTCGGCGGTGGCCACGCCCATCCGATCGAGACCGGCCCGGAGCCCGGCGTCCACGACCAAGGCACGAAGATCGCCACTCACCGTCCCAGGGTAGGGAGGGGCCGCGTTATCGGTCTTCGGTAGTCAGTAGTCGGTTCTCTGTCACCGACAACCGAATATCGACGACCATTCACCCTTTCAGGCCGGGTGGGCTTGCGCCGAAGGGGGTTGCGGTCCCCGCCTGGGCACGAGACGCAGCGGTGGGCAGAGCCCGGCCTCGGCCAGGTTGTCGAGCGCCTTCCGCTCGCTCTCGTCGATCTCCACCGGCTGGATCCCGAACAGGACCGGAACCACGCATTCGTCGCATGCCGGGGTGTGGCGCATCCGGCAGGTCTCACAGTCGATCAGCATGGAGCGGACCGTATCGGACCCCTATGACATGAATCCGGCTGTGGGGTCAGGGAGTGACGTCGTGGCCGAGATCGGAGGACGGCAGCCAGGCGACGTCGGGCGGGAAGAGGAGGTCGAGCGACCAATCGAGAGAGACCCTGGTCTTGCGCATCAGGCCGGGAAGCCGCATCAGGTAATAGGTCCGCCACATGAACCATCCGATGAACCCGGACACCGGAATGCCGAACACCCGCCCGACGGCGTTGCGATGCCCAAGCGAGACCAGCTCCCCCAGGTTGCGATAGCGGAAGGGCCGCGTCTTGTCACCGGCCAGGTGCGACGGCAGATGGCGTCCCAGGTACTTCCCCTGCCGCAGGGCGAATTGGGCCGTCGGAGGGGAGATGGCTCCCCGACCGTCCGGTATCAGGCCGACGTCGCCGGCCACGAACACGCCGGGCGCCGCTCGCAGGTCGCCGTCGACGACTATGCGCCCCCGCTCGGTGGATAGTCCTATTTCCGCCGCCATGGGGTGGGGGCGCACGCCGGCCGCCCATATGACCGTGGCGGCGTCGACTGTCCGACCGGACTCCAGCGTGAGGCCGGCGGCCGTCACTGCCTCCACCTTTTGTCCGAGAATGAGGTCCACCCCGCGGCGCGTCAGGGCCCTCTCCGCTGACTTGGAGAGGCGCGGCGAGAGGGCCGGTGTAACCCGGTCGACGGCGTCGACCACCGTCACCCTCGGCTTCGGGGCAGAGGTGAAGTAGCGCCGGGACGACTCGCCGAGGAAGTCGGCCAGGGCGCCGGCCAGCTCCACCCCCGAGTAGCCCGCTCCCACGATGGCGACGTGGGTCAGTCGAGGATCGGGCTCCTCGGTGGCCGACTCCAGCAAGGCGATGATGCGGTTGCGGATGCGCAGGGCGTCGCCGATGGACTTGAAGGGCAGGGCCCACTCCTCGACCCCGGGGATGCCGAACGTGGCCGGGACCGAGCCCAGGGCGATGACGAGGACGTCGGCGGACAACTCGATGGGGTCGAGACCGAACGGCCGGCTCACCTGGACGGTGCGTGTCGACACGTCGACCTTCTCGACCCGGCCGGACACGACCCGGGCCCGAGGGGCGATCTGGCGGATCGGGGTGATGATGTGGCGAGGGTCGAGGTCCCCGGAAGCGACCTCTGCCAGCATCGGGCTGAAGAGCTGGAAGTTCTGGTCCGACACGATCGTGACGCGAGCCCGGTCATCGAGCAGACGGGCGGCGGCCATGCCGGCAAAGCCACCACCGACGATGAGCACTGAAGGTGTCATGGAGAGGCTGATGGTATCTGTCACACTTCCCCTAAGGTCTATCCGGGTCGCCCCGACAGGATCCAGGCTGCCATCGCCTCGGACCACAAGCCGATGGCCCCTGCCCTCTGCGCCTCCTCCCGAACGCGGCGATCCGACGAGACCACCACCGCCCCCGGCCTCGCCTGCTCGATGATCCATTCGTCGGCGGAAGGGGCGAAGACGACCCCGACCCGGCGGTCGGCGGTGCCCGAGAACTCGTCGACCGAGGAATCGAACACCACGACGGCCATGGTTGCAGGAACGGACAAGCCGACCAGGCGGGCGATCGACGCCAGGACCCTGTCGCGGGTCACAGAGTCGGGCTCGGGATCGAGCTGGAACGCCAGGTTGTAGCCGTCGACCAGCCAGGTGAGCGGGTATTTGAGCAGGGCCACCACGGCCTCTGCCCTGTCGGGGCGCACGCCATCGGGCAGCCGCCGCTCCAGGGTCGAGCCCCAGGCGGGTTGGGTTGTCTCTCGCCGGGGCCGATGGGTGGCCATGACGATGCGGTCCAGTTCGGCCGCCATGTCGAGTGGATCCGACGGGAACCAGCCGCGGCCTCCCTCCGCCGGCGATGCGCTGGGAGCCGCCCGCCGTTCCTTCTCCAGCAGTTGGCGCTGGGTTTCGACCCGGGCCTCGGCGTCCTCGAGCGCAGCCTCGACCTCGGCCAGCCGCTTCTCAGCGGCGGCGGCGCGGCGCGTCTCGTCCCGCACCTGACGCCCCGCCTCCTTCTGCGCCTGCCGGGCAGCGTGCAGCTTGGCCTGTTGGCGCTCCTCACCACGTCGCTCGGCATCGGCGAGCGCCTGGCGCGATGCCCGCAGCTCTGACTCGAGCTGCACCACTCTCGCCTCGGCGGCCGCCCGTTTGCCTTCCTCCCGCGACGAGAGCCGCTGGCGGCGCTGGGCCGACGTTTCCTCCAGCAGCTCCTTGAAGCGGTCCTCCCAGCCTTCGGGCCTGTCGACGAACAGCTGCGAGGGGCTGCCCTCCTCCAGCTCAGACTCACTCGCCGTCTCCGCACGCAGCCACTCCGAGGTCTCCAACTCGCTGACGGCGCGGGCGAGGAGCGGCGGTGTGATTTTTCTGTCTGAGGCGTCGGCCAGACGGCGCAGGCCGGCGGGGATATCCTTGGCGTCCATTCGCCGGAGCGCACGCCGCAGTCCATCAACGGCCGGCCTCAGCAACTCGAGACGCACCCTGGCATCGTCCATGCCCCGACGGTAACCCGCGTTCGGGCGGACAAAGCTGCGCTCAGGGGGACAACGCTGGCGGGTAGCGTTCCACGACCGCATGCGAAGACTCTTCCGCACTCCCCCGTTCCCCACCGTGTTCGCCGTCGGGTTCTTCCAGGAGATCGCCTTCTTCCTCCTGGTCAACCTGCCCGGTCGACTCCAGCAGCTCGGGTTCACTGAAGCCGGGATCGGCGTCGCCTACTCCGTCTCGGCCCTGGCCGCCCTGCTCCTCCGACCTCTCCTCGGCCGGGTGCTCGACGTGTTCCACCGACGCACGGTGCTGCGGGTCGCCGGCATCCTCAACATCACCGCCATCGCCGTCCTCGCCCTCGTCGACGTCGCCGGCCCCGTCCTGTGGGCGGCCTTTCTCGCCCAGCGGGTGCTGCAGATCCTGCTCTTCACGACCATCCTCACCTACGCCGCCGACTGTGTCCCCCAGGACATCCGCACCCTGGGCATCGCCGTTTTCGGCATGTCGGGCCTCATTCCCATCGCCCTGGCCAATCTCATGGGCGACGCCCTCTTGAACGAGCTCGGTTATCAAGGATTGCTGACTGCGGCCGGTGCGGTGGCTCTCGTCTCGTGGAGCCTGGTCTGGAGGTTGCCGCTTCTTCCGGTTCTCGGCAGCCGGCCGCGGCGAAACTTCTGGGCGGTTGTGAGACAGCCCGATCTGATGCCCGTGTGGTGGATCAGTCTCATGTTCGCCATGGCCATGGAGACGATCTTCGTCTTCATGCGCCCGTTCATCGATGCCCGCCAGGTAGGCAGCCTGGGCCTTTTCTTCGTCGTATACGGCACGCTGGCGATTCTCACCCGCCTGATCGGCGGCCGCCTCACCGCCCTGCCCGCCCGCCGGATCATCGTCGCCGCCATGGGCGGCATGGCAGCGGGTATGGCGGTACTGGGAGCGGCGTTTTCGCTTCCGCTCCTCCTGGGCGCCGCCGCCCTCCTCGGTGGCTCCCATGGCGTGATCTTTCCCATCATCTCGGCCCAGGTCGTCGACCGCGCCCGGACCTCGGAGAGGGGCACGGCGGTGGCTACGTTCACCTCTGTCTTCGACCTCGGGCTCATCGTGTGCGCTCCCATCGTTGGCGCCGTCATCGAGCGCTTCGACTACGGCTTGGCCTTCGGGGCGGTCGGGTTGACGGTGGCGGGGGGGACCTTGGTGTTCGCAGCGTGGGACCGCCGACTCGAAGCTCATTTGGCCGCCGCCGACCGGGCCCCGGCACCGCTGGGAATATCCGACCGACCAGACCGTTGACATGTCAACCGAATAGGAGTTCTAACAGCATGGGCGTCACCCGCCTCAACCACGCCGTCCTCTACGTCCGCAACGTCGCCGAGAGCGTCGACTTCTACGGTCGGATCCTGGGATTCGAGCCCGTGATGGAGATGCCGGGAGCCGCCTTCCTCCAGGCGCCCGACAGCAACAACGACCACGACCTCGGGCTGTTCGAACTCGGCGCCGCCGCCGGTCCGTCGCAGGCCGGCCGTCAGACGGTCGGGCTCTACCACCTGGCCTGGGAAGTGGACACGCTCACCACCTTGGCCGAGATAGCCACCCGTCTCAGCCAGGCCGGCGCCCTGGTCGGCGCCACCGACCACGGGACCACCAAGGCGCTCTACGGGCGTGATCCCAACGGCATCGAGTTCGAGGTCTGCTGGCTGGTACCGGCCGAACACCTGGACGAAGCCACCTTGGATGCGCGGACCAGGATGCGGGCGCTGGACATCGACGCCGAGATCGCCCGTTACGGCGCCGACACCAGGGGCGGCGTGGGAGTCTCCGTCCCAGTCTGACGCGTCTACGGTCTGGCCGGGATCGGGCGAGGAGCACCGTGCAGATCTGGGTAGCAATCGTCGACCGGGAATCCAACGGCCTCGGCGCGGCAGTGGACTCGGCCCGCGATCTTTACCTCCCGTTCCATCCCCACGTC
>DATFFO010000225.1:0-6011 GCA_035250025.1 Acidimicrobiia bacterium
AAGGTGTCCTTCTCAGCGGCGACCAGCTGTTCGCCGGCTCCATCGGCCGCACCGACCTCCCGGGTGGCGACATGACGGCGCTGGCGACCTCGATGCGCGAGCGGGTAATGACCTTCCCCGACGACACCCGGGTCCTCCCCGGCCACGGCCCCGAAACGACCATCGCCCGCGAGAGAACGACCAACCCCTTCCGCGACCTCTGGTCCTAGGTTCCCAAATCCCAGGAGCGAATGGCGAAGCGGCGGACTGTGTCCGGTGATCAGTTGCCGGACTTTGAACCATTGCGTGGGGCAAAGCTGACGCCGCTTTCGGCTGGCTGGGATACGCTGCCATCCTTACCCGACCCATGCCCGTCGCCCCGACCACACCGCCGGGAGTGCTCGAACTCCTCCCTGCCGAGCAGGCCGTCCACGACGCCATGCTCGACACCATCCGCGCCGGCTACCGGCGGTTCGGTTTCGTGCCGATCGAGACACCGGTCTTCGAGCGCAGCGACGTTCTCCTCACCAAGACCGGTGGCGAGACCGAACGTCAGGTGTATTTCGTTCAGTCGGCGGGAGCCCGCGAACAAGGAGACGAACCCGACCTCGCCCTCCGGTTCGACCTCACGGTCCCCCTCGCCCGCTACGTGGCGGAGCACGAGCACGACCTCATCTTTCCCTTCCGGCGCTCCCAGATACAGCGGGTGTATCGAGGGGAACGCCCCCAGCGGGGCCGCTACCGCGAGTTCTACCAGTGCGATATAGACGTCATCGATCGCGACACCCTCTCACTGCGTCACGACGCCGAGGTAGCGGCCACGATGATCTCGATCCTCGGCGATCTCGGCATCGGCACGGTCACGCTGCGTCTCAACAACCGTCGCCTGATGCGCTCGATCCTGACGGAGCACGGCATCGATGCTCCGGAAGCGCAGGAGATGGCGCTACGCGAGATCGACAAGCTGGACAAGGTGGGTCCCGAACCGGTCGCCAGGACCCTGGAGGCGAGCGGGATCGACGAGGTCGGCCGCCTGCTCGACCTGATCGGGACGCGGGTCGCCGGCGCCAGCGAGATCGAAGCTGCCCTGGCCGACCTCCCCGCCGTGACTCGCCAGCCGGGAGGCGGCGCCGACGAACTGGCCGAGGTTGTCCTGACGATGGAGGCGCTGGGCGTTCCCTCCGACAGCTACGTCCTCGACCTCGCCGTGGCTCGCGGTCTCGACTACTACACAGGAACGGTGTACGAGACCGTCCTCGACAGCCACCCCGAGTTGGGCAGCATCTGCTCGGGCGGCCGCTACGACGACCTGGCGGCCCAGTACACGACTACCCGCCTGCCGGGGGTGGGGATGTCGATCGGCTTCACCCGGCTCTTCTGGCAGCTCCGGGAAGCGGGGCTGCTCCCCACCCACGAAGCGCCGGTGGAGGTGGCCATCGCCCTCATCGACGACGACGGGCTGGAGTACGCCCTCGCCGTCGCCGGCCGCCTCCGGGCCGCCGGCTTCTCCACCGAGACCCGCATGGTCCCGGCCAAGCTGGGACGCCAGTTGAAGAATGCCGACCGGGCCGGGATTCGCTTCATGGTCATTGCCGGGGAGGATGAACGTCAGGGCTCGGCCGTGACGGTCCGCGACCTGGCTGCCGGCGATCAGGCGCTCGTCCACCTCGACGGCCTCGTCGAGCATCTACACGACCGCCTGAGCCGCCCGGGAAACCCATGAGCTATCGCACCCATCTCACCTCGGATCTCTCCACCAGGGCGGTGGGAGAGACCGTGACGATGGCAGGTTGGGTCGCCCGTCGCCGCGACCACGGCGGGATCGCCTTCTTCGACCTCCGCGATCGGGGTGGTCTGGTCCAGGTAGTCGTCGACCCCGAGACCATCCCCGCCATCGAGGATCTGCGGATGGAGTCGACCGTGAAGGTGTCTGGAATCGTCGCCGCCCGCCCCGAGGGAACCGTCAACCCCGACCTGGCAACCGGCGAGATCGAGATCCAGGTGACCGAGCTCGAAGTCCTCAGCGCCGCTGAGCCCCTTCCGTTCATGCTCGACGACCGCACCGACATCGACGAGCGTCTCAGGCTCAGCTATCGCTATCTCGACCTCCGCCGACCGAGGATGGCCGCCAACCTTCGCGCCCGCTCCCGGGCGACTGCTGCCATCCGCCGAACCCTCGACGACCTCGGCTTCCTCGAAGTGGAGACGCCGACTCTGATCCGGTCCACCCCTGAGGGGGCACGTGACGTGCTCGTCCCCTCTCGCCTCCGTCAGGGTGACTTCTACGCCCTGCCCCAGTCGCCGCAGCTTTTCAAGCAGTTGCTCATGGTCTCCGGCGTTGAGCGGTATTTTCAGATCGCCCGCTGCTACCGCGACGAAGACTTCCGCTCCGACCGCCAGCTCGAGTTCACCCAGCTCGACCTCGAGGGCTCCTTCTGGACACAGGAGGACGTGCTCACAACAGTCGAGGCGACGCTCGTTGCCGCCACCCGCGAGCTCAGGGGCATCGACATTCCCAGCCCTTTCCCCCGCCTCTCCTGGAACGAGGCCATGGAGCGCTTCGGGACCGACAAGCCCGATATGCGCTTTGGCATGGAGCTCTCGGATCTCTCCGCCCTCTTCTCCGGCACCGAGTTCGGAGTGTTCAAGTCCGCTCTCGAGGGAGGCGGAACAGTGCGCGGTCTCAACGCTGGCCAGATGGATCTCCCCCGCGCCCGGGCCGACTCCCTTGTCGAGCGGGCCAAGGAACTCGGGGCCAAGGGCTTGGTTTGGATGCAGCTCGAAGAGGACGGGGGATTGCGTTCGCCGATAGCCAAGTTCCTCAGCGATGACGAACGGTCCGGGATCACCGAAAAGTTGGCTGCTTCGCCGGGCGACGTGCTGCTCATCGCCGCCGACCGCTGGAAGACGGCCCTCACAGTCCTGGGTGGGCTGCGCAACGACTTGGGGCGGCCGGCCGGCCATGGGGATCTGGCCTTCCTCTGGGTCACTGACTTCCCCCTGTTCGAGGAGGAGCTCGACGGCAGCCGCACCTTCAGCCACCACCCGTTCACGTCTCCCCAGTCGATCGAGGAGATGCGGGCCAACCCCGACGAGGCTCTGTCCAACGCCTACGACGCCGTCCTCAACGGCGTAGAACTGGGCTCGGGGTCGATCAGGATCCATGATCCGGAGGTCCAGAAGCAGGTGTTCGAGATCCTCGGCATCGGGGCCGACGTCGCCCGCAGCCGGTTCGGATGGTTTCTCGACGCCCTGCGCTACGGCACGCCGCCCCACGGCGGCTTCGCCTTCGGGATCGATCGTCTGGTGATGATCCTCCAGGGGGAGGACTCGATCCGCGAGGTGATCCCGTTTCCCAAGACCCAGAGCGGCGTGGACCCGCTCACCGAGGCTCCTGCTCCGGTGGAGGAGGAACAACTGGCCGAACTCGGCATAGCCCTCCGCCCCGAGGTGATCGAGGCTCGCTCAACCCCAGAGGAAGGCGCCGGGTAGACCCGCCGGCGGCCCCCGAACCCAGGGTTCCCCACCACGGTTTCCGTGTTGGCTGGCCCCGAGAACGACGACGGTGGTCTGGGTACGCTTCGGGACGTGGACAACCTCTTTGCCGCCCGAGCCGAGCAGACCCTGGAGCGGGTGGCGCCGCTGGCGACCCGCATGCGTCCCCGGACCATCGACGAGGTCGCCGGCCAACCGGGGCTGCTCGCTCCGGGCGCCGCCTTCCGCCGGGTAGTCGAGTCGGGAACCCCTGTCTCCATGATCCTGTGGGGGCCTCCCGGGACCGGCAAGACCACCCTGGCCCGGGTAGTGGCCAACCATGCCGACGCCGTCTTCGAGACTCTCTCTGCCACCTCGGCCGGCGTCAAGGACGTGAGGGAGGTCCTGGCCCGGGCCCGCCAGCGCCTCGAGGCCGACGAGACCCGAACCGTCCTCTTCATCGACGAGATCCACCGCTTCTCCAAGAACCAGCAGGATGCCCTCCTTCCCGGAGTGGAGAACGGCACGATCATCCTCATCGGAGCCACCACGGAGAACCCCTTTTTCGAGGTGAACTCCCCACTCATCTCCCGGTCGACCCTCTTTCGGGTTGAATCCCTGGAACCGCCCGACCTGGCGGAGCTCATCGATCGCTCGCTCGCTGACAAGGAGCGCGGACTGGGTGCCACCGGGCTCTCGATAACCGACGCCGGCCGCACCGCCTTGTCGGAGCGTACCGGTGGCGACGCCCGCCTCGCCCTCAACAGCCTGGAGATGGCGGCCACGCTGGCCCGGGGCAGGGACAGCGACGACATAGACGTCGAGGATATCGAGGAGGCGCTTCAGCGGCGGATCGTCAGATACGACAAGGGCGGAGACGCCCACTACGACGTCATCTCCGCCTTCATCAAGAGTCTGAGGGGCTCGGACCCCGACGCCGCCGTTTACTGGCTCCACCTCATGCTCGAGGCAGGAGAGGATCCGGAGTTCATCGCCCGCCGCATGATCATCCTCGCCTCCGAGGACGTGGGCCTTGCCGACAGCCGGGCTCTGGGGGTGGCGCTCGATGCCGCCCAGGCCCTGGCCTACGTCGGGCTGCCGGAGGCGGCGTTCGCCCTCACCCATGCCGCCGTGTATCTGGCCACGGCGCCCAAGTCGAACTCGATCACCACCACGATCGGCGCCGCCCGCAGGACGGTCCAAGAGGGCCCGGCACCGACCGTGCCCGTCCACCTGCGCGACGATCACTATCCGGGGGCGGCGAAGCTTGGGCACGGCGATGGCTACCTCTACCCCCACGACCACCCCGGCCACATCGTCGACCAGGACTACTGGCCGGACGGCGTCGAACCCCAGGTCCTCTACCGGCCCTCGAACGAAGGTGCCGAGCGTTCCCGGGCGGAGTGGTTTGCCGAGCTCGAGGAGATGGCCAAACGCGACCGTAAACGGTGACTCGCAAGCCCGAAACCGAGCCGGTAACCAGCCGATCCGGGACGAGGAATCCGGGCGCCAGGGTTACGATGTCAGCATGCTCGATCGGTTGTGGTGGTTTGCGACGGGCCTCCTGGCGGGAGGGGTCGTGACGGTTCGCGCCCTCAGGCGCAGACCCACCGCCTCCGATCTCCGTCGGGCCGCGGCCTTCACGGGAGCCGATGTGCTCGAGTTGGCGGCACGAGCCGTGAAACCGCCCCGTCGCTGATGCCAGTGACCCCGCGGCGGCTCTGAGCCACTCCAACCCGACCCCGAGGCTTACCCATGGACTCGAACCAGATCAGAAAGACCTTCACCGACTTCTTCGTCGACCGCGGCCACGTTCTGCGGCCGTCGTCGTCACTCATCCCCACGGATCCGACGCTCCTCCTCACGAACGCCGGAATGGTGCCCTTCAAGCCCTACTTTCTAGGGGAGGAGACCGCCCCCTGGCCGCGGGCGACCACCATCCAGAAGTGTGTTCGCACCGTGGACATCGACATCATCGGCACCACCACCCGCCACTTTTCTTTCTTCGAGATGATGGGCAACTTCAGTTTCGGGGACTACTTCAAGGAAGCCGCCATCCCCTGGGCCTACGAGCTGGTCACCGAGCACTACGGCCTCGATCCCGACCGGCTCTGGTTCACGGTCCACGAGACCGACGACGCCGCCGCGGAGATCTGGATCGACACCGTCGGTGTCCGACCGGAACGGGTCCAGCGGGGTGGAAACGCCGAGAACTTCTGGCAGATGGGCGTTCCCGGTCCCTGCGGTCCAGACTCGGAGATCTTCTACGACAAGGGCGACGCCTTCGGGCCCGCCGGGGGCCCCATCGGGGGCGGCGAGGAGCGCTTCGTCGAGATCTGCAACCTGGTGTTCATACAGAACGTCCAGGACGAGCCGTACCACGTGATCGGTGACCTGCCCGCCCGCAACATCGACACCGGCATGGGCCTGGAACGGGTGGCCGCCCTCCTCCAGGACGTGCCGACGGTTTTCGAGGTGGACACCGTCTGGCCGGTCCTGGCGGCTGCCGCCAGGTACGGGGGGGTCCGGTACGGGGATTCCGCCCCGACGGACGTGTC
>DATFFO010000226.1:0-4634 GCA_035250025.1 Acidimicrobiia bacterium
GGAGGATTGTCAGAGGCTGGGCTCGACCGCCCAGCAGGCGGCCGCCCGGGGAGTGCCGAGCGAGATGACGCCCGGGTCCTCGCCGACGCAGCGGGCGGCGGTTTCGGCCGGGAGGGTGCCGGACTTGAAGAGGGGGCAACGGGGATGGAACCGGCAGCCGGTGGGGATGCGGGTCAGGTCCGGGATCTCGCCCGTCAGGATCTGCTGTTCCAGGCCCTTCGTCTCGGGGACCACGGAGAGCAGCGCCCGCGTGTAGGGATGCCTGGGATGCTCGAGGATCTCCTCGGTGGGCCCGATCTCGACGATACGTCCCAGGTACATGACCGCCACCCGGTCGGCGATGTTCCAGGCCAGGCCCAGGTCGTGGGTGACGACCAGGATGGCCAGGCCGTGGTCATCGACCAGGCCCCGCAGGAGACCCAGGATCTCACCCCGGATCGAGGCGTCGAGAGATGCCACCGGCTCATCGGCCAGCAGCAGACGCGGCTCCATCACCATGGCGCCGGCGATCACCACCCGCTGACGCTGGCCGCCGGAGATCTCGTGGGGGAACAGGGGGAAAAAGCGCTCGGGCGGTCGCAATCCCGCCCTGGCCAACGCCTGGGCCACGGCCTCGCCCTCGTCATGGCCCCTGCCGGAGATGCGCAGGCCCTCGGCCACGATCTCGTAGATGGTCTGGCGGGGGTTGAGGGCGCCGGTCGGGTCCTGGAAGACCATCTGCACGGCGGGGTCGTGGAAGATGGTCTGGATCGCCTTGCGGCCGTTCCCCTCCACCGTCTCCCCGTCGAGGCGGATGGTCCCAGACGTCGCCGGCTGGAGGCCCTGGATCGCTCGGACCAGCGTCGTCTTGCCGGATCCGGACTCGCCCACCAGGGCGAGGACCTCGCCCGGCGAGACCCGGAGCGAAACCCCGTCGACGGCACGGGCGGCGCCGAAGTGGACGTGGAGGTCCTCGACCTCGGTGAGCGGGGTCACACCAGAATGCATGCCGCCCTCCCTCCCGTCTCGGCAGGCCGAAGCTCGGGTTCCTCGAGCAGGCATGCCTCCCGGGCCAGCGGGCAGCGGGGATGGAACGGGCAGCCCACCGGGAGGTGGCCGGGAGTCGGCGGGTCTCCCCCCAGCCCCGACGGAGCCATGCGCGAGCGGAGATCGCCGATCGTCGGGAAGGCGGCCGCCAGCGCCCGGGTGTAGGGGTGTTGCCCGTTGACGAACACGGTGCTGCTTTGCCCGATCTCAACGATGCGTCCGGCGTACATCACCGCCAGGTCCTCACATATGTATGTCAGGACCGAGAGGTCGTGGGTGATGAAGAGCAACGTCAGGTCCCTCTCCCGGCGCAGTTCCTCGAGTAAGGCCAGCACCTGGGCCTGGACCATCAGATCGAGGGCAGTGGTCGGCTCGTCGGCGATCAGGAGGAGGGGGTCGCAGGCCAGCGCCATGGCGATGAGCACTCTCTGGCGCTGGCCGCCCGACAGTTGATGGGGATAGGAGTCTGCCCGGCTCGCCGGGAGCCCGACTCGCTCCAGCAGGTCGACGGTGCGACGCCGGGCGGCCGCTTTCCCTTTCACGGTGCCGTGGACGCGCATCGGCTCGGCGATTTGCTCGCCAACCGTCTGGACCGGGTTGAGGGCGTGGAGGGCACCCTGGAAGATGATCGCCCCTGCCGTCCACCTCACCGCCCGCAACCGGCCGGGGTTGAGTCCGAGGACGTCGTTCCCGGCGAGATGGATCTCGCCCTTGACGTCAGTCCCGGCGGGAAGGAGGCGGAGGATCGAGTTGGCCAGGGTCGACTTGCCGCACCCGGACTCACCGGCCAGCCCCAGGGAGCCACCCCGCGGGATGTCGAGGCTGACACCGCGTACGGCCGGGACGGCGTCCGACGACGTGTGATATGTGATGGTGAGGTCGCGGACCGAGAGAAGCGCCTCGGTCATCGCTCACCTCCCAGGCGGGGGTTGGCGATCTCCTCCAGGGTTCGCCCGATGAGCGTGAAGGCCAGCACGACGGCGAGGATGCCCAGGCCCGCCGGGAGGAAGTACCACCAGGCGTTGCGAATCACGGCACCGCTGCTGAAGGCCTCCTCCAGCGTCTTGCCCCACGAGGCCGAGCTGGGATCGCCCAGGCCGAGGAAGGAGAGGGTGGTCTCGGTCAGGATCGACACCGGGACCGCCAGCGTGGCGTTCGCCAGGATCAGCCCGCTGACGTTGGGGAGGATGTGATGGAGCACGATGTGAGGACCCTTGGCGCCCAGCGACCGGGCCCGGTCCACGAACAGTCGCTGCTTCACCGTGAGCACCTGGGCCCGCACGAGCCGAGCCGTGGACGGCCATGAGGTGATGGCGATCACGAAGATGATGTTCCACACCGACCGCCCCAGGATCGAGGCGAGCACGATGGCCAGCGGGAGGAACGGGATGACGAGGAACCACTCTGTCAGCCGCATCAACGCCCCCTCGGTCCGCTTGCCGATGAACCCCGCCACGATGCCGATGATCGACCCGATGATGATCGTGAGGACCGTGGAGGCGATGCCGACGAAGAGGCTGACGCGCGAGCCCCAGACGAACTGAGCCCAAACCGAGCGGCGGAGGTGGTCGGTGCCGAAAGGCGGGAACTCGCCGGGCGTGGCCCATTGGGGATTGCCGTCCTGGCGGGCGAAGACCGGGTTGAGCTGGTCGACGTCTGCAAGGAGGGGCGCCGCCAAAGCCATGACGGCGAACACGGCGAGGACGATGAGTCCGATCGTCCCGAGTCGGGAGCGACGGAACTGGCGCCACACCCGGGCCGCGGTCGCCCGCCGGCGCTGCATGGCAACGCTCATGTGTCGTCTACCCGCGGGTCGAGCCAGGCGTAGGTGAGGTCGGCGACGAGGTTGAAGAAGATGACGGCGGCGCTGAACAGCAGGAACAAGCCCTGCAGCATGGGCAGGTCGGGGCCACGGATGGCGTCGGCGGTCGCCTTGCCCAGCCCGGGCCAGGAGAACACCGCCTCGACGGCGATGGCCCCGGAGAGGACGAATCCGAAGTTGATGGCGATCAGGGTGACGACGGGGAGGAGGGCGTTGGGCACGGCGTGACGGTTGCGGACGATGGCGTCACGCACACCCTTGGCCCGCGCCACCGTCAGGTAGTCCTCGCCCATCACGTCGAGGAGCGAGCTGCGCGTCACCAGCGTGTACTCACCGAGGTAGGCGAGGGTCAAAGTGAGGGCGGGGAGGAAGATGTGATGGAGCTGGTCGAGCAGCAGGCTGAAGCCGGTGGCGGTGGTTCCCAGGTCGACCATGCCCCCGACCGGGAACCAACCGAGGACCACGGCGAAGCCGACGAGCAGGATCATGCCCAGCCAGAAGTCGGGCATGGAGTAGAACACCATCGACCCCGACGTGATGGCATGATCCTTCCAGGTGTTGCGCCGCCAGGCGGCGATCACCCCCCCGACGGTGCCGATCAGCGCCGAGAGCACGGCGGAGGACCCGACCAACGCCAGTGTCGCCGGGATCCCCGACTTGATGGCGTCCCACACCGGCTGGCGACTCTGATAGGAGATGCCCAGGTTGAGCTGGGCGGTCTCCCGCAGGTAGTAGACGAACTGGGTGCCGAGCGACTCGTCGAGCCCGAACTGCACGCGCAGCTCCTCGAGCCGCTCGGCCGGGATGTTGCGGCCCCGGAACAGCGAGCCGATCGGGTCGGTCTCGACGATGCGGAAGAGGACGAAGTTGAAGACGAGGACGAAGACCAGGGTCAGGAGCGACCCCAGCACCTTGCGGACGATGAACCGCCCCCGCCGGGGCGGGCGCCACTCCCGTTTTCGCGCATCGATCCCGTCAGTTCCGACGCTCTCGATGCGCGAAAGCGGGGTTTGACCTCGATCCGTCAGGCTCTACTCCCGCTCGTCGGCGCTCTGGCGTCGTCGCATGGCCAGGAGGGCTCCGCCGACCAGGACCACGGCGCCACCGGCGATGATCCAGGGCAGGCTCCCGCTGCCTCCGGTGTCGTCATCGCCTGCTGCGGCCACGGTGGTCGTGGCTTCGCCACCGCCGGTGGTGTCGCCCGGGCCCGCGGTCGTATCGCTGGGGCCTCCGGCGGTGGTGTCGGTCGGGGCCGTGGTGTCGTCGGTCTCCGCTCCCACCGGTGTCAGCAGGGCGTAGCTGGGCGACGAGTTCGAGAACATGATCGGCCCGACCTCGGCCGGCTGGCGCACCCAGCCCTCGAAGGCATCCGTCCGGTACGCCTGCATGTCGGGGGCGGCGTACAACGGGAAGTACACGGCGGCGTCGTGGAGGATCGTGAGCATCTCGTGGACCGTCTCAATCCGGCTGGCCTCGTCCAGGTCCTCCTTCTGCTCCAGGTAGAGCTCTTCGTAGGCGGGGTCGGTCCAGTTGGCGTCGTTGTAGTTTCCCAACTCGGCTTCGGTGAAGTACGACAGCATCGGATCGGGGTCGACGAACGGCACCCAGCCCCAATAGAAGGTGTCGTAGTCGCCGGCGATGATCACCTCGAAGAGCTGGTCGCTGTCGTAGGACTCGAGCTCGACGCCGATGCCGATGGCGTTCATCCAGCCGGAGAACAGCTCGCCGATCGAGGCCCCGAAGTCGCTGTTGGTGTTGACGCCGTGGCGGAGGACGATCGGGTTGG
>DATFFO010000227.1:0-16263 GCA_035250025.1 Acidimicrobiia bacterium
TGAAGCCCGGCCTGATCCTCAAGCTCGACCTGCTCCAGCCGACCGGTTCGTTCAAGGTCCGGGGAGCCTTCTCGCTGCTCACGGCCCATCCCGAGGCGGATCGGGTGGTAGCGGCGTCTGGGGGCAACTTTGGCCTGGCCATAGCTCACGCCGCCGGACACCTCGGCCGGACGGCAGACATCTTCATCCCTTCGACTTCGCCCGCCGCCAAGATCGAACGGGTCGAAGCGGCCGGTGCCCGGGTCCACGTCATCGACGGCTACTACGACGCCGCCCGGGAGGCATCCCGTTGCTTCGCCGCCGAGTTCGGGTTGTTCGAGGCCCACGCCTACGACGATCCGGAGGTGGTGGCCGGCCAGGGCACCTGCGGGCGCGAGATCCTGGAGCAGGTGCCCGATGTCGATACGATCGTCATCGCCGTAGGCGGGGCGGGCCTGATCGGAGGCATCGCCTCGTGGGTGCGAGACGACGCCCGCATCGTGGCCGCCGAGACACGCGGCACAGCCTCACTCTCTGCCGCTCTCGCGGCCGGTGCCCCTGTCGCCGTGGAGGTGAGCGGCCTGGCTGCCGACTCCCTCGGTAGTGCCATGGTCGGCGACATCGGGTTCGAAGCATCCCGCCAATGGGTTGACGAGTCCGTGCTGGTCACAGACGACGACGTGGTCGGCGCCCAGTCGTGGTTGTGGGAGTCGGCCCGCCTCGTGGCGGAACCGGGGGCGGCAACCGCCATGGCGGCGGTGCTGTCGGATGCCTATCGCCCGAGGGCCGGCGAGCGGGTCTGCGTCCTGGTTTGCGGTGCCAACACCGACCCCGGCTCCATAGTCAAAGGGGGGTAGTGGATAGGGCCGGTCGTGGGCCGCGCCCAAGGGGGGCCTCTCTTCTCACCGGACATCCGCTCACCCTCTGAGGCCATACTGGGAGGATGCAGGAGCAGGACCGCAGGTCCGGACCCCCGGAACGTCCGGGCCTCGACGACCACCTGGTTCGCCGCCTAGACGCCCTCAGCCGGGATGAGGCCGAGCGAGTGCTGGAGCGCGCAATCCGCATCCAATCCCAAAAGCACGCGTCCGACCGTTTCACGCAGGAGCAGGTCCGGCGTATCGCCGCCGAGCTCGGGGTCGACGGGTCGATAGTCGACCGCGCTCTGCGCGAGGAGGTGACCACCGCTGCCCCTCTCCGCGACTCTTGGCTGGTGGCGGACGCTTTGGTCGACAAGAAGGTCGTCACAGGCAGCGAGACTGCGGTTGAAAGTCGGGTCATGGCGTGGATGGAGCGGGAGGAGGGACTGAGTCCGGTGGCGCCGATTACCGGCGGTCTTCGCTGGCAGCCAGACCGCCACTGGACCACGGTCACACGCCTGGCGATGGGTTCCGACGCCACCAAGGCGTTGCGGGGAATGGCCGAGGTAGTTCACCGCCAGACGTCGCTCGGGCCTGAAGAACAACTGGTCGAGCTAGAGGTGGAGACGGGCCGTATCAGGGCCACCGCGTGGGGTGTCGGCGGCGGAGTCACCGCCGTCGGGGTCGCCGCGGGCGCCGTCATCGCCGGGATCGGAGGTGGGAACGACCTGTTGGAGTTTGCCACCGGTGCCGCTCCCGGCCTGTTGCTCGGTGTCGGGAGCCTGATCCTCATCGCCAGGGCGTGGCCGCCTCCATTCGTAGCGGCATGGCCCGGGCCCTCGACGGCATCGCCCACGCCGAGCTGTACCGACGGTCATCCCGGCGCCGCCAGCGTCGTGAAGCGCGGGCCGACACGCGTCGCCCTCGCAGTACCTTCTCGCGTCTCGTAGACGACGTGACCGACGCCCTCGACGAGCTGTTCGACTGAATCTGGCCCGCTGGGCCAGGGAAAATTACGAAGACTACGTGGGGGGACGGAGGTGGGCGCGGGTCGAGTCGAGCTCGGAGGAGGCCGTCACGCCCAACAGCTGGAGCGTGCGGACATACTCGGCATTGAGGATGGCGAGGGCTCGGGCGACTCCGGCCTGGCCGCCCGCCATCAGCCCGTATAAGTAGGCGCGGCCCACCATCGCCGCCCGCGCTCCCATGGCCACAGTGGCGGCGATATCGGCGCCACTCATGATGCCGCCGTCGACATACACCTCGGCGCGATCGCCGACGGCCGCGACGACAGAGGGCAGGACCTCGAGCGTGGTAGGAGCGCGGTCGAGCTGGCGACCGCCGTGGTTGGAGACGATCACGGCATCGGCGCCCTGCTCGACGGCGGTCACGGCGTCGGCCGGGGTTTGAATTCCCTTGACGACGATCGGCCCGCCCCAGGTGTCCTTGAGCCAGGCCAGGTCGTCGAATGTGACCGAGGCGTCGAGGACGCGATTGAGGAGGTCGGCCACGGTGCCCCCGGTCGATGACAGACTGGCGAACTCGAGCGGTGGAGTGGTGATGAAGTCCCACCACCACGACGGGTGCAGGGCACCGTTGAGTAGAGCGCGCCAGGTGAGGCTGGGTGGGATCGTGAGGCCGTTGTGGATGTCGCGCATCCTTGTCCCCGCCACCGGAGTGTCCACGGTCAGCACGATGGTGCCGTAGCCGGTTTCGCGAACCCGCTCGATGAGGTCCTTCGCCATGGCTCTATCGCGCCAGACGTAGAGCTGGAACCAGCGCTCGGCGGTCGGTGCCGCTCCCGCCACGTCCTCGATCGAAGTGGTGCCCAGGGTGGAGAGTGTGTACGGCAGGCCGGCGGCGTGGGCGGCCTTCACCACGGCTCTCTCGCCGGCGGCGTGCATCATGCGGGTGAACCCGGTGGGGGAGAGGGCAAGGGGCATAGCCGCCGTCCTGCCCAGGATGGTGGTGGTGGCGTCCACCGTCGATACGTCGCGGAGCACACTCGGGATGAACTCGACCCGGGTGAAGACATCCCGCGAGCGTCGCAGGGACACCTCGGCCTCGGCGGCGCCGTCGGTGTAGTCGAACACTGCCCGGGGCACGCGCCTGCGGGCGATGCGACGGAGGTCCCAAATTGTGGCGGCAGCTTCCACCCTGGCCTCCGCGCTCCATGCCGGCGGGCGGATCTGGATCAACTCCCGTAGTTCGCTCCACCGAGGCCGTTGCCGTTGCACGAGCGCAGGATGGCAGATTCCAATGCCCAGGCAGCAGGGGGAAGGGATCTCTGAAAGACGATTCCCGTCGGGAGCGACGGCCCCCTACCCCACCGGCTCCGCTGCCGCTTCGCCGGCGGGGGCCCCTTCCCCCTTCGCCTTGCTCAGGGGGACAAAGCCGGACCTACCACCTAGAACTGCGAGCGCAGCGAGCTATGCCCTCACTTCCTGGCGCATGAAGAGGACGTAGGCGAGGGCGAACATCAGGGCCGTCATCGCCAACAACAGGGCGAGCTGGGGCCAGACCACCAGGAGGCTCTGGGTGAGATCGAGCTCGGAAACGATCGCCCGGTCGACCTGTTCAACGGTGACGATGCCCGTCGCCCGCACCTCGGGGTCGAGGAGGACGGTCGACCCCTGCTGGAACAGGGTGATGGGCGAGGCTTGCGAGATCACCTGCTCAGCCTGGAGGTTCTCCAGTTCCGACTGCGGCGAGCCGTCGAGCGGCGCCACGATCCCGGCGACCGTGCTGAAGATGAGGCCGCCGAACAAGGTCAGCACCAGCCAGATCCCCACGGGGATGAACGCCGACGTTGCCGCCCGCTTGGCCAACACCGACGACAGCGTGGCGAGTGCCTGCCACAGGCCGACGTAGACGACGGCGAAGAGGAGCCACACCAACAGCCGCCAGACCTCCGTGACCTCCGGGACAACCCCAAGGCGGAAGATGCCGATGCCCGAGACGAAGATGACGAGCGCCGTCAGCATCACCGCCACAACGGCGAGACCGGCCACGAACTTGCCCAGGATCACTTCGTCGCGGTGGATCGGTTGGGACAGCAGCCGCGGCAGTGTGCCCTGGGAACGCTCGCCGTTGACCGAGTCGAACCCGAACATGATCCCCAGCAGCGGGGCGAGGAAGCCCACGAATATGAACAGCGGGAACGGCACCGGCTCGGCGGTCACGGTGAAGAGCTTGAGGAACAGGGCGGTGATGCCCTGCGCCTGAGGGGCGACGTCACGGATCCCGCCGGAGGCGGCGAAGACCGCCGCCCCGGTGGCGATCCCGAGCACGGCCATCAGGACGATGAACCGTCCCGAGAGGAGGTGATCGGCAAATTCCTTGCGGGCCACGACCCTCCACCCGCCCACCGATTGCCGGGCGCCAGCGGGTTCCTTGCGAGTAACAGGCTCTGTTGTCTCCGTCACGGGGCCGCCTCCCGGTGAGTCTCGAAGTATCGGCGGTAGATGGTGTCGAGGTCTTCGTCCACCCGGCGAACCCCGAGGATCTCGACTCCCGACGACACCAACTGACGCACGGCATCGGACACGTGGCCGGTTTCCACCCCGGCGATCCACGATCCGGGCACGCGCCCGGGGCTGACGTCCTCGATGGTTTCGAGCGCGCTGAGGGCATCCCGGCCGGCGTCATAGTCGCCTCCGAGCCGGAACTCGACCCGAGCCGGCCCGACCGCGGCGACGGCAAGTTCGTGAGGTGGGCCCTGGGCGACGACCACGCCGTTGACGAAGATCGCCACCCGGTCGCACACCGCCTGCACCTGATGCAGCAGATGGCTGGAGAGAAGGACCGTCACGTTCTCATCGGTGGCGAGGTGGCGGATCAACGAGAGCATGTCCGCCACACCCTCCGGATCGATGGCCGTCGTCGGCTCGTCGAGGATGAGCACGGACGGGCCCTTGACGAGGGCGTCGGCCAGTCCCAGGCGCTGCTTCATGCCCCGGGAGTACTCGCCGGCCGGTTGGTCGGCGGCCGCCGTCAGACCCACCTGTTCGAGGAGCTCGTCGAGCCTCGGCTCGGGGTCGTCCACGCCGTTGAGACGGGCGGTGAAACGGAGGTTCTCCCGCCCGGTCATCGTGTCGTAGAAGCCGACGGCGTCGGGCAGGAACCCCACCATGCGCTTCACCTCCAGCGGATGACGCCGGGGATCGCGGCCCAGGATTTCCAGCTCACCGCTGCTCGGCTCGATGAGCCCGAGCAGCATCAGGATGGTGGTTGTCTTACCGGCCCCGTTGGGACCGAGCAGTCCGAAGATCTCGCCCGGGGGGATATCCAGGTCGAGGTGGTCGACGACCGCCCGCTCACCGTAGAGCTTGGTCAGTTCCTTGGTGCGGATGCTGGCCGCCACCTCAGCGCCTCCCGAAGCGACGGAAGACCCAGGCCAGCGCCGCCAGGGTCAGAGCCACCACGGCGATCCCGACGAAGCCCCACACCGGCGACGGGTTGACATTCGTGCGGACCTCGATGCTGTCGGTCACCTCTTCGTGATCCATGTTGAAGGTGATGATGTAGTCGCCTGCCACGGCCTCGCTCGACGGGGTGATGGTGGCGGTCACGACGGTCGATTCACCTGGCGGCAGTTGCTCGATCGTGGCAGGGGCGAAGGTCACCTCCCAGTTGCTCGGAGGGGTCGCCGTCAACGTGATGCCGTTGAGGGGGGCGGTGCCGGTGTTGGTGACGACCAGGGCGAGGTCGTTGCTGCTGCCCACCGATACCTCGGCGTTGAGCCGTTGATCTGCCGTGTCGAGGACCGCCGAGAACGATCCGACGATCTCGACGATCACTTCTGCCGAGACCTGGGTGTCGCCGGCGGTGGCCTGGACACTGATCGGGTACTGACCGGATTCGACCTGGACGGGTGAGGTGGCGGTCAGGTTGATCGTTTCTGAGCTCCCGGCAGTCACTGCCAGGGTCGACGCCTGCGCCTCGCCCGCCGGCTCGGCCGTCACGTCCCATCCCGCCGGACCGGTGGAGTCGAGCTCGAACTGAAGATCGGAAGGAGTGTCGTTCTGCAGGGTCACCTGGAAGCTGGCCTCCTCGCCTGCCGCCGAGCGGAGGCCCGGGAAGTCCGGCGTGAGGGTGACTTCGCCGCCGGCCTGCTGGGAGACGCGGACGGTGAGGGGAAGGTCGACGCTGGTGCTCCCGGCTGTAGCGGTGACCACGAGCTCGTGGACGCCGTCCTCAACGTCGGCCGGAACGTTCAAGTCGAAGCTGGCCTCCGGGTTCAGGCCGGGTCCGGCCGTGACGGTGTCGATCTCGAAGCCACCGCCCCGGAAGGCGCCTGTCCACCCCTGCGGGACGCCGTTGCTGGACAGCTGGACGGCGACGACGTCGGGGGCGCTGATGACGAGGGCAAAGGACACCTGGTCGCCCGGCTCGACTGCCACGCCTGGGAAAGGTGTGCTCATAGTCAGCTCATCGGGGGTCGTCGTCGAAGTCGTGGTGTCTTCCTGGGCTGCCACGGGGAGGGCGAGCGTCAGCACCAGGACGGCGGCGAGCGTTGCCCAACCTCTTTCTGGCTTCACAGTTGTTCTCCTCTCAACTCGGTCTATGCCATAGGCAAGGGTGGTTCTTCGTATGTCAAGAGAAGATAAAGACCGGTTGCCGGCTTCCGGTAGTCGGACGTTCGACGATCCCAAACCGGGCGGCCGCGGAAGCTGTGATGATGGCTTGCGGAAAGGACCTCGCTCGATGACGACAAGGCGACAGTTTCCTGCCGATTTCCGGTGGGGGGTGGCAGCCGCCGCCTACCAGATCGAGGGGGCGGTGAACGAGGACGGCCGCGGGCCCTCGATCTGGGACACCTTCAGCCACACGCCGGGACGAACCCACGGAGGCGACACGGGCGACGTCGCCGCCGACCACTACCACCGCTTTGAGGAGGACGTGACCCTCATGGCCGGTCTCGGCGTCAACGCATACCGCTTCTCGATCTCCTGGTCGCGGCTGTTGCCTGACGGATTCGGCGACGTCAACCCGGCCGGTGTCGAGTTCTACCGGCGGCTGTGCGAGCGGCTGTTGGAGACCGGTATCACCCCGGTCGCCACCCTCTACCACTGGGACCTGCCCCAGGCTCTTCAGGATCTGGGAGGGTGGCTTGACGTCCGCTCTGCGACGTGGTTCGCCGAATACTCCACGGTCGCCAAGGAGCGCCTGGGAGACCTCGTGACCGTGTGGTCGACGCTGAACGAACCCTGGTGCTCGGCCTTCCTCGGCCATAGCTCGGGTGAGCACGCCCCCGGGCTGACGGATCCGGGGAGCGGCCTGGTCGCCGCCCACAACCTGATGCTCGCCCATCACCGGGGAATCGCCGCCCTCAGGGCAACGGCGACCCGCCCCGAGGACGAGCTGGGTGTCGTCCTCAACCTCATCCCGGCGTGGCCTGCCACGGACTCAGAGGCCGACCGGCGAGCGGCCTCCGCCGTCGACCTCGTCCACAACCGGCTCTTCGCCGACGCCGCGTTCCATGGGCGATACCCGGACGGCGTTCTCGAGCTCCACGAGCGCTACCAGGTCGCCGATGTCATCGACGTCGACGAGTTGGCCGGGGTACGCGCCGACATCGACTACCTCGGCGTCAACTACTACAACATCAATCACATCGCCCACGCCCCGGGCGCGCCGGCTCTGGCCGCATGGCCTGGCGCCGACGAGGCCGTGATCGCCACCCCGCCCGGACACCTCACCGAAATGGGCTGGGGAGTCGAGCCGGAAGGTCTCAGCTGGATGCTGCGTCGCATCGTCAAGGAGTATCCGGCGATCCCGATCATGATCTGTGAGAACGGGGCCGCCTATCCCGACGTCGTAGGGCCGGACGGCATCGTCGACGATCCGCTCCGCATCGCCTATCTCGAAGCCCACATCGAGGCGACGGCGGACGCCATCGATGCCGGTGTCGAGGTGACCGGCTATTTCGTGTGGTCGTTTTGCGACAACTTCGAATGGTCGCTGGGCTACGACAAGCGCTTCGGCCTCATCAGGGTGGACTACGAAACCCTGGACCGCGCCGTCAAGGCCAGCGGCCACTGGTACCGCACCTTCCTCGCCTCCTAGACGGAGTTTGTCCCCCTGGAGCGAAGCGACAGGGGGAAGGGGCCCCCACGAAGTGGGGTAGGGGGCAGTCGTTCCCCCCACGAGAGCCTTGTCCCGAGCGGTTCGTGCCCTTGACCATCGACGGCGCGCCATCATGTGCCGGTCGAACGAGGAGGAACTGAGGTGGCAGAACGGATTGCCGGGCCGCTGCATCGCGTTGTGATCGGCCCGGTCGGTGCACCGACGATGATCTTCGTGCATCCGAACCCGATGGACCACGACGCCTGGATCTATCAGCTCGCCCATCTGTCGACATGGTTCCGTTGTGTGGCAGTGGACCTCCCCGGCTACGGGGTCTCTCCGCCCGCCAGTCCCGACGTCACGCTCTTCGACCTGGCTCAAGCCTGCTGGGAGGCGGCGGAGGAGGGCCCGGCGATCCTGGTCGGGTGCTCGGTAGGCGCCAACGTCGTCCAGCACATGTACCACCTGGACCGTGACCGTACCCGGGCTGTCGTACTCGCCGGTGCCGGATACGCCGCCGCCAAGCCACACCTCCAGCGCCACATCGATGCCTACGAGAGTCAAGGGTTGGCGTACCGCCACGAGTACACGCTGAACGTGTTCTCACCGTCGTTCCGGTCGTCACCGCTGGCGCGATGGTTCGCCGAGATGTTCGTAGAGCGCAACGCAACGGCGGACGTCGCCAGCATCCTGGCGATGTTTCGGGCCCTGATCCAGCCGGATCCCGAGTGGCTCGCTCACGACCTGAACGCACCCGTGTTGATCATCACGGGAAGTGAAGACAGCGCCCACCAGCGGGCATTCGCGCTTCGGGATCGTCTTCCCGATGGCGAGCTCGTGATAATGGAAGGCGCCGGCCACGCCTGCCAGGTCGAGAGGCCGTGGGAGTTCGACCGGCACCTGCTGGACTTCCTGGCCCGCCGCGGCATCGTGGACGAGGCCACGAAGTGACCCGGCGTAGATCCGGTCGAATCGGGACCTTCCTCACCGCAGGCGTCAGGGACCGATGACCGACAACCGCTCAAACGGAGAAGAGAATTCTCGAGGAATGTCGAAACTGGAAGGGTCCGGTTCGTCGTATCGGCGAAGGTATCTGCCGACAGGAGAGGAGCAGAGATGCCACGGTATGCAGCATTGATCTACGGGCCGGAAGGGGGCGATCCGGGCCCCGAGGAGATCGCCCGCGTGATGGACGACTACAACGAGTTCAGCGCCAAGGCGGCGGCCGCCGGTGTGATGTCGGGAGGCGAGGCGCTCGAGGACACGAGCACGGCCACCACCGTCCACGTGGAGGGCGGAAAGGGCGGCAAGGCCGTTCACACCGACGGTCCCTTCGCCGAGACCAAAGAGGTCCTGGGCGGCTTCTATCTGCTCGACTGCGCCGATCTGGACGAGGCGCTCGGTTGGGCTGCCCAGATCCCGGGCGCCTGGCACGGCCGAGTCGAAGTGCGACCCTGCGTGGACTTCTCCCCGGAAGGTCAATGACGGCGTCGCTCGAAGAGACGCTCCGGATCGAGGGTGGCCAGGTGCTGGCCACCCTCATCCGTCTGACGGGCGACATCGACGTGGCCGAGGAGGCCCTGCAGGAGGCGGCCATAGTCGCCCTCGCCAGATGGAGGGAGGCCGGTCCGCCTGACAAACCTGGCGCCTGGCTGACGACCGTGGCACGCAACAAGGCTCTCGATGAACTCCGCCGGCAAGCACGGCGAAGGGGGAAGGAGGCGGAGGCGACGGTGGACATGCTGGCGGGCGCCGAGTCAACCCCAATGGGCGACGACCGCCTCCGCCTCATGTTCACCTGCTGTCATCCATCGCTGTCGCCGGAGACAAGGGTGATGCTGACTCTGCGCACCATCGGCGGCCTCAGCACCGCCGAAATCGCCGGCGCCTTCCTCATGTCCGAGATGACGGTTGCCCAGAGGATCAGCCGGGCGAAGAAGAAGATCGCGGTCGCACAGATCCCATACCGCATTCCCGGCGACCATGAGCTCCCCGATCGCCTTCCGGGGGTGCTTGCCGCCCTGTATGTGATCTTCACGACGGGCCACCATTCCTACCGCGGCTCCTTCGACGACCGGATCGATCTAGCCGAGGAGGCGATCCGCCTCGCCCGTCTGCTGATGACACTCATGCCGGACGAGCCCGAGGCCGAGGGTCTGCTGGCGCTGATGCTTGCCACCCATGCCAGACGCCACGCCCGATTCAACGCCACTGGGGACCTCGTCCTCCTGCCCGATCAGGAACGGTCGCTCTGGGACCACGACGCCATCGTCGAGGCCACGATCTACGTCGAGCGGAACCTGCTCCGGAGGCGGCCCGGGCCCTATCAGGTCCAGGCTGCCATCGCTTGTCTCCACGGCCAGGCGTCTTCTGACGCCGAGACCGATTGGAAGCAGATCGTGGATCTCTACCGCTCCCTGGAGCGGATGTCTCCCGGGCCGGTGGTGACGGTCAACCGCGCCGTGGCCGAGGCGAAGGTGTTCGGTGCTGCCGCCGGGCTCGCCCTCCTCGACCGGGTGTCGGGGGTGGATGGCTGGCATCTCTACTGGTCGGCCCGGGCCGACTTTCTACGCCAACTCGGCAACCAGGCGGCCGCCGCCGATGCCTACGGGCGGGCCCTGTCATGTGAAATGAACGACTCCGACCGCCGCTTCCTCGAAAGACGCCTCGCCCATCTCGCAACATTCTGAAGCCCGCCCGGCGTCGTTCCAGGCGCAAACCTGTCGGGTCCCGTAACCTTGGGCCCGCGCAGCAGGGAGGACCGGCATGAGCGGCCCCGTCGAGGACCGGGCCATCGACTGGGTCAACGAAGGTCAGTTGGGGATCGAGGTCCGTCAGGGCCGGACCGCCGACATCGGGGGCTTCCAGGTCGTGCGCGTTCTGCCTACCAAGGGCCGGCGCACAGTCGGCGGATGGTGTTTCGTGGATCTCATGATCCCTCCGGACGCCAACGACCCCGACCCGCTCGAGATCGGTCCCCATCCTCACATTGGCCTGTCCACCGTTACGTGGCTGTTCCAGGGCGAGGCATTGCACGGTGACTCGCTCGGGACCGAGCAGGTGATCCGGCCCGGCCAGCTCAACCTCATGACCGCCGGCCACGGCATCGCCCACTCCGAGCTGTCATCACAGGCCGGCGTCCAGGGTGTCCAGATGTGGATCGCCCAGCCCGAGGCGACCCGTCACGGGCCGTCCTCCTTCGAGCACCATCCCGCCCTTCCCCGCCGCCGCCTGGCCAACGGCGAGGCCACCGTCCTGGTGGGGACGTGGGGCGACGTGGTCTCGCCCGCCCGGGCCGATTCGGCCCTGATCGGGGCCGATGTCGTGATCGGACAGGGCGTGTGCGAGGTCGACCTCGACACCGGTTTCGAGTACGGGATCATCCCCATCGACAACCCGGTAAAGGTCGACGACGCCATCGTCGAGCCGGGTTGGCTGGGGCTGGTGGCGGCGGGATCAGAGGGGCTGCGTCTGGAGGCTCTTTCCGGCGGGGCCCGGCTCATGTTCCTGGGCGGGGAGCCCCTGGGCGAGCGGATCCAGATGTGGTGGAACTTCGTAGGGCGGACCAAGGACGAACTCACCGATGCCTGGCGAGCCTGGCAGGACCACGACACCGACCGCTTCGGGACTGTTCCCTCCCGGCTCGCCCGGATCGAGGCTCCCAGTCCGCCCTGGCTCCGAACTCCCTGAGACCCTCACAGGTGCGTGGTAAGGAGGGCCAGCGCCAGCAGCGGCATCGCCACTGCCAGGTATCGGAGCGGGTCCTCCCACCGGGAGAGGTCGGTGATGTTGTCGACCGGCATCCCACTTCGCCGAAGTCGCGTGGCTGACTTGCTGAGTGAGCGCTGGGCGGCGCTGAGAGCGGCGGCGACGCCGGCCATGGCCATTGCCGCCAGGGTCACGGTCCCGGTCTGGGCCCAGTATCCGACCACGACGGGGAAGGCCCCCCAGGCGAGGGCGAACCCGGGATCGCTGTGGATCAGGGGCGTCCACTCCAGGCTGTAGGCGAGGGCGAGGACGGTCCCGGCCGCCGCCCAAACCAGCACCCAGGGCGAGATGACCAGACTCCCCACCACGGCCACGGCGGCGGCGACCGCCAGGCCGCCCGCACCGAGGACCCAGAGTGTCCTGTCGGAGAGGCTGGTGCCAAGGGGCCGGTCGTGGACTTCGTCCAGGGCGTGGGCCCCGATCCCGAGTCCGGCCGCGAACGCGACGACGGTGCCGGTGAGACGCAGGGCGTCGACATGAGGAGCCAGGGCGGCTCCGATGACCACGTATGAGAGATGCCACAGCGTGTATGGGAGATGGAGAATCGTCACCAGGTCGCCGAGAACGGTGCCGGTTCGGCCGTAGAAGGCCGGTTGCACAGTCATGCCTTCCGACCCCACATCACGAGGCCGCCGCCGAGTGAGAGCCGCCGGAAGCCGACCTCGTCGAGACCGGCAGATTCCCAGGTCGCCGCCAGCCGCTCCGGCGGCCAGGTTCTGGCGAAGCCTTCGATGCTGTGGCCGAGGAATTGGCCGACCTTTCCCCAACCGGACCCGATCAGCGCACCGGAGATGGGGAGGACGGTGCGTGTGTAGAGCCACCAGAGCGGCCGCCAGACACCGGTCGGCAGGCCGAACTCGACCATTCCCAGCTGACCCCCCGAACGCACAACGCGGGCCAGCTCGGCGAGGGCGCCCGGGACGTCGTCGACGTATCGCAGCAGGTAGCCGAAGGTGACAACGTCGAACGAGCCGTCCGGGAAGGGCAATCGTTCGGCAGTCGCAGCCACCGGGACCCCGAGCCCGCCCCGGTGCCGGGCGAGCATGGCCAGGCTCTGGTCGAGGGCGATGACCCGGCAGCCGCGATCGTCCAGCAGGCGGGTGATCGAACCGGTGCCGGCGGCCACGTCGAGGGTGGACGCGCCCGTCGGAGGGTCGAGCAGGGTGACCAGTGCCTGCCGCCAGCGGGCGTCCTGACCCATGCTGAGGATCGACGCCCACCGCTCATAGCTGGGGGCGATCGGAGCGAAGAGCCGCCGAGCCACGGTGGGCGGGTCCATCTTGCCGATCCTACCGGTGCCCGGCCCGCTGGTTCCGGCCGGTGCCTCAGGAAGAGGTCATTCGACCGTCGGGGGAAGGCCGAATAACGGGAACAGGCGCTCGGTGTCGAGGAAGAAGCTGAAGTCGACGACCCGCCCGTCCTCGACCTCGAGGACCTGAAGCGCCCAAGGCTGGAAGCTCCCTCCCGGCCCGGACGGCCGGTACTGGCCGAAAGCCGCCCGGCCGTTGGCCGTGGTTGGCACCAGGCGTGATCCCCGGCAGGCGGCGCCAGGACCGACCCACCAGCCGAGGATATCGTCTCGTCCCTGCAGCCACAGGGCGTAGGGCGGCATCGACTGGGTGGCGTCCTCGGCGATCAGGGCGGTGAGAGAATCGATGTCGTAGCGCTCGAAGGCGTCGACATAGCGCGCCAGCAGGTTCTCCTCTGACTGTTTCGCCGGAGCAGTCGGGTTGCCGTCCTCACCTCTCGCCGCCAGGGTGGCCCGGGCGCGTTGGAGGGCAGAGTTGGCCGAGGCGACCGTGGTGCCCAGCAGCTCGGCTACCTCGCTGGCCTGCCAGCGGAGGACGTCGCGCAGGATGAGGACAGCCCGCTGGCGGGGAGGCAGGGACTGGAGGGCGGCGAGGAAAGCCAGTCGGATCGACTCGCGGGCGATCACCGTGTCGGCGGGGTCGCCGCCGGAGGTCACCACCCGCTCGTCCGGGACCGGTTCGATCCAGATGTCGCCCGCCAGCGGCTCGCCGGGGGGCGAGTCGAAGGACGAGGCCTCCGACAGATCCATCGGCCGAGCCCGACGCTTGCGGGCGTCGAGCGTGTCGAGACATACGTTGTGGGCGATGGTGTACAGCCATGTGCGAAGCGAGGAGCGGCCCTCGAACCGGTCGAATGCCCGCCAGGCTCGGGTCATGGCATCCTGGACGGCGTCCTCGGCATCGAAGGCAGATCCGAGCATGCGATAGCAGTATCCGGTCAACTCGGTGCGGTATTGCTCGAGCGAGTCGACGACGTCACCGGCGGCGGTCGGGATGGTGGTGGCGCGTGCGCTCATGAGGGTCTCTCCCGGGTGTGTTCGCATGACGATAGCCCCCGCGTCTGGCTACGGCATTGGGCCGCAGCAGCTCTCAGGACGGGGTTCCCGGGGGTCTCCATGGGCCCGGCGACTCAAGTCGCCGTAACCGACGGTCGATAGAGAGCCACCTCGATCGATGCTCAGGAGGCCTGCAGATGAAGCGGTTTCGACTAGCCACCAAGCTGGCACTGGCCATAGTGCCGGTCCTCGTGGTGGCCCTGGCGGCCGGAGCGCTGGTCTCCTGGAACTTCCTCGAGCAGGCCCGCCAGGAGGAGAGGGTGGCGCTGGCCGCCCGCGTCGCCGACGGCGCCATGAACGTCCTCATCGACGTGGCCGCTGAACAAACCCTCGCCATCGAGGTAGCCCAGGGCACGACGGCACGCAGCCTCGACGGGTCCCGAACGGCAGTGGACAACGAGCTGGCCGGGCTCACGGCGGCAGTCAGCGAACTGGTGCCGATGTCATCCGGCCCGGCCAGCGGCATCGCCTCCCGCGTCGTGTCCCAGACCCGGCGGGTCGAGAACCTCGTGGCCGACGCCCGCGAGGCAGATCCTCTCGCCGAGGAGACAAACGCCATCTTCGATGAGATCGGCAACAACCTCATCAGCATCGTCTCCCAGAGCATTCTCTACTTCGACACGGCCGACCGCTCTCGTGAGGGGGCCGGCGCCACCGCCCTGGCCCGGGCCTCTGTGGCGTCGTTCCAGCAGCAGCGGCTCATCTCCCTCTTCCCGGCCGACGCCGACGACGAGGCCCGGGAGACGTTCGACCAGCGCATTCTCTCCCTGGAGACCACGGTGGCGGACTGGCTGGTGAATGCCGACGAGGTCTCCCCCACGGTCGGGGCCCTCAACCTGGTCAACACGCAGCTGACGGACACTCCCGAGGAGATCCTCGTGCCCGAGGCTTTTCCCACCGGACGCGACGACCTTCTCAGCCGTCGTTCGTCGGAGATCTTCAACCGCGTCGCCATCTCGGCCGATGCCGCCGCCTCCACCGCCCGCAACGAGGCCGGCACCGTGGCGGCCGTGGTTGTCGGGGTCCTCCTCGTCGCCATCCTCGCCGCCCTCCTCATCGGCCGTTCCATCGTCCGCCGGGTCCGGGCCGTCACGGAGGCGGCCAGGACCATCGCCGAAGTCGACCTGCCGCAGATGGTGGACGCTCTCAGTGACCCCAGTGGACGCCTCACCGCGACCAGCTCGACCAACCTGGAGCTCAGTGGTCACGACGAGGTCGGTGAGCTGTCGAGGTCGTTCGGAACGCTCCACTCGACCCTGATAGACGTCGCCAACCAGCAGATGGAGATGCTCCGCCGCGGCGTGTCGGAGATCTTCGTCACGCTGGCGCGGCGCAACCGGTCGCTGGTCGACCGCCAGCTTGCCCTGATCGACGACCTCGAGTCGAACGAAGACGACGCCGAGGTCCTGGGTGGCTACTACAAGCTCGACCATCTGGCCACCCGGATGCGGCGCAACGCCGAAAGCCTTCTGGTGCTGGCCGGTTCCGAGGCACCCCGGATGTGGGCCGGCGCCCTGGAGGTCGGCGACGTGGTCCGGGCGGCCCTCGGCGAGGTCGATGAGTACCAGCGTGTCGACGTCCTCGCCGTCGAACCGGCCCTCGTCACGGGGCGTGCCGTGACCGACCTGGCTCACCTGCTGTCCGAGCTGCTGGACAATGCCACGCACTTCTCGCCACCGACGGAACGGGTCCGGGTGGCCGGCTTGTTCGACGACGACGGCTACATCCTCACGATCGCCGACAACGGCATCGGCCTCTCGGCCCCCAAGCTGGTCGAGCTCAACCAACTGCTCGAGGAGCCCCCGATTCTGGGACTGGCGCTGGAGCCGACCCTGGGAATGTATGTCGTGGCCCGCCTGGCGCGTCGCCACGGCATCACGGTCAAGCTGGTGGCCGGGGTTCCTGGCATCACCGTGCGCATCACCCTTCCTCGCCAACTGCTGGAAACAGGCACGACGACGCCCGAGCCTGCCGAGCCCCGCTTCGCCGACGAGGCCCGCCCCAAGGTGGAGACCCAAGAGGTCACAGGCGGGCGTCCTGAGGAACCGGCAGCCACCGAGGAGAGGCGCTCGGCGACGATCCCCGATTTCGCCTTCCGGCATCCCGGGCGTCATGTCCCGGAGCACACCGAGTCGGCCCCCGTCAGCCCGGCCCCGGCCAGTCCCGCGCCGGCACCGGCTCGACCGGCGGCCTCCACCGCGCCCGAGCGGCCCACCCCCAGCG